>JAKBBK010000109.1 GCA_021808525.1 Pseudomonadota bacterium
GCCCGCGCAGGGCCCGGCCTTGCGGCCGGCGCTGGGCTGGACCTCCGCGCTGCTGCTGCTGGGCGTGCTGGTGTTGCTGCAGGAGCATCAATCGGCCGCCGCGGCGGCGCTGGTGCTGCTGGTGTTCGCCACGGCGTGGCGAGAGGTGCTGCGCCGCGTGGACTGGGGCCTGCTGGGGACCCTGGCGGCCATGTTCGCGGGCCTGGGTCACCTGGCCCAGTGGGCGCCGCTGCAGGCCTGGCTGCTGCGCCTGGACTGGCACAGCCCGCCGCTGATCTACGCCGGCGGGGTGCTGCTGTCGCAGGTGCTGAGCAATGTGCCGGCCACGGTGCTGCTGTGGCCGCAGGTGGGGCAGGCGATTCCCCTGGCCGTGGCGGTGGACGTCGGCGGTTTCGGGCTGGCGCTGGGCTCGCTGGCCAACCTGATCGCGCTGCGTCTGGAAGGAGGCCGGGGCAATCTCGGCGAGTTCCACCGCATCAGCGTGCCCTTCCTGCTGGTGTGCGCGCCCCTGGTCTGGCTGGTGATGCGCCTGACGGGTGCTTGATCTGGCGCGCTGAAGCCGGCGGGCGCGCCGGCGCGGATCGGGCGCGCGTGCCAGAATGTCGAAAGGAGAAACTCGATGCCCTCGTACAAGACCCTGGAACAGACCATCGGCGCCACGCCGCTGGTGCGCCTGCAGCGCATCGGCGCCGCCGACAACGAACGCCGCGGCAACGTGCTGCTGGCGAAGATCGAAGGCAACAACCCCGCCGGCTCGGTGAAGGATCGCCCGGCGCTGTCGATGATCCGCCGCGCCGCCGAGCGCGGCAGCATCCGCGCGGGGGACACGCTGATCGAGGCCACCTCGGGCAACACCGGCATCGCGCTGGCCATGGCCGCGGCCATCCTGGGTTTCCGGATGGTGCTGATCATGCCCGAGGACCTGTCGGTGGAACGCGCGCAGACCATGCGCGCCTACGGCGCCGAGCTGATCCTCACCCCCAAGGCGGGGGGCATGGAATACGCGCGCGACCTGGCCGACCAGATGCAGCGCGAGGGCAAGGGGCTGGTGCTGGACCAGTTCGCCAACCCCGACAACCCGCGCGCCCATTACGAGACCACGGGCCCCGAGATCTGGCACGACACCGACGGCACGGTCACGCACTTCGTGTCGTCCATGGGAACCACCGGCACCATCACCGGGGTTTCCCAGTACCTGAAGGAGCGCAACCCGGCGGTGCAGATCGTCGGCGCCCAGCCCGAGGAAGGCTCGCGCATCCCCGGCATCCGCAAATGGCCGCAGGAGTACCTGCCGAAGATCTACCAGCCCGAGCGGGTGGATCGCGTCGAGTCGGTCAGCCAGGCCGCGGCCGAGACCATGGCGCGGCGCCTGGCGCGCGAGGAAGGGCTGTTCTGCGGCATCAGCTCCGGCGGCGCCTGCGAGATCGCCTTGCGCCTGTCGCGCGAACTCAGCCAGGCGACCATCGTGTTCATCGTCTGCGATCGCGGCGACCGCTACCTCAGCACGGGGGTATTTCCCGCCGCATGACGGACGTATCGGGACGTACAATTGTCATGATTCTGGATCGCAAGGGACGAGATCGGCCATGAGCGGGGAAAGCGCGGCGCTGGACAAGGTGGACGTGGAAGTCGACGCCCGCGGCATGAACTGCCCCTTGCCCATCCTGAAGGCCAAGAAGGCGCTGTCGGCCATGCAAAGCGGCCAGGTGCTGCGGGTGCTGGCCACCGACCACGGTTCCATGCGCGATTTCCAGGCCTTCGCCCGCCAGACCGGCAACGAGCTGGTAGCGCAGACCGAGCAGGCCGGCGTGATCTCCCACCTGCTGCGCCGGCGCTGAGGCGCTGAGGCGCCGGGGAGCCGGGACCCTCGGGTGCCGGGCCCGTCGGCCGCAGGCTGCCTCAGGCCTTGCCTGCCTCGGCGTCGGGGGAATCCGCGCGCAGGGGCTCGAACTCCAGTTCGGCATGCCACTGCGCTTCCTGCGCCGTGTGCAGCGGGGGCGATAGTGCCGCGCTCGTCGTCATGTGGGCCATGGCCGGCCAGGCGTCCGCGGCGCCGGGCTCGGGGACCAGGCGGTAGCGCAGGCCCGCCCAGCGGGCGGCGCCGGGCGTGTCGAGGCGGGCCTGGCGGCTGAACTCCTGCGCATCGGGCATGCCGCGTGCTCCCAGCCCCTGGGGCTGCGCCGGATGCACGCTCAGCTCGGCATGCACCTGCAACTGCGCGGCCTGCAGGCGCACGCCTTGCTGGTCCAGGCGCAGGGCGCTGGGGCCCCCCTGCAGCAGCAGATCCTTGTCGGCGCGGATGCTGATGTGCTCGGCCGATTCCTCCAGGCGAAGCCTGGCCCAGATGCGGATGTTCTGGCGCAGGGCGCGGATGTCCACGTCGCCGGCGCAGGCCATCAGACGCAACCCGGCGCGCCACGCGAACAGGCGCATGCCTCGCGCCGCGCTGGCCAGCAGGCTGCCGCCGGCGCTCAGGCTGGTCTGTGCGCCGCTGCTCAGGCTCAGCTGTTCTCCAGCGGTCACATGGGCATGGGCCTGCGCGCTGGCATGCAGCGAGGCGGCCGAGCCGAGGTTCAGGTCCGCTGGCGCCGCCGCCGCCGCGGCCGCGCTCGCGTCGCCCAGGCCCCGAGCGGGCAGGGGGCAGGCGAGGGCCGCGAGGTCGCGCTGGCCGGCCGCCTGCAGGCTGGCCGCCACCTCGCCTTGTTCCTCGGTGTCGTCCACTCCGGCCTGCCGCGCCACCCGGGCCTGCACATGCTGCTGCTGCGCGGCCCGCAGCAGCCTGGCGCGCGATTCCTGGGTGTCGTCGATGCGGCCCTCACCCCGCGGGCGCGCATCGGTGCTCAGGCTCAGCCCGGCCGCTGCGCGCAGGGCGCCGAAGGCGTCGCTGCGGAGCTCGAAGCCCTCGCCGCGGGGCTCCTGGCGGCCGCTGCTGCCACGGATGCGGGTGATGCGCCCCAGGGACAGTGCGCCATGCCCATGGTCGCAGGCCAGCTGGGCCTGGATCTGGGAATCGGTGTCGTCGAACACCAGATGACTGCCGCGCCCCATGGCCCCGTTGCCGCAGTTCGGCAACAGCTCCCGGCTGCGCCACCCACTGAGCGCGGACTGCTCAGGGAGGTCCCAGTTCGGAGGGTTGTCCGGTCCGTTCACGCAGCCCAGCACCAGGGGCCGGTCGGGATCGCCGTGTTCGAAGGCCACGATCACCTCCTGGCCGATGCGCGGCACGCCCTGGTAGCCTTGCGCGCCCCCGCTGGCCGGGCTGGCCACGCGGATCCAGCAGCTGCAGTCGTCGTGGTGCATGCCCTTGGCGGCAGCCCTGCGGTCCCAGGGGAAGACCACCTGGATTCGTCCGTGGAGGTCGGTATGGATGCCGTGGCCCTTGGGGCCGACCACCCGGGCGGTCTGCACGCCGTGGATGCGAGGCCTGCGCAAATGGCCGTCGAGGTCGCGCGGAGCATCGGCCGGAGCGAGTCGGTGGCAGCACTGGGTCTGGAAGCTGCAATGGGCCTCGAGTTGCTCGTCGTCCGACTCCTGCGAAGGAGCCTGCCCATGGTCTTCGGAAAGGCGGATGCGCAGATGGGTGGAGCTGATGAGATGCGGCCCATTCTGCGAGGCCAGCGCGTGGCCGCTGAGCTCGAAGCGGTACCCGGCGCGCAGGCCGCGCAGAGCGCCATGTCCCTGGGCGATGAAGTTGCCCCGTTCGACCTGATCCTGGCGCGCCCTGGCCAGGCGGCTCGAGATCTCCGCGTCATGCGCGGCGGCGTCGAAGCCGGCCGGCCAGTGCAGCAGGCGGTGCCCCGCGGCCGTCTGGACCCGCGGCGGCAACAGCGAGCAGGCCTCGGCGTCCAGTTGCCGGTAGGGGGCGAGGAAGTCGTAGTCCCAGGCCTGGGTCCGGTCTCCGTGCAGGCGCAGGCAGGTGTCGAATCCATGCACCACCGGCATGTCTCGTTCGCCCTGGCCGTCGCTGCGCGCGCGCAGCGGCAGGCAGCGATAGGCGGGGCAGGGCTGCGAGTCGAGGATCGCGTGCCGGTCGCGGATGACCAGCGTGTGAGCCGGGGCGCCGGAACCTTTCCGGGGGTCGGCGCTGGCATGCTCGAAAAAATAACTCAGGCCCCAGCGGGCCATGAGGCGCACGACGAACTCGAAGTCGGTTTCTCCGTACTGCACCTGGTAGTCGAGCTCGGGATAATGCTCGCCGCAGCGTAGCTCCAGCGGCCAGGGATAGGCGCTCAGCACCGCACGCAGGATGTCTGGAAGGCGTTGGTGCTGGAATATGCGGTAGTGATTGCGCATGTGCGCCAGCGCCAGCCAGGGCTCGAGCCGCAGCTCGATCCTGCGGCCCCGCGTGTCGTCGTCGAGATGGCGCACCGCGGTCACGATGCCGTTGATGCAGCGCCATCGCGTCACCGGGGGGCCGAGGCGGTCGCGGATGCCGGATTCGAGCTCGAGGCATACGCCGAGTGCCTGCCCAAGCAAGGCGTCGGCATCGGTGCGTTCACTCGGGCTCGCGGGCGTTCCGGATCTTGCACTTCGTCGTGCCGACCAGGCGGAGCGTCGGTCGCGGGCCAGCACGCGGTAGGAATACAGCTTTCCGATCGTTTCCTCGCCTTCGAGCTCCAGCAGGCGCAGCGCGGGTTCCTCGCGCCACAGCGGCATGTTTTCGCTCAGCAGCGAGACGGCGATGGCTTCGTCGGGCAGGATACGCATCGGCTCCGCCCCCCTTCAAGCCGCGCCGGCCAGCGCCAGAATGGGCGGATCGCGGTAGGTCTCGTCGATGGTGTAGCCCTGGGTGCGCAGTTCGGCTTCCTTTTCGGGGCGCAGGTGGCGGTAGCGTTCGAGCTCGGCGGCAATTCGTTCCTTCCAATGTTTCATGTCCTCGACCTCGCGGAAGTAGCTGCGGAAAAAGGCGGCCTCGCTTTCCAGCTCGAGGGAGAACATGTAGACGCCCTTGGTTTGGGGATGGCGCAAGGCGGGCTCGTCGATGACGCGCAGGGTCATGTAGACGCCGTCGGCCCAGAACTGCCAATAGGGCAGGTCGAGGTTGATGCGCATCCACTGCTCCAGCTGGAGCGGGAAGGCCGGATCCAGGGGGTAGGCACCGCCTTGCTCCTCGAAGTAGCGCAAGGCCTCCCGGCCGAGCAGCCGCGGTTCGGATCCGAGCACGAAGCGCCGCCACCCTGCGCGCTGGAGTTCGCGGAACAGGGCGAACAGGTTGTCGCGGGCGTATTCGTGGCGCATGCGATCGCCGGGCAGGGCGAAGGCA
>JAKBBK010000110.1 GCA_021808525.1 Pseudomonadota bacterium
CCAGCTCACCGGCGCGCGCATCGTGTTCGCCGTCGCCGAGCGCCTGGCCTGCGGCAGGGGCTACCGGCTGAGCCTGCGGGCACTGCAGCAGCCGCTGCCCGAGGATGCGCGGCAGGCGGCGGCGCTGATCAATCACGAGATCGAGCAACTGGTGCTTGCCTGCCCGCGCCAGTACCTGTGGGGCTACAACCGCTACAAGGTGCCCGCCGGCGCGCCGCTGCCGCCCGGCGGGGCGGCGCCCACGGCTCAGGGGGGCGCTTCATGACCCGGGCGCTGCTGCTGTTGCTGTGGCTGCTGCATTGGCTGCCCTACCCGGTGCAGGCCGCGCTGGGCTGGGCCCTGGGCCAGGCCCTGTGGCTGCTGGCGCGCAGGCGTCGGCGCATCGCGCTGCGCAACCTGGAACTGTGCTTCCCCCAGTGGAGCGCGAACGAGCGTGAGAGGGTGGCGAGGCGGCATTTCGTGTGCGTGGCGCGGGCGCTGCTGGATCGCGGCGTGCTGTGGTGGGGCGGCCCGCGGCGCCTGCGCCGCCTGCTCCGGCTGCGCGGGCCGGTGGAAGAGGCGCTGCACGGCGAGGGCGCGGTGCTGCTGGTGGGCCTGCACTTCGAGGGCATGGACGCCGCGTGGACCGCGCTGACCCTGGCCGCGCGGCGCCCCCTGTCGGGCATGTACACCCCGCAGAAATCGCAGGCACTGGACCGCTGGGTGCTCAGCGGGCGCAGCCGCTTTTCCACCGAGCGCATCGTCTCCCGGCATGAAGGTGCCACCGGCATGCTGCGCGCGCTGCGCCGGCATACCCCCTTCTACACGCTGCCGGACATGGATTTCGGCCCCAAGCACTCGCGCTTCGTGCCCTTTTTCGGGGTGCCCGCGGCCACCCTGGACGTGGTGCCGCGCCTGGCCGCCTCGGCCCGGGCCCGGGTGTACCCGGTGGTGGCGCGCATGCTGCCCGGCGCGCGCGGCTACGAGGTGACCATCCACCCCGCCTGGGAGGACTACCCGGGCCTGCGCGACGGTCGCATCGCCGACCTCGACGCCGAACTGCTGCGCCTGAACCGCTTCATCGAACAGCGTGTGCTGGAGATGCCCAGCCAATATCATTGGGTGCACAAGCGCTTCAAGACCCGCCCGCCGGGCGAGCCGCCGCTGTACTGAACGGGCAACGCACCCCACCGCCTTCTCCATGGTCCTGCATTTCGCCAAGATGCACGGCGCCGGCAATGACTTCGTGGTCATCGACGCCACCCGCGAGCCCTTCACGCTGCAGGCGGGGCAATTGCGCCTGCTCGCCGACCGGCATTTCGGGGTCGGCGCCGACCAGATCCTGGTCGTGGAGCCGGCACCCAGCGCCGACGTGGATTTCCGCTACCGCATCTTCAACGCCGACGGTGGCGAGGTCGAGCAGTGCGGCAACGGCGCGCGCTGCTTCGTCGCCTTCGTGCGCCGGCGGGGGCTGACCCGCAAGCGCGCGGTGCGCGTGCTCACGCGCTCGGGCATCATCGAGCCCGTCATGGGCGACGACGGAGAGGTGCGCGTCGACATGGGCCCGCCCCGCTTCGAGCCTGCCGAGATTCCCTTCGACGCCTCCGGGCTGCACGCGCTGCCCGAGGGCGACCTGCCGCGCTGGGAGCTGCCGCTGGACGACTCCCTGCTGCGCCTGAGCGTGGTCTCCATGGGCAACCCCCATGCGGTGCAGCGCGTGGATGACGTCGACCTCGCGCCGGTGGAAGTCCTCGGCCCGCGACTGGAGCACCACGCGCGCTTCGCCCGGCGCGTCAACGCCGGCTTCCTGCAGGTGCTGGACCCGCACCATGCGCGCCTGCGGGTCTGGGAGCGCGGCGCGGGCGAGACCCTGGCCTGCGGCACCGGCGCCTGCGCCGCGGCGGTGGCGGGCATGCGACACGGCTGGCTGCGCAGCCCCGTGCGCATGCAGGCGCGCGGAGGCGAGCTGGGCATCGCCTGGGAAGGGCCGGGCACGCCGGTGTTCATGAGCGGCCCGGCGGTGCACGTGTTCGACGCCAGCATCGACCTCGATGCGCTGCCCGCGCCGCGGGCGCCGGCTTGAATCTTTTCTGGAAGGACCCCGATGGAACTCAGCGAACAGGACCTCGCCGCCTACCTGGCCGAGCACCCCGATTTTTTCGAACGCCACGCCGAGCTGCTGGCGACGGTGCAACTGGCCAGCCCCCACGGCAACCGTGCGGTGTCGCTGCAGGAGCGCCAGATGGAGATGCTGCGCGACAAGATGCGCGCGCTGGAGCACCGCCTGGCCGAACTCATGCGCAACGCGGCGGACAACGAGGCGCTGTCGGAACGCCTGCTGGGCTGGGCTCGCGCGCTGCTGGAGCAGAGCCAAGCCGCCGAGCTGCCACGCTGCGTGGTCGAGGAGCTGCGCCAGCGCTTCGACATGCCCCTGGCCGCCTTGCGCCTGTGGGGCCTGCGCCCCGAATTCGCCGCCCTCCCCGAAGCCGCGCCGGTGGGCGAGGACATCCCCGTGCTGGCCAGCAGCCTGAGCCAGCCCTTCTGCGGCGCCAACGCCGGCTTCGAGGCCGCGCGCTGGCTGGCGGCGCCACCCCAGTCGCTGGCCATGGTGGCCCTGCGCGAGCATGCGCAGTCCGGCGCCTTCGGCCTGCTGGTGCTGGGCTCGCAGCAGTCGGATCGCTTCACCGCCGACATGGGCACCGAATTCCTCGCCCGTCTCGGCGAGGTCGCCTCCTCCGCGCTGCTGCGCCTGCGGCCCCAGGCCTGAACCATGTCCGCGCCAGGGCCGGCCGTTCCCGACGCAGCGGCCGTGCCGCCGCGGCTGGCGCAGGCCTGCGAGCGGCACCTGCAGCGCCTGGAGCAGGTGCGTCGCCTGGCGCCGCGCACCCTGGTCAACTACCGACGCGACCTGCGCGACCTGTGCCTGCGCGCCGCGCGCGCCGGCGTGGACGCCGAGGCCCTGCAGCCGCGCCACCTGCGCGCCTGGGTGGCCGCGCTGCACGCGCAGGGCATGAGCCCGCGCGCGATCGCCGCGCGGCTTTCGGCCTGGCGCGGGCTGCTGCGCTGGATGGGTACCGAGGGCCTGCTGCGCACCGACCCCGCGCGCGAGCTGCGCGCGCCGCGCGCGCAGCGCCCGCTGCCCAAGGCGCTGAGCGTGGAGCACGCGGTGGCGCTGGCCGCCGGCGGTGCCGAGGGCGACGACCCTCGCGCCAGCGCACGCGCCCACGCCCTGGCCGAGCTGCTGTACTCCAGCGGCCTGCGGGTGTCCGAGCTGGTGGGCCTGGACCTGCGCCCGGTGCGCGGGCCCGAGCATGCCTCGCAGGGCTGGATCGACTGGGACGGCGCCGAGGCGCACGTGCTGGGCAAGGGCGGCAAACGGCGCAGCGTTCCGGTGGGCGAGCAGGCCATGCGGGCGCTGCGCGAATGGCTGCGCCTGCGCGGCGAGCCGCCGACGCGAGCCGCCGCGGGCGACCGCGCGGCGCTGTTCCTGGGCCCGCGCGGCGCGCGCATCACGGCCCAGCGGGTACGCGAGGAACTGCGTCGGCGCGCGCTGGAAGCCGGCCTGCCGGTGGCGGTGCACCCCCACATGCTGCGGCACTCCTTCGCCTCGCACCTGCTGCAGTCCAGCGGCGACCTTCGCGGCGTGCAGGAGCTGCTGGGGCACTCGAGCATCGCCAGCACCCAGGTCTATACCCGGCTGGACTTCCAGCATCTGGCCAAGGTCTACGACCAGGCCCACCCCCGCGCGCGCAAGCCGCGCTGAAGCGAGCCTTCCCTCCCGTGAAAGTCATCCGTCTGCTCCCCGGCAAGGAACGCGCCGTGCTGCGCCGCCACCCCTGGATCTTCGCCGGCGCCATCGCCCGCGGCGGCGCCGACAGCGGGGAGACCGTGCGCGTGGAGTCCCACGAGGGCCAGGTGCTCGGCTGGGCCGCCTACAGCCCGGCCTCGCAGATCCGCCTGCGCATGTGGAGCTTCGATCCGGCGCAGCGCATCGATCGCGAGTTCCTGCACGAGCGGCTGCGCGCCTCGATCGAACGCCGCCGTGAACTCGGCATCGACCTGCGCGCGGCGCGCCTGGTCTGGGGCGAGGCCGACGGCCTGCCCGGCCTGGTCGTCGATCGTTTCGCCGACGTCGCGGTGGTCCAGCTTCTCAGTGCCGGAGCCGAGCGCTGGCGCGAAACCCTGCTGCAGGCCTTGCGCGAGTGTCTTCCGGGGCTGCGCATCCACGAGCGCTCCGACGTCGGCGTGCGCGAGCGCGAGGGCCTGCCCGAGCGCAGCGGCTGGCTGCACGGCGACGGCGCCACCCGCGTGGACATCGAGGAGCACGGCATGCGCCTGCACGTGGACGTGGCCACCGGGCACAAGACCGGCTTCTACCTGGACCAGCGCGACAACCGGCTGCGCTTTCGCGAACTCGTGCGCGAGCGCGGTCTGCGACGGGTGCTGAATTGCTACGGCTACACGGGCGGATTCACGCTGGCGGCGCTGGCCGGAGGCGCTTCCGAGGTGATCACCGTCGACTCCTCCGGCCCGGCGCTGGAGCTGGCCGCCGAGCACCTGCGCGACAACGGCTTCGAGCCTGCGCGCGGCGAGCTGCGCGAGGCCGACGTGGGGCGCGTGCTGCGCGAGCTGCGCGAGGCCGGCGAGCGTTTCGACGCCATCGTGCTCGACCCCCCGAAGCTGGCCCCCACGGTGGCGCAGGCGCCGCGCGCGACCCGCGCCTACAAGGACATCAACCGCCTCGCGCTGGGACTGCTGCGCCCGGGAGGCTGGCTGTTCACCTTCTCCTGCTCGGGGGGCATCGACGCCGCCCTGTTCCAGAGCGTGGTGGCCGGCGCCGCCGTGGACGCCGGACGCGATGCCGACATCGTGCAGCGCGTGGGCGCCGCGCCCGACCACCCGCTGCTGCTGAGCTTCCCGGAGGGGGAGTACCTGAAAGGGCTTTTGCTGCGCGCACGCTGAGGCGCGCGGCGGCTTACACTGAGGGATGGGCGCGCGAGCGCGCCCGCTGCCGCGGCGGGGCCGCGGCATGCCGTCCGCCATCCCCTCGCCAACCCATCGCGCCATGTCGTCCGCACTCATTCCCGCCACCATCCTCACCGGCTTTCTCGGCAGCGGCAAGACCACGCTGCTCAAGCGCGTGCTCGGCGAGGCGCACGGCTCGCGCATCGCGGTGATCGAGAACGAGTTCGGCGAGGAGAACATCGACA
>JAKBBK010000047.1 GCA_021808525.1 Pseudomonadota bacterium
CGGCGTGCGCGCCGGCTGCTGCGCGGCGCTGCCGGCGGGGGCCAGCGCCACTTCCTGGGGCGCCGACGGCGCGGCGGCGGGGGCCGCCACGACGGCGCCGCTGGCCCCGGCCAGGGGCGCCGCCGTGGGCGACACCCGCAACACCTGTCCGACCTCGATGACGTTGGGGTTGCTCAATTGATTCCAGGCCGCCAGCTGCCGCCAGCTCTGGCCGGTGCTGCGGGCAATGGAACGCAAGGTGTCGCCGCGCTGCACCCGGTAGTAGCCGGCGGGCAGCGCGGCGCTGGCGGCGGCCGAGGCGGCCGAGGCGCCCGGCACGGGCTGTGCCGACGAGCCTACGGGAGTCGCGGTGCGACTGACCACCGGCGCCGGATTGAGCGCCACGGTGGAACAGCCGGCCAGGGTTGCGCAGAACAGCAAGATGGCAGCGGGCAGCAGACGCATGGTGGAGTGCGGGCAGGAGCCTGTTTCAGGGTCTCGCGAGGTCACAGGACGCCAGATTTTAGAGGGACGAAGCGAGCATCCTCGACACTCCAGCTCTCGACCCTGCCCCCGCCGAGCTTGCGCATGGCGGTCAGGCGCTGGGGCTGGCCCAGCGGCGCCAGCAGCACGCCCCCGGGGCGCAGCTGTTCCAGCCAGGCCGGCGGCGCCTGCTCGCTGGCCGCGGCGCTGATCACCGCGTCGAAGGGCGCACCGCCGGGCGCGCCCAGCATGCCATCGCCCAGCAGCAGGCGCAGATTGGGCAGGCGCAGCGCGCGCAGGTTGCGCCGCGCCAGTTCGTGCAGCGCGCGGATGCGCTCGATGCTGTAGACCTCGTCCGCCACACCCGCCAGCACCGCCGCCTGGTAGCCGCAGCCGGTGCCGATCTCCAGCAGCCTGGCCGGGCGCCCGCCGAGCGCCTGCAGCAGCACGGAAGCCGCGCGCGCCACCACCGAGGGCTTGGAGATGGTCTGGCCGTGCCCGATGGGCAGGGCGTTGTCCAGGTAGGCCTGCGCCGCCAGGCCCGGCTCCAGGAACAGATGCCGCGGCACGCGCTGCATGGATTCCAGCACCGCGCCGTCCATGCCGCCCAGAGCGCGCAGGCGTTCGACCATCGCGCTGCGCACCGCCTGGGAATCCATGCCCGCTCCGCTGGGCGCCGGCGGCGTGGCAGACCGCACGGCGGGCGGCATGCCCGGTCGCGGCGCGGCGGACGTGCCCGAAGCGCTCGGCGGGCTGCCCGCCGAGGGCAGGCGTGCCGGAAAGCTCGCGCGTTTCGGGGTGGAGCCGGTCGCCATGCGGGGCGCGTCAGGACGACTGCGCGAGGTCCGCGAATCGCTCGCGGCTGGGCTCGAGCAGACGGTGGTGGGTCAGGTCCAGCTGCAGGGGGGTCAGCGCGGCAAAGCCCTGAGCAACGGCATGGAAATCGGTGCCGGGCTGGTCGTCCAGGGCGTCGCCGGCCGAGCCGATCCAGTACACCGGTTCATTGCGCGGGTTGCGTTGCATCACCACGGGCTGGCTCGGGTGCCGCTTGCCCAGGCGCGCGACCTGCACGCCGCGCAGCTGGGCGGAGGGCAGGTTCGGCACGTTCAGGTTGTACAGCGCCACCGGCGCGCCGGGGTCGCGCATCATGTGCTCGACCACGCGGACCGCGGCCTCCACGGCCGTGTCCACATGCTCCCAGCCCTTGTGCACCAGCGACACCGCCAGGGCCGGCAATCCGAACAGGAAGCCCTCGGTGGCCGCGGCCACGGTGCCGGAGTAGATCGTGTCGTCGCCGAGGTTGGCGCCGTTGTTGACCCCACTGACGACAAGGTCCGGCCGGAAGTCCAGCAGCCCGGTCAGCGCGATGTGCACGCAATCCGACGGCGTGCCGTTGATGTACAGGAAGCCGTTTTCGGCGCGGAACACCGACAGCGGGCGGCTCAGGGTCAGGGCGTTGGAGGCGGCGCTGGCATTCTGCTCCGGCGCCACCACCGTGACCTCTCCCAGGCGCCTCAGTCCGGCGTACAGGGCGTGCAGGCCGGGGGCCAGGTAACCGTCGTCGTTGGAGAGCAGGATGCGCATGCCTGCAGTGTATCGGGCCGGCGCGACGCGGGCCTCAGGCGAGCAGTTCGCGCAACAGGGGCAATGCGTGCTCGGCCGCGCGCAGGCCCTCCGCCATGGCGAGTTCCCCGCGGTGAAAGTCCAGTGGCCCGATGCCCGACACACGGGGGCGGATCACCACGTCGGCGGGTTCGCCGGCCAGGCGGCTGTTGGTGATGCGCACCTGCATGATGTTGAGGCTGGCCGTGAGCACGCCCAGCATCGAGGGCATGGGCAGCGCGGGAGGCGCGTCGCTGCTGGGCCACAGGCGGCTCCACAGCGCCTCCAGGCTGCGCTTGCGCCCGCGCGCGCCCGCCGCGGTCGGCTGCTCCGAGACTTCCTCGGAGGCTTCCTCGGCCTCGGGGGGCTGGGTCGGCTCGGCATACAGCGAGGGCGCCGGGCGCGAACGCCTGCCCACCAGGTCCCAGTTGAGGTCCACCGCGATCACCACGTCGGCTCCCATGGCGCGGCACAGGGAGACCGGCACGGGATTGACCAGGCCGCCGTCGACCAGCAGGCGCCCGTCGCGCTGTGCCGGCGTGAACAGACCCGGCAAGGCGATGGAGGCGCGCACCGCATCGATCACCGGGCCGTCGCGCAGCCAGACCTCGCGCCCGGTGTCGAGTTCGGTGGCCACGCAGGCATAGGGTCGCTGCAGGGCCTCGATGCCGTGGTCCTCGAAATGCCGGCGGAAATAGTCCACCAGCTTGCGTCCCTCGATCATGCCGGCGGACAGCTTCAGGTCGATCAGGCTCATCACGCCCTGGCGGGTCAGCGAGGCCACCCAGCGCTCCATGCGCTCGATCTCTCCGGCCGCATAGGCGGCGCCGACCAGCGCACCGATCGAGCTTCCGCAGACCAGATCCGGTTCGATGCCCGCGCGCAGCAGCGCGCGGATCACTCCCACATGCGCCCAGCCGCGTGCGGAACCGCTGCCCAGGGCCAGTCCGATGCGAATCCTGCGATGAGCGTCCAAGGCCTGTCCTCCCTACGGTTCGGGACCATAGCAGCTCGCGACGCTTCGGCTGGGGCCCTGCGAGCGGCTACAGTTGGCGTTTTTCGCCCGGGCTTGCCCGAACCCGGCCCGCCGCCGATGAGCTATGTCGACCGTCACCTGCTGAGCCAGGAGCGCGTGGTCTACCGCGCCCGCCTGAGCCGCGTCGTGTTCGCGCTGCCGCTGGGCATGCTGGTCGCGGCCGCCGCCCTGCCCCTGGTGGGAGGCGCGGCCCTCGGCCTGGGCGCCCTGCTGGCCCTGTTCGCGCTGGCCTACGGGGTGCGCGCGTGGATGCGCTATGCAGGAGCCGAGTTCGCGGTCACGGATCGCCGGGTGATCATGAAACTGGGACTGATCCGGCGCATGTCCCTGGAAATCGTGCTCGAGCGCGTGGAGAGTCTGATCGTCGAGCAGGGCGTGCTCGGGCGGGTGTTCGACTTCGGCTCCGTGTCCATCGTCGGTACCGGGGGCACGAAGGATCCTTTCCATCTCATCGCCGACCCGCTGGGGTTTCGCCGCGCCGTGCAGGAACAGCTGGCGCGCCCGTCGCGCGGCTGAGCCCGGAGCATCGACGCGTCATGGACGAGGAATCGCAGATCCAGGTACCGCCCTCCTTCATCGCCCTGTTCCTCGAACCGGGGCGCATCAAGCCGAGGGCTTCGCGCGCCCACATCACGGAGCGCTACGAATACTGCGAGGACCTGGCCCAGCTGCTGGCCCAGCGCGCCACCGAGATCCGCGCCGACCTGGGCATCACCGCGGCCGACGTGCTCGAGCGCATGGGCCGCGGCCTGGCCGACGGCTCGGCCGGCGTGGACGCGGCCGAGGCGCGATGGGTATCCACGCGCCTGGCCGAGCTGCTGGGCTGGCAGGCCGGCTGAGCCTGCGAGGCTCAGGAGGGCAGCACGTCCCCGCGGGTCTCCAGCGCGAAGGGGATCACCAGCAGCCCCGCGATGAAGGCCACGGCGGTCCACGCCACCGGAGTTCCGAGCGTGCCCATGTGGGCGACGCCAGCCGCCAGGATGAAATTCACCACCGCGCCCAGGAAACGCCCGATCGAGGTGTTGAAGGCGAAGGCCGTGGCACGTACCCGGGTTTCGTACTGCTCGGGCAGCCACAGGCTGAACATGGCGAAATTGCCCCCGAAGAAGCCCAGGAAGAACAGCGTGGCGATGAACAGGTTCAGTCCGTCGGGCACGTAGAAGGCCCAGCCGAAGCTCAGCACGATGCACAGCGCCATGCCCAGGAAGTACAACGACAGCGTACTCTTGCGTCCGAAGCGCTCGGCCAGCGGCGGCAGCGCCAGACAGCCCAGGATGGTGCCGATGGACAGGATGCCGGTGCCGATCGAGGCCATGTGCACGGCCTGCAGGTGGCTCATGCCCTGCTTGAGCGACAGCTGGATGATGGCCGCCGGCTCGTACACCGCGCCGGCCCACAGGCCGATGATGGCCACGGTCAGCAGGACCGAGTTGACCAGGGTGCGGCGCCGGTACTGGGCGCTGAAGATCTCCGACAAGGGGCTGCGGCGGGTCGGCGCCGCGGCATGCTGCCACTTCTCCGGCTCGCCCACCTTGAGCATGGTGTAGATGGACACCACCACCGGGAACAGGCCGCACAGGAACATGGCCCTCCAGCCGTAGTGCGCGCCCACCGTGAAGTTCAGCGCCGCGGCGATGAAGAACCCCGCGTAGTAGCCGGTCTGCAGGAAGCCCGCGCCCATCTTGCGACGATCCTCGGGCCAGGACTCGGCCACGTAGGTTCCGGCGAGCGCCCACTCGCCGCCGATGCCGATGCCGGCCAGCAGGCGGAACAGGCCGAGTTCCCAGACGTTCTGCGACATCGCCGCCAGGCCCGTGAACAACGCATAGCCGAAGATGGTGGCGGCCAGCACGCGGGTGCGGCCGAAGCGGTCGGCGATGGGGCCCCAGATGAAGGACAGGCCCCAGCCCACCAGGAACAGCGCGAACAGGATGGAGCCCGCCAGCCCGATATGCGCCGGCGTGGGCGCGATGCCCGATTTCGGCAGCAGCTCGGTGAGCGCAGGCACCAGCACCAGGGCGTAGATGATCGAGTCCATGCCGTCCAGGGTCCAGCCGAACCAGGCGGCCCAGAAGCCGCGGATCTGTTGCGCGTTGAGTGGTGTTCGCGAGCGTCGCATGGCGCCGCCCAGGGTGGTCTGATTCATGATGTCGTCTCCTCCATGCGGGTGCATCCCGCTTGTGTCAAAGGTCCGCCCGCTACTGCCGGGCCCGCGCCCGCTGCGCCCGAAGGACCAGCGAGCGCAGGCTCGATTCCTCGCTGTCCAGCACCTCCACGCGGCAGCTGAGCTGCCGCACCATGCGCCCCAGCGCCTGCCCGGGCGGCATTTCGATCACGCACTGCACGCCCAGTTCCAGCAACAGCCGGCTGGAGTCGCTCCAGCGCACCGGGCGCATGACGCCTTCGGCCAGGTCGCGCGCGATATCCCCCGCCGCGCGCAACGCGCGCGCCGTGGTGTTGGCGATGTAGGGCAGTCGCGCGTCGCGCAGGCGCAGGCCGCGCAGCGCCTCGGCCAATTGCTCGCCGCAATGCGCCAGCAGCGGGCAATGCGAGGGCACCGCCACGGCCAGGCGCTCGACCTGGCGGGCGCCCGCGGCGCGCGCCGCGCCGACCAGCTCGCCCAGCGCGGCGTCCGCGCCCGCGACCACGAACTGCGCGTCGCCGTTGAGATTCGCCAGGTACACCCGCTCCTGCTCCCGCGCGCGCCCCGCGTTGACCTGCTCCAGCAGGATGTCCAGCGCCCCCTGGCGCAGGCCGGATACGGCCAGCATGCCGTAGCCCTGGGGGAAATCCTGCTCCATGCAGCGCGCCCGCAGTCGCACCAGGCGCAGCGCGTCGGCGAAGTCCAGGCTGCCGCAGGCCACCGCGGCCCCGAAGGCCCCGACGGACAGGCCGGCCACCGCGTCGGGCAGCACATCCTCGGCGGCCAGGGCCCGCGCCTGCGCCACGCCCGCCACCAGCAGGCCCAGTTGCACGGCCACCGTCGAGCGCAGCGCTGGCTCACGGTCCCAGGGTTCCACCGGCTCGCCGAGCAGCTCGCAGGCCTCCTGCAAGGTCTCGCGCACGCTCGCATGGTCCGGCAGGCGCCGCAGGTAACCCTCGGACTGCGCGCCCTGCCCCGGGAACAGAAAGGCCAGTTGCATCAGGCTCTCCGCGCAGCGGGGCGCAACAGGGCCCCCTGGGGGCGGCGCAGCAGGTAGGCGCTGCCGGAGGCGAACTCGGCCAGGGCCACGCCGCCCGCCGGCCACTCGAGCAACACGTCGATGCGCGCCTGGCTGTCTCGCGGCAGGGCCTCGAGCCAGGCGCGGGCTCGCGCGCGTGAAGGAGCGCGCGGGCAGCGCACCACGATGTCCAGATCACTGGCCGCAGCGGTGCTGGGCCAGCCGCTGGCCAGCTCGAAACCCACGCTGCCCGCGGGACCCCAGTCGCGCGGACCGAGCTGACGCCAGGCCCGCTCCAGTTGCTCCAGCGCGCGAAAGGCGCCCAGCGCCGAGCGCGCCGGGGCCAGGCCGGCGACGCGCCGGCGCAGTTCGCCCGGGCGCAGCCATTCCTGCACCTGCTCCGCGTCCACCCAGGCCGCCAGCCTCTGGCTGCGCTGCGTGCCGCGCACGCCGACGGCGATACGCCCGGTGCGCATGGGGGCGCGTCGGGTCACCACCCAGGGAGTCGCCGCCAGCGCGGCCTGGGCCCAGGGTTCGGGCTCATGCTCCCATTGCAGCAGGCGCGGCGAGGCCAGGCGCAGCAGATCGTGCACCCGCGCACCGCGCCGCGGCATCAGCGTGCCCATTGCTCGGCCATGCGTCGTCGTACCTCGGCGGAAGCCGCCCTGCCCTGGCGCGCCCGCGCCGAGGTCCAGCGCACCGAGAGGTCGCGTTCCTCGGCTCCGATGTCCCGCAAGGCCTCGACCAGGGCCTCGCGCACGGTCTGCAGTTGTTGCGCGCTCGGCGCCTGCGCGTCCACCCCGCCGATCAGCCGGTGCAGCAAGCCCAGCCCGGCGTAGTCGGCGATGCGGTAGGACATGGGCGGCTGCGCGCCGGCGATCTCGTCCAGCTCGGCCAGGCTGCGCCGCGTCACCCGTGCCGCGGCCTCCCGTCCCATCGCATGCACCATCACCCCCGGATCGTCCAGGGCGAGCAGGCGGTGCGCCTGGTAGCCATGCGCCAGGAAGGCGCCCGACATGGCCCCCCCCACCAGCAGCGCGAGCACCTTGTGGCCGGCCTGGCGCGCGCTGGCGTAGGCATCCACCGCGGCCGCGCAGGCCAGGTGGATGCCCAGCATTTCCTCGCGTCGGCCATAGGCCTGCCCACGCACGTCGACCACGGCGACCAGGGCCCGGCGCGATCCATCGCGGTCCGCCTGGACGGCATCGCGCACCGCCGTCGCCAGGCCCCAGGCCTCGCGCAGCCCCACCTCGCCGTGGCGGGCCCGGGCGAAGGGGCTGTCCGGGTCGGGCACGACCGCGAGAAAGCGCGCCGGGGCGCCGTCCAGCACGCCGTCGGCGGCCAGCACCGAAGGGGGCAGGCCATCCACCGGCCTGGCGTCGGCGGCCAGGTGCCCGAACCACATCCTTCCTCGGGTGAGGGGCGTGTTCATGCCTTGTCTCCCTGTACCTGATGGGTTGGGTTCCAGGCGGCGCGCAAGGCTCCCGGGCTCAGCTCCCCGCTCGTGGCCAGTGCGTCGATGCGTGCGCGCCAGTCGGCCACCTGGCTGCTGCGCGCCGCGCCCGGCGCGCGCAGCGCGAAGCCCAGCACTTTTTCGCGTACCTGCGCCGCGTCGTCCTCGACCAGCGCGTCGGCCAGGCCGGTGGCCACGCGCTGCTCGCCGCCGATCAGGCTCCACACCAGGCGGCGGTCGGCCGCGTCGAGTTCCTCGACACCCGCCTCCTGCTCGATCACCTCGGGACCGTTCATGCCCAGGCGAGCCTGGCGCGTGATCACGATGTAGGAGCACAAACCGGCCACCAGCGACATGCCGCCGAAGCAGCCGACCATGCCGGCGATCACCGCCACCACCGGCACGTGCCGGCGCAGCGCCACCACCGCCGACTGGATCTCCGCGATCACCGCCAGCCCCAGGTTCGCCTCCTGCAGGCGCACCCCGCCGGTCTCCAGCAACAGCACCGGCAGCACCGGGCGCCCGGCCTCGCAGTCACGCAGCGCCAGTTCCAGCGCCGCGCAGATCTTGGCGCCGCAGACCTCGCCGATGCTGCCGCCCTGGAATCGCCCTTCCAGCGCGGCGACCACCGCCTCGCGACCGTCCAGGCGCCCGCGCAGCACGACCACGCCGTCGTCGGACTGCGGCACGATGCCCTGGCGCGGCAGCCAGGGCGATTGCATGCCGTCGAAGGGTCCCAGCAGTTCGCGCTGCCCTTCGGCGTCGAGCAGGCTGCGGGCACGCTCGCGCGCGCTCATCTCGATGAAACTGTGGCGCGCCAGCACGGAAGGCTGGGGCGCGGTCTGGGTGGCATTCATGGGCGCGAGGCCTCCAGGGCTTGTTCCAGGCGCAGGGCCACGACTCCCGGCGTGGCGCCGAAGTCGTTGATCTGCAGGGCCGCCGCCACCGGATGGCGCTCGAAAAAGCGCTGCAGCACACGGCGCCAGATCTCGCCGTAGCCGTCCACGCTGGTGCATACGCGCACCCGCGCGCCGCCCTCGGCGGGCTGGATGAGGATTTCCAGGTCTCCGGATCCGACCACCCCGATGTGCGCTCGCCGCGCCACGGGGCGATCCGCCCGGAATTCGAATTCGAGGTTTTCCATGATGGAGCGTGGATCGATGGGTTTCAGCTGGTGGTCACCGCGTGCAGGAACAGACTGGCCGCCAGCAGGTCCGCGCTGCCGCCGGGCGAGGCCCTGCGTGCCAGGAGTTCGGCGTCCAGGCACAGCAATTGCTCATGTCCCGCGCGGGTCGCGGCGCCGCCGAGCTCCAGCACCCGCCGCGCGCCGGCCTGCGCCGCCGCCAGCGCCTTGTCGCCTCCGCGATGCAGCAGGCAGGTGTCGTCGAGCTCGGCCATGATCGCCAGCAGTGCGTCCAGGCGCGCGTGCTCGACCCGCGCGCCCTCGGCCAGGCGCCGGCGCAGCGTCGGCAGCCCCGCGCGCAGCACCTGCGGGAAACCGGCGCAGGCCTGGCCGCGCGCGCCGCCGACTCCGAAGCGGCGCATCGCCCGCGCCCCGTGGCTGCTCGGGCTCGGTGCCAGCGCCGCATCCTCGTGACGCGCGATGCACGCGGCGGTCTCGCAGACCTGCGCCGCGCCGGCCGCGGCACCCAGGTGGGCGCGCGCGCCCAGCAACAGGCCCAGCGCCCAGATGGCGCCACGGTGCGCGTTGCTCCCCTGCGTGGCCAGCAGCATGCGCTGCTCGGCCACGCGCCCGATGGCGGCCAGGCGGGTGCGCAGCGCGGCGTCCGGGCGCGCCGCGAAGGCGGCCAGCGCCATGTCGGTGAAAGGCCCGCGCAGCGAGTTCGCCGACCGCAGCATGCGCGCCAGGTCCAGGTCGGCGTGGGCGCCGCTGCCGCGCGCGTCCACCAGCGCGGGCTTCGGGCTGAGCAGGGCCTCCTCGCGCAGCGCCCGCACCGCGCAGTCGGCCAGATGCTCGGCCTGCGCGCGCTCGCCGGTGCGCGCCAGGGCCTCGGACAGCAGCGCCGTCTGCATTGGGTTCACCAGCTGCGAAAACGCGCCGGAGGCTGGTACAGCCCCCCGGACCAGGCCACCAGGTCCTCGATGCTGCGGGCGGCCAGCATGGAGCGCTGGGCCTGCAGCGGGCTGACCCCCAGGTCGGCGGCGAAGGCGACCAGGCCGCGCTGGCGCAGCTGCTCGACCCGCTGCGCGTTCACGCGCTGCCCGATCGGCGTCACGCCGGCCACGGCGGCGAGCACGTCGCGCCGCTCCTGTTCGCCCTGTGCCTTGTACAGGTAGGCGATGCCTTCCTCGGTGACCACATGGGTGACGTCATCTCCGTAGATCATCACCGGGGCGATGGGCATGCCGCTCCTGCGGCCCACCTCCACCGCGTCGAGCGACTCCACCAGCGCCGGCACGCCTCCGCTCTGGAAGGTCTCGATGAGCTGCACCACCAGCTTGCGGCCGCGCACCACCGGGCTGTCCGCGGTGATCAGCTGCAGCCAGGCCGGCGTGGCGTGGCGCCGCCCGCGCGGGTCGTGCCCCATGTTCGGCGCGCCGCCGAAACCGGTCAGGCGCCCCAGCGTGACGGTGGAGGAATTGGCATCGCCGTCCATTTGCAGGGTGGAGCCGATGAACATGTCCACCCCGTACTGCCCGGCCATCTGGCACAACACGCGGTTGGAGCGCAGGCTGCCGTCGCGGCCCACGAAAAAGATGTCCGGACGCGCCTCGATGTAGCGCTCCATGCCCACCTCGCTGCCGAAGCAGTGCACGCTTTCCACCCAGCCGCTCTCGATGGCCGGGATCAGCGTGGGGTGCGGGTTCAGCGCCCAGTTGCGGCAGATCCTGCCCTTGAGGCCCAGGGATTCGCCGTAGGTGGGCAGCAGCAGCTCGATGGCCGCCGTGTCGAAACCGATGCCGTGGTTCAGCGAGGTGATGCCGTAGCGCTCGTAGATGCCCCGGATGGCCATCATGCCCATGAGCACCTGCAGGTCGGTGATGTGCCGGGGGTCGCGGGTGAACAGGGGCTCGATGGCGAAGGGTCGATCGGCCACCACCACGAAATCGACCCAGGAACCCGGGATGTCCACGCGCGGCAACTCGCCGCAGATCTCGTTGACCTGCGCGATGACGATGCCCTGGCGAAAGGCCGTGGCCTCGACGATGGTGGGGGTGTCCTCGGTGTTCGGCCCGGTGTACAGATTGCCCTGCGCATCCGCCTTGTCGGCGCACACCAGGGCCACGTCGGGCTGCAGGTCGATGAGCATGCGCGCGTACAGCTCCACGTAGGTGTGGATCGCGCCGACCTCGAGCTTGCCGTCCTCGATGAGCTGGGCCACGCGCAGGCTCTGCGGCCCGGCGAAGGAAAAATCCAGGCGCCGCGCGATGCCGCGTTCGAACAGGTCGAGGTGCTCCGGGCGGCTGATGCTGGAGATCAGCAGGTGCAGGTCGTGCACCCGCGCCGGATCCAGGCGCGCCAGGCTGCGCGACAGGAAATCGGCCTGCTTCTGGTTGTTGCCCTCCAGGGCCACGCGGTCGCCGGGGCGCAGCAGCAGGGCCAGCGCCTGCTCCAGGCTGCGGGTCGGCAGCACGCAACCGTCCGCCAGGTGGGCCACCGCGCCCAGCCTCTGGGCCTTCGCGGCGGCGCGCCGCGTCCATCGCGGGGCCTGGCCGGCAGGGGTGGCTGGGGATTCGCTGAGCATGATCGGGCCGACTCCGAAAAATACAAGATCGTGTTTTCCGTATTTTTCACTGAATATTCTGTATTGCCATCCCAGGGTTTTCCTGTACAGAAGCCTGGGAACAGGTGCATTCCGCTCGGGCACGCCCTACGATAAGGCCCATGGACAAGAATGCTTCCCTGGCCGACCAGCTGCGTGAAAGCATCGAGGAATCGATCGCCACCGGGACCCTGGCTCCCGGTGCGCCGCTGGACGAAGTCGAACTGGCCCGTCAGTACAAGGTATCGCGCACGCCGGTGCGCGAGGCGCTGCTGCAACTCGCCGCCACCGGCATGGTGGACATGCGCCACCGTCGCGGTGCCGCGGTGGCCGAGCTGGGCGCGAGGCGCCTGATCGAGATGTTCGAGGTCATGGCCGAACTCGAGGCCATGTGCGGGCGCCATGCCTCGCGGCGCATGAGCGACGAGGAACGCGTGGAACTGCTGGCCGCGCACCGCGCCTGCGAGGCCGCGCGCAGCGACGGTGACGCCGACCGCTACTACCACCTCAACGAGCGCTTCCATCACCTGATCTACGCGGGCAGCCACAGCGAGTTCCTGCATGAGCAGGCCCTCGCGCTGAGCCGCCGGCTGCGGCCCTACCGGCGCCTTCAGCTGCGCGTGAAGGGTCGGCTCGGCGCCTCCTATTCCGAGCACCAGGCGGTGGTGGACGCGATCATCGCCGGCGAGGGAGACGTGGCCGCGCAGGCGCTGCGCGCCCATGTGGTGGTGCAGGGAGAACGCTTCGCCGACCTCATGGCCGCGCTGGCCCACTGGCAGGCCACCCAGCCCGCCGTGCCGGAGCCCGCGGGCGCATGAGACTGGCGCGCGCCGCCGTGCTGCCGGCGGCGCTCGCGTGCGCCTGGCCCGCCGCGGCCGGCACGCTGCCCTCCCGTCCCGGGACATCCCCGGCCAGGCAAGCAGCCACGCCCACCGGTCTGCCACCCGGTGGGCCGGGAGCGCAGCCGCCGCAGCGCTGCGCCAGCGGGCCGGGGCGCGCCACCTACGTCAGCCTGCGCGCGACGACCCCCTCCGATCTGGCCTCGCTGGTGGCCGGCTGCGAACGCCTGGGCTACCAGCGCATCGGCGGTGTGGCGCGCGCGGTGGTGGCCAACCCCGGCGCGGCCTCGGCGCAGTGGTACTTCCAGGTCATGATCGTGCCGGCCGGCGCCGCCAGCACCCCCGCGCAGGCGGCATCGGCCGCGCGCTGAACCAGGCCGGGCCTGGCCTGCGGCGGCGGCCCCAGGCCCGGGGCCGCCGCCGGTGCTTCAGCCCGCTTCATCCACGGGCACGAAGGGGTGGCGCTTGATGGCCTCGGTGAAACCGCTGCGCCCGTGGCTGGCGCGCTCGATCAGGCCGACGCGACGCTGCACCCTCGCCGCGGGAAGCTCCAGCACCCGCAGCGCGCGATCGCCGCGCCAGTTCACGTTCGCCAGCCTGGGAACGATGGACACTCCGAAGCCCTGGCGCACGATCTCGATGATCGCCTCCACCGAATTGAGCTCCATCTCGTCGCGCGACTGCGCGCCGCAGCGCCGCAGCACCTCGTCGACCAGCAAGCCGGTCCAGGTGTGCCGGTCGAAACGGATGAAAGGCGCCTGCTGCAACGCGCCCAGCGCCTGGGGTGGAAGGTCGAACTGGGGCTTGCGCGGCACGATCAGCACCATCGGCTCGGTGTACAGCTCGGTCCAGCGCAAGCCGGGGCGCAGCCCCTGCGGAGGGCGCGTGACCACCGCGGCGTCGAGCTCGCCGCGCTCGACGCGGGCCACGAAATCGCTGGACAGCCCCGCGAAGATCTTCACCTGCAGGCGGGGATGGTCGCGCTTGACCGCGCGCAGGGCATCGGCGAAGGCGCCCATGAGGGCGGAGACCAGCGCCCCCACGACCACGGTTCCGCGCAGGCCGCCGTCGTCTTCCTGCGCGGCCAGCGCCTCGTAGGCGCTCAGCAGCTGCTCGACCCGCCCGACCATGGCCCGGCCGCCGGGATTGAGCAGCACCGAACGCGCGCCGCGCTCGAACAGCGCCTGGCCCAGGTCCTGCTCCAGCGCACGCATGCGCAGGCCCACGGCGGCCGCGGTCAGGCCCACCTCGGCGCCGGCGGCGGCGAAGGAGCCCAGGCGGGCGACGGCCAGGAAGGTGCGCAGGCTGCGAATGGACGACATGGCGAATGCCTCCGGAACATCCGCCCATACTAAAGTTTTTCTTGGGCTCGGACAAACAAACATTCGCTTTTGATTTTCCTCGGGCTCCCCCACAATGCCTTCGCATTGCCTCCTGAAGCCATTGACCATGTCCGCCGCCCCCGATCCCGATTCCGCCCCGGCCGTGTTGCGCGTGTCGGTCTGGCGCGGCAAGCAGAGCGGTGAGTTCGTGCGCTACGAGGTTCCGCGCCTGCCCAGCCAGACCGTGCTCGACGTGGTCACCCACATCCAGCGCCGGCTCGATCCCGACCTGAGCTATCGCTACGCCTGCCGCGTCGGCATGTGCGGCTCCTGCGCCATGCAGGTCAATGGCGTGGCGCGCTGGACCTGCCGCACCCACGTGTCGCGCGTGGCCTCGGCCGACGGCGAACTGGAGATCGCCCCCCTGCCCAATCTGCCGGTGATCAAGGACCTGGCGGTGGACATGCGCGAGTTCTTCGACAAATGGGCCGGCGCCATGGGCCGTTTCCACGGCAGCCGCGACCGCCACCAGGAGTTCGCTCGCGTGGATCCGGCCGGCGCCGCGCGCCGCGCGGCCGATGCCGGCATCGAATGCATCGGCTGCGGGGTCTGCTACGGCTCCTGCGACGTGGTGTCGTGGCGCCCGGAATTCCTCGGCCCCGCCGCGCTCAACCGCGCCTGGACCCTGGTCAACGACGAACGCGACGTGCAGCGCGAAGCGCGACTGCAGGCGGTCTCGGGCAACCGCGGTTGCCACGCCTGCCATACCCAGGGCTCCTGCACCGAGCGCTGCCCCAAGGGCATCGCCCCCACGGGGGCCATCGCCGGGCTCAAGCGCATGAGCCTGAGGACGCGGCCATGAGCGTGCAAGCCCTCGCATCCCCCGCCCGCCTGCAAGTGCGCCTGTGGCTGCTGCAGAGGGCCAGCGCGGCCCTGCTGGCCCCGCTGGTGCTGGCGCACCTGGTGCTCATCGTCTACGCGGTGCGCCAGGGCCTGAGCGCCCAGGCGATCCTGGCTCGCCTGCACCACAGCCTGGGCTTCGGCGCCTTCTATGCCCTGTTCGTGCTGGCCTGCGCGGCCCATGTGCCGGTGGGCGTGGCGCGCATCGCCGAGGAGTGGCTGGGCTGGAGCGAGCGCGCGGCCCTCGCGCTGGGCGCGGTGTTCTCCCTGCTGTTGCTGGCGGCCGGACTGCGCGCCGTGTGGGGGCTGACATGGGCCTGAGTACCCGCCCCGCGCGCCGTCGCGGCGATGCACGGGCGCGGCGCCACCCCGCCTGGTGGGCTTTCTGGCTGCACCGCGTGTCCGGCTTGCTGCTCGCGGTGTTCCTGCCGCTGCACTTCTGGGCCCTCGGGCAGGCGCTGCACGGCGCCGATGCGCTGCAGGGCTTCCTGCGCTGGGCCGACCAGCCGCTGGTGCACCTGGCCGAATGGGGGCTGGTCAGCCTGCTGGCCCTGCACATGACCGGGGGGCTTCGGCTGCTGCTGATCGAATTCGGCCCCTGGTCGGGGCTGCGCAAGGACTGGATCGCCGTTTCGCTGGGGGTCGCGCTGGCCGCCGGCATGGCCTACGCACTGGCGCTGCTCGGCTGAGCGGCGCGGCAAGGAACCCATGGACATGGACGTACAAGCACAGGTGATCGAGGACATCGCGCGCGAGCTGTACATACGCGCGCTCAAGGTGCTGCCTCCCGACATCAAGCAGGGCTTCTCCCGCCTGCAGACCTCCGAAACCTCGGAGCGCGCGCAGTCGGTGCTGCGCACCATGGTCACCAATATCGAGGTGGCCGAGCGCACCGACAACCTGCTGTGCCAGGACACCGGCGTGCCCATCTACAACCTGCGCATCGGCGGCGGCCTGCGCTTCGACGGCCATGCGCTGAAGGCCGCGATACGCCGCGGCTGCGAGCGCGCCACCCGCGAGCATCCCCTGCGCTCCTCCGTGGTGCACCCGTTGACCCGGCGCAACGAGCACAGCTCCTGCGGCATCGAGGTGCCGGTGATTCACGTGGATTTCATCGACACCCCGGGGGTGCTGGAACTGGAGATGATCCCCAAGGGCAGCGGCTCGGAGAACAACTCCTTCCTCAAGATGGCGATTCCCGCCGAGGGCATCGACGCCATCAAGACCTTCGTCATCGACTGTGTGATCGCGGCCGGTGGCAAGACCTGCCCGCCCACCATCGTCGGCGTGGGCATCGGCGGCACCTCGGACCTGTGCGTGGCGCTGGCCAAGCGGGCCGCCACGCGGGCGCTGGGCACGCGGTGCGCCGACCCCGACGGCGCCGCGCTGGAGCAACAGCTCTCGCAGGCCGTCAACGCGCTGGGCGTGGGCCCGCAGGGCCTGGGCGGCGATTCCACCGCCTTCGCCGTGCATATCGAGCTGGCCGCCACCCATATCACCATGAATCCGGTGGCCGTGAACATGCAATGCCACTCGGCCCGCCGCGCCAGCGCCCGCCTGAGCGCGGCCGGCGTGCAATGGGGGTTCTGAGCACCATGGCCCACCACGAAATCACCACCCCCGCCACCGAGGCCCAGGTGCGCGCGCTGCGCGTGGGCGACACGGTGACCCTGCAGCGCACCCTGTTCGGCATCCGCGACGCCACGCAGATCCACATGTTCGACCGTGGTCGCAGCACCCGCTTCGACCTGCGCGGCCACGCGGTCATCCACACCGCGCCCAACGTACGCAAGGTGCCCGTGGATGCCCGCAACCCGGCCGGCTACGCGCCGGTGTGCATCGGCACCACCACCTCGGATCGCATGGAGCGCTTCACCCGGCCGCTGATGCAGCAGTACGGGGTTCGCATGATCGTCGGCAAGGGGGGGCTGCGCGAGGACTCGCTGCGCGCCTTCGGCGAACTCGGCGGCGTGTACCTGGCCATCGTGGGGGGCACGGCCGCGCTGGAAAGCACCTGGATCGAGCAGATCGAGGACGTCGACCTCGACGACCTCAACCCCGAGTCGCTGTGGAAATTCCGCATCCGCGACTTCGGGCCGCTGCTGGTGGGCATGGACAGCCACGGCGCCAGCCTGTACGAGGAGGTGCGCACGCAGGTGCGCGATCGCCGCGCCGAGGTGCTGGCCGCGCTCGGCGTGGGAGTCCGCTCATGAGCAGCGAGCTCGCGGCGCTGCGCCAGCTGGACACCGACATCCTGATCCTGGGCTCGGGCGGGGCCGGCCTGTTCGCGGCGCTGCACGCGCACCAGGCGGCCCCCGAGCTGTCGATCACCGTGGCCGTGAAGGGCCTGCTGGGCAAATGCGGTTGCACCCGCATGGTGCAGGGCGGCTACAACGTGGCCCTGGCCCCCGGCGACTCGGTGGAACGCCACTTCATGGACACCATCGAGGGCAGCAAATGGCTGGCGCGCCAGGACCTGGCCTGGACCCTGGTGACCAAGGCGGTGGAGCGCATCCACGAGCTGGAGAACGAGCTCGGCTGCTTTTTCGACCGCAACCCCGACGGCACCGTGCACCAGAAGGCCTTCGCCGGCCAGACTTTCGACCGCACCGTGCACAAGGGGGATCTGACCGGCATCGAGATCATCAACCGCCTGGCCGAGCAGGTCTGGGCGCGGGGCATCGGCCGGCTCGAGGAGCACCGCGCGGTCGAGCTCATTCCCGCCGCCGACGGCAGCGGACTGGCCGGCGTGCTGATGATCGACATGCGCACGGGCGAATTCGTGCTGGTGCGCGCCGGCGCGGTGCTGCTGGCCACCGGCGGCGGGCCCACCATGTACCGCTTCCACACCCCATCGGGGGACAAGAGCTGCGACGGCCTGGCCATGGCGCTGCGCGCCGGGCTGCGCCTGCGCGACATGGAAATGGTGCAGTTCCACCCCACCGGGCTGCTGGCCGGTGAACACACCCGCATGACCGGAACCGTGCTGGAGGAAGGGCTGCGCGGCGCCGGGGGCTGGCTGCTCAACGGCGCCGGCGAGCGCTTCATGCAGAACTACGACCCGCGCGCCGAGCGCGCCACGCGCGACGTGGTGTCGCGCTCGATCTACGCGGAGATGCGCGCCGGGCGCACCACGCCCTCGGGCGGCGTGTACATACAGATGTCCCACCTGGGCCCGGACAAGGTGCGCAAGCAGTTCAAGGGCATGGTCGAGCGCTGCGCCGACTGCGGCTTCGACCTGGCCGGAGGGCTGGTCGAGGTCGTCCCGACCGCCCATTACATGATGGGAGGCGTGGAGTTCGAGGCCGATTGCCGCACCGCCATGCACGGACTGTTCGCGGCCGGCGAGGACACCGGCGGGGTGCACGGCGCCAACCGCCTGGGAGGCAATGGCGTGGCCAACTCCACGGTCTTCGGCGGCATCGCCGGAGAGACCATGGCCGCCTGGCTGCGGCGCAACCCCGGGCGCCGCGAGCCCGACGCCGATGCCGTGGCTCGCGCCCTGCTCGAGCATGAACGCCCCCTGCGCCAGCCCCCGGGCGACCTCGAGGCCATCCGCGAGCAGCTCTACGCCTGCATGTGGGAGGACGTGGGCATCCTGCGCGACGCCGCGGGCCTGGCGCGGGCCGACGCGCGCCTGCGCGAGCTGCAGCAGCGCCTGCTGGCCTCCGGCGTGGGCGCGGCCGACCGCGCCTTCAACCTGAGCTGGCACGACTGGATGAATCTGCGCAACCTGATCCAGGTCAGCCGCGCCATCACCGCCGCGGCGACGGCCCGCGAGAATTCCCGCGGCGCGCATTTCCGCGAGGACCATCCCGAGGCCGGCGATCTGCTGGCCTCGACCTACACGGTGGTGCGCGACATCGACGGCGACCCCGTGGTGCGCCACCAGACGGTGGAGTTCTCGAAGGTGCGCCCCGGCCACAGCCTGCTCGACGAGGCGGCGGCGTGAGCGCGGGAGCCACGGACGCCGCGCTGCCCGCCGACGCCCTGCCCTGCGCGCTGCGCGCCGCGCGCGACGCCGGCCGGCAGCTGCGCGAAGCGCAGGCGCGGCGCGGCAGCTGGCAGGTGCATTCCAAGGGCGCCGGAGACGTGGTCACCGACGTCGACCACCGCGCCGAGGCCAGCATCCGTGCCGAGCTGCTGCGGGCCTTCCCACGGCACGCGGTGCTCGGCGAAGAGGGCGGGCTGGACGGCGACGAAGAGGCCGAGTACACGTGGATTGTCGACCCCATCGACGGCACGATGAACTTCGCCCACGGCTTGCCGCATTTCTGCGTGTCCATCGCGCTGGCGCGCGCGGGCCAGCCGGTCTGCGCGGTGGCCTACGACCCGATGCGCGACGAGATGTTCCACGCCGCGCTGGGCGAAGGCGCCTGGCTGGGGGAGCAGCGCCTGCGGGTGAGCGGCTGCGCACGCCTCGAGCAGGCGCTGCTGGCCGCGGTGTTCCCCAAGCCCGGCTCGAAGTGGATGGAGCGCTTCCAGCCCACGCTGCTGCGCGCAATGCGCGAATGCGCCGGGCTGCGGCGCAGCGGCTCGATGGTGCTCGACCTGGCCTGGGTCGCCGCCGGACGCCTGGACGGCTTCTGGCAATGGGGCATGCAACCCTGGGACATCGCCGCTGGCGCGCTGCTGGTGCGCGAGGCCGGCGGGCATGTCGCGCCCATCGACCCCGCGGCTTCGCTGTTGCAGGCGCACAGCCTTCTGGCCTGTGCGCCGGAGCTGCGCGAGGCGCTCGCCGCGCTTTGCGGGCCCTAGGTCACCAGCCCACGGCTGGGGGCCAAGCGCTCCTCCGCTACAGATTGCGCAGCAGCAGGCTGGTGCCGGCGACCAGCAGCACGCCCCACACCGCCTGCACCACGCGTTGCGCCGGCAGGCGCCGGTTCAGGTGCGTGCCCAGCCACAGGCCCGCGAGCATGCAGGGAAACAGCAGCAGCGCCCGCGGCAGCACCAGCGGCTGGTGATACAGCCCGGCCGAGGAGAACAGCAGCAGGCGCACCAGCCCGCTGCCGAAGATCAGGGTGCTGATGGTCGCGCGCAGGGCCTGCGGCTGCTGGATGCGCCGCGCCAGGTAGATCACGTACACCGGCCCGCCGGTGCCGAACATGGACGTGAACAGGCCGCCGGCGAAGGCCAGGGGAACGGCCCATGCCGCGCGCAGCGGGCGCACCGGCGGACGCAGCACCAGGGTCCACAACGCATAGGCGAGGATGAAGCTTCCGAGCGCCAGCAGCAAGGCGCGCTGCGGCGCGTAAAGGAGCAGGCTGAGCCCGAGCAACATGCCCGCGGCCATGAACGGGGCCATGCGCGCGAGTTCGCGCCACTGCACCTGGCTGCGATTGCGCAAGCCCACCAGGATGCCGCCGGTGAGGTCGAACAGCAGCATCATCGGCACCACCTCGCGCAGGGGCAGGAATTGCGTGAGCAGCGGAACCGCGGTGATCGAGGAGCCGAATCCGGTGAGCCCGTAAACGGTGTAGGCAAGAAGGATGATCGCGCCGGCGGCGGCCAGCGCGGCATCGGGCGCCGGCCAGGCGATCAGCATCGCCGGCGGGCGCGGCTCACGCGCCGGCCCCGGCGAGCTCGCGCAACTGGCGCTCCAGAGCATCCGGCACGTTCAGGCCGTCGCGCCGGGCACGCTCGGCCAGCTCGAAGCGGCGCTGGCCCGGCAGGCGCACCCCCTCGTCGGCGCACATCGCCACGAGCAGGGTCTCGATGCGCTCGTGGAACACGTCGGCGCCCGCAAGGGCTCCAGGGTCGATGGCCAGGAAGGCCTGGCCGATGCGCGGGCGGTTGCCCTCGTCCACGAAAAAGGAATCGGCCTCGAAGCCGAAGGAAGCTCCGGTGAGCGCGCAGCACAGCAGCTCGACCATCAGCGCCAGCATGGCGCCCTTGACACCGCCCGCCGGAAGCATGGAGCCTTCCAGCCCGGCCTGCGGGTCGGTGGTCGGACGGCCCTCGCGGTCCACCGCCCAGCCCAGCGGAATGCTGCGCCCTTCCTTGGCCGCCACCATGAGCTTGCCTCGCGCCACTTCCGACAGCGACAGGTCGATGACCAGCGGCGCGGCGTCGCGGCGCGGAAACACGGCGGCGATGGGATTGGTGCCGAACAGCGCGCGCTTGCCGCCCCAGGCCGGCATGGCCGCGGGCGAGTTGCCGAAGCCCAGGCCGACCATGCCCGCCTCGGCCAGGGGCATCAGGTGGTGCGCGGCGGCACCGAAATGGTGGCTGCGGGTGACCGCGGCGAAGGCGCTGCCGCATTCTCCGGCGCGGCGCCGTGCCTCGCGCACGGCCAGCTCGCAGGCTGGAAAGGCCAGCCCGTCGTCGGCATCGACCAGGCAGGCCGCCGCACGGGCATGGATCACCCGCGCCTGGGCGCTGCCGTTGACCCGCCCCAGGCGCAGGTGGGCGCTGTACTGGGGAACGCGCGAAAGGCCGTGCGAAGCCAGGCCCTGCGCCTCGGCGGCGACCAGGGCCTGCGCGGTGGACTGCGCCATGGCGGCGCCGGCGCCGGCGCCGCGCAGGGCGGCCGCGGCGAGTTCGGTGGCTTGGGAAAGACTGAGGACGGACATGGAGGATGGCTGCGAAGGTTCCAGGGGCGAAACAAGGGCGCTGGCGCGGCTCAGGCGCGCAGGAAGGCTCCCACCTGCTCGGCGATCAGGCTGCTCACGCGCAGGTTGGCCTCGCGTGTAAGGCCCGCGATATGCGGAGTCAGCAAGACCCCGGGCAGGTCCGCCAGGGCCGAGCCGGCGGCCAGCGGCTCCTGCTCGAACACATCGAGCGCGGCGCCGGCCAGGCGCCCGGCGCGCAGCGCCTCGGCCAGCGCGGCCTCGTCGACCACGCCTCCGCGGGCGGTGTTGATCAGCACGGCCCCGGGGCGCATGCGGGCCAGGCGCTTCGCGTCCAGCAGCGAGCGCGTGCCCGGCGTGAGGGGGACATGCAGGCTGAGCACATCGCATTCCTGCAGCAACTGGTCGAGCTCCAGGCAGCGCACCCCGGTTTCGCTCCAGACGGGGGCCTGCGCGGCGAGCGCCGGATCATGGGCCACCACCTCCATGCCCAGGGCCTGCGCCAGGCGAGCCGTGCGGCGCCCGATGTCCCCGAAGCCCACGAGCCCCAGGGTCTTGCCGCCGATCTCGCGCCCCTCGGACAGGGCCGTGCGCGGCCAGGCCCCCGCGGCCACCTGCGCGCTGCTGGCAAAGGCCCCGCGCAGCAAGAGCATGGCGCTGGCGATCACGTATTCGGCGACGGCCTGCGCGTTGGCGCCCAGCGCGGGGATGACGCGGATTCCACGCTGCGCGCAAAGCTCCATGTCGATGTTGTCCAGCCCCACGCCCAGGCGTCCCACCACCCTCAGCTCAGGCGCGTGCTCGAGCAGCCCGGCGCGCACCTGGGTGCGGTTGCGCACGATCAGCGCCTGCGCCCCGGACAGGGCCTCGCGAAGCGCCGGCGCATCGTCCACCAGGCCGGGCTCGTAGCGAACGTCGAAGTGTTCGCGCAAGCCATCCACGGCCTGCTCGTCCATGAATTCGCTGATGACGATCCTGCTCACGCCTGCATCCCCCACTTGCGAACCGTGTGGCGCTCGATGGTGTGGAAGATCAGGTTCTCGACCGCGAGACCGATGATGATGATGGTGAGCAGCCCAGCGAACACCTTGGAGATTTCCAACAGGTTCTTGCTCTCGTAGATGTACCAACCCAGGCCGCCCGATCCCGAGCTCACCCCGAACACCAGTTCGGAGGCGATCAGGGTGCGCCAGGCGAAGGCCCAGCCCACCTTGAGCCCGGTGAGAATGCTCGGGAAGGCCGCCGGGATCAGGATCCTGGCGATGTAGGGCAGGCCACGCAGGCCGTAATTGCGCCCGACCATGCGCAGGGTGTTGGACACCGCCATGAAGCCCGACTGGGTGTTCAGGGAAACCGCCCACACGACCGAGTGCACCAGCACGAACACCAGGCTGCCGTCGCCCAGGCCGAACCAGATCAGCGCGATGGGCAGCAGGGCGATGGCCGGCAGCGGATTGAACATGGCCGTGAGGGTCTCCAGCAGGTCGGCGCCCACGCGCGTGGCCACGCCGAAGCCGGTGAGCACCGCGGCCAGCGCCACGCCCGCGCCGTAGCCCAGCAGCAGCACCTTCAGCGACACCCAGATCTTGAGCAGCAGCTCGCCGCTGATCAGGCCACGCACCAGCGCCACCACGGTGGAGGAAAAGGTGGGCAGCAGCAGGTCGTTGTGCAGGGCGCGCGCGCCGATCTCCCAGGCCAGGGCGAGCAGCACGATGATCACGCCCTTGCGCAGGGCCACGCTGTTGAAACAGGTCTCCAGGCGCGAAAGGGGTTTTTCCACCACGCCGAACTGGCTGGAATCGGTGGGCTCCCGGTAGATCTCCGGACGCTGCAGGGTCGCGGTGGGTCCTTCAGCCATGCTGGCTCTCCTGGTGCAGGCTCTCGCCCGCGAACAGCAATTCGTTGATGCGTGCCTCGAGCGCCTCGGCCGCCGCGCGATCATGGTGCCCGCGCGGCAGGCCCTCGAGCTCGGCGCGAACCTGTCCCGGATGCGGGGACAGCAGCAGGATGCGATTGCCCAGCTTGATCGCCTCGGGGATCGAGTGGGTCACGAAAATCACCGTGAAGCGGGTGTCGTCCCACAGCTGCAGGAGTTCGTCCTGCATCTTGCGCCGGGTCAAGGCGTCCAGGGCGGCGTAGGGCTCGTCCATGAGCAGCACGTCGGGCTCCATGGCCATGCCGCGGGCGATGGCGACGCGCTGCTTCATGCCCCCGGAGAGCATATGGGGGTGGTGGTCGGCGAACTTGGTGAGGCCTACCTTGTCCAGGTAATGCATCGCCTTGGCCTCGGCCTCGGCTCCACGCACCTTGCCGGAGGACACCAGCGGGAACATCACGTTGCCCTTCACGGTCTTCCAGGGCAGCAACTGGTCGAACTCCTGGAACACCATCATGCGATCGCTGCCGGGCTTGGTCACGGCCCGGTCCTTGAGGCGGATCTCCCCCTCGGTGGGAGTCAGGAAGCCGCCGATGGCCTTGAGCAGCGTGGACTTGCCGCAGCCCGAGGGCCCCAGCAGGATGTAACGGTCGGATCGGCACACCTGGAAGTCCACCCTGTAGGTGGCGGTGACCAGGTGATTCGTGGTCTTGTACTGCAGGGTCACTCCCCGCACGTCCACGAGGACCTGCGGGGCAGCTTGGGATTGCGGAATGCTCACTGCGTTCATCCTCGGCACGCGAGTCGTTGGGACGCCGGCCTGGGCCGGCCCAAGGGCCGCGGCACTCCCTGCCGCGGCCCGCCTGCCGGTCTGGCTCAGCTCCCGGCCAGCTTGTCCACGTTCGGGAAGAACATGTCCTTCCACGACTTCGGCAGCACCTTGATGGTGCCCACCTTGTGCATGAATCGCACGTACTTCATCACATGCTGCGGCGTGGTGGTGTAGACCAGCTGCGGATCGTCGAGCATCTTCAGGATGAAATCGACCGAATCCTTCTTGTCGTGCGTGTCCTTCAGGTACTGCTGCGCCGCGGCCTTCTTGTCGTGGTTGATCTCGTCGATCGCCTGGTCCAGCGCGGCGACGAAGGCGGCGTACACCTTCGGGTTGTCCTTGTAGAACTTGCTCGTGGTCCACACCAGGTTGAAGCTGGCCGGACCGCCGAGCACGTCGAAGGAGTTCAGCACCGTGTGCACCCCCGGCATCTGGAGTTCCTGGTACTCGAAGGGCGGCGCCCCGAAATGCGCGGTGATGGCATGCGAGGCCAGCGCGGCCATCGCGTCGGGGTGGCTCATGGTCACGGTCAGCGGGTCCAGCTTGTGTTCCTGCCCGGGGCCGAAGGCCTTCTCGGCGGCCATCTGCAGGGTCACGGCCTGGATCGACACCTTGACCGCCGGCAGGCCGATCTTGTCCTTCGAGCTGAAGTCCTTGATGGTCTTGACGTCGGGATTGTCGGTGTTCAGGTACAGCGGCATGGAGTTGAGCGCCGCCACCCCCTTGATGCCGTAGTTTTCCCGCGTGCGCGCCCAGGCGATGACCATGGGCGCCACGCCGCCGGAGGCGAACTGCAGGCTCCCCGACAGCAGCGCCTCGTTCATGACGTTGCCGCCGGCGAACTTGACCCATTCCACCTTCAGGTCCTTGATGCCGCGCGAGGCCGCCTGCTTCTCGATCAGGTGCTGGTCCTGCATGATCATCAGCGGCAGATAGCTGATGCCATACTCGCGCGCCACCGCGATCTTGCTCACTTCGGCATGCGCGGCAGTCACCGCGCCCAGGCTCAGGCCGGCGCACAGCGCGGCGGCGATCAGGCGATGATTCATGTTGTCTCCTCATCCGTGAAAGGCGAAGATGCGGACGGCGTGGTCGCCGCCTCGTCGTGCATGCCGGGCCGTTTCGCCGGCGGCCCACGCGCCGGCCCC
>JAKBBK010000111.1 GCA_021808525.1 Pseudomonadota bacterium
CCGGGAGATCCCAGTGGGAGCCATTTATAGCATGACCGGTTACGGCGAGGCCTCGGCCGCGGTCGAGGCGCCCGGCGCCCTCAGCGTACACGTGGATCTGCGCAGCGTAAACGGTCGCTTCCTGGATATCTCCTTCAGGCTTCCCGACGAACTCCGTGCATCCGAAGCCGGATTGCGGGCCCTGCTGGCACGGGAGCTTCGCCGCGGCAAGCTGGAATGCCGCGTGAACGTGGAGGCCCCCGCGGCGGCGCTGCAACTGCCCGAGGCGGCCGCGCTGCAGCCCTTGCTGGAGGCGCAGGCGGAGTTGCTGCGGCGCTGGCCGCAGTTGCAGCCCCTGACGGTGGCCGAGGCCTGGCGCATGGGGGGCGCCCAGGCGGCGCCGCGGGCCGGCGCCGAAAGCCTGGCGGGCGCGGCGTCGACGGCCGCCGCGGCCGCGCTGCGCGCGCTGCAGGCCGCGCGGGCCGCCGAGGGCGAGCGCCTGTGCGCCTTCCTGCTGGAGCGCTGCGGGCGCTTGCGCGAACTGGCGGCGCAGGCGCGCGACGTGGCGCCCCAGGCGGTGGCTCGCATGCAGGAGCGCTTTGTCGCGCGCTTCCGCGATGCCCTGGAACTGCTGGGCGGCACGGCCGACCCCCAGGCCTCCCACGAGAGGCTGCTGCAGGAAGCGGCGACCTTCGCGCTGCGCGTGGACGTGGCCGAGGAAATCGGCCGCCTGCAGTCCCACCTGGACGCCATGGAACAGGTGCTGCAGGCCGGCGGCGAGGCCGGCAAGCGCCTGGACTTCCTGATCCAGGAACTGCATCGCGAGGCCAACACCCTGGGATCCAAGTCCGCGGTGCTCGAGCTCAGCGAGATCGCCGTGGACATGAAGGTGTGCATCGAGCAGATGCGCGAGCAGGTGCAGAACCTGGAGTGAGCGCCGCCGGCCCGCGGCGCCCCGGCTGATAGACTTCCGGCTATTCGCGCGGCCCCCTCCGGTATTTCAACAGCCAGCTAGGAACGATGGATTTTCCCGGGAACCTGTTCGTCGTCGCCGCGCCCAGCGGGGCCGGCAAATCCAGCCTGGTGGGGGAATTGCTCTCGCGCGACCCGGGATTGCGGCTTTCGGTGTCCACCACCACGCGGGCACCGCGCGGGCAGGAGGAAGACGGCCGCGAATACTGCTTTGTCAGCCGCCCCGAGTTCGAACGTCGCGTGCGCGACGGCGAATTCCTGGAGTGGGCCGAGGTGCACGGCAACCTGTACGGCACCTCGCGCGCCTGGCTGGAGCACCGCATGGCCGAGGGCGTGGACGTGCTGCTGGAAATCGACTGGCAAGGCGCCGCGCAGGTGCGGCGACATTTCTCGAATTCCATCGGCATCTTCATCCTGCCGCCTTCCTACGAGGAACTCGAGGCGCGGCTGCGCCGGCGCGGCGAGGACAGCGATGCCACGATCGTGCGCCGGCTGGCCGAGGCCCGGGTGGAAATCGCCCAGGCTCCGAACTTCGACTTTATAATCGTCAATAGACATTTTCACGAAGCGCTGCGCGAGCTGGAATCGATCGTGGTTTCGCAGCGCCTGCGACTCGCGGCCCAGCGCCGCGCGCACCCGGAAGTGTTCGAGGCACTCGGCATCGATGCCGCGCCTGCCGCGCAACGCAATTGAAGGAACCATCATGGCCCGTATCACCGTCGAGGATTGCCTGGAAAAGGTGCCCAACCGCTTCCAGCTCGTGCTTGCCGCCACCTACCGCGCGCGCATGCTGGCGCAAGGACATTCCCCGAAGATCGAGACCCGCGACAAGCCGGTGGTGACGGCCCTGCGTGAAATCGCCGCCGGACAGGTCGGCCTGGAAATGCTCAAGCGCGTACCGGCCTGAGTCCCGCCTTGCCCGGCCGCCGCGCCCCGGCGTCGGCGGCCTGATCCCGGGCGGCCCGGCACGTTTCCCCGACCTGCCCAGCTCCATGCAAAGCCGCCCCAGCCCCTCGGGAACCCCCCCCACCGCTCGCAAGCGGCCCGCCATTCACCGCCGGCCCCAGCAGCGCGCCGCGCAGGCCGCGCTGGCCGAAGGCGTGGCGCCGCCGACGCCGGAGCGCGCGGCGGCCGTCAGCCTGGCCGGCCTGCTCGATCGCCTGGCCGGCTACCTTCCCGAAGCCGACCTGCAACTCATTCGCGCGGCCTATCGCTTCGCCGACGCCGCGCACCTGGGCCAGTACCGCGCCAGCGGCGAGCCCTACATCTCCCACCCGGTGGCGGTGGCCGAGATCTGCGCCGAATGGAAACTCGACACCCAGGCGCTGATGGCGGCGCTGCTGCATGACACCGCCGAGGACAAGGGCATCACCCAGGCGGAACTGGTCGAGCATTTCGGCTCGACGGTGGCGATGCTGGTGGACGGCTTGACCAAGCTGGACAAGATCCAGTTCTCCAACCGCGAGGAAAACCAGGCCGAGAGCTTTCGCAAGATGCTCCTGGCGATGGCGCGGGACATCCGGGTGATCCTGATCAAGCTCGCGGACCGCCTGCACAACATGCGCACCCTGGGCGCGATGCTTCCGGAGAAGCGTCGGCGCATCGCCGACGAAACCATGGACATCTATGCCCCCATCGCCTACCGGCTGGGGCTCAATCAGGTGTATCGCGAGTTGCAGGACCTGGGCTTCCAGCACAGCCACCCGATGCGCTACGCGGTACTCAGCGAGGCCGTGCGGGTGGCGCGGGGCAACCGCCGCGATCTGGTGGATCGCATCCTGGCGGCCACCACCAAGTCCCTGGGCGACGCGGGCATCCAGGCGCAGCTCTACGGTCGCGAGAAGACGCTGTACTCGATCTACCGCAAGATGCAGCGCAAGCATCGCTCCTTCGCCCATGTGCAGGACGTGTTCGGCTTCCGGGTGATCGTGCCGGAGGTGCTGGACTGCTACCGCGCGCTGGGGGTGCTGCATGCGCAGTACAAGCCGATGCCGGGCAAGTTCGAGGACTTCATCGCCATCCCCAAGCTCAACGGCTACCAATCGCTGCACACCACGCTGATCGGCCCGACCGGGGTGCCCGTGGAATTCCAGATCCGCACCGAGGCCATGCATCGCGTGGCCGAGAGCGGAGTGGCCGCGCACTGGCTGTACAAGGCCGGGGAAAGCGCGGATGCGATCGCCCAGGTCACCACCGCCGCATGGCTGCAGTCCCTGCTGGACATCCAGAACGAGAACCGCGACGCCGCGGAGTTCATCGAGACCGTGAAGGTCGACCTGGCGCCCGACGCGGTGTACGTGTTCACGCCCAAGTCGCGCATCCTGGCCCTGCCGCGCGGCGCCACGCCGGTGGATTTCGCCTATGCGGTGCACACGGACCTGGGCAACCAGACGGTGGCGGCCAAGGTCAACGGCGAGCTGGTGCCGCTGCGCACCGAGCTGCTCAGCGGCGACGTGATCGAAATCGTCACCGCGCCGCATTCACGCCCGAACCCGAACTGGCTGAGCTTCGTGCGCACCGGGCGTGCGCGCTCGAAGATCCGCCACGAGCTCAAGGTCTCGCAGCAGGCCGAGTCGCAGGCCCTGGGCCGGCGCCTGCTGGTGCGTGCCCTGCAGCAGCTCGAGCTGCGCCTGGAGGACCTGGACAGCGCGCAATGGAGCCGCCTGCTGCACTGGAGCGGCAACAAGACCCAGGAAGAGTTGTTCGGCGACATCGGCCTGGGCAAGCGCGTGGCCGAGATCGTGGCCAAGCGGGTGCAGATGCAACGCGCGGCCAGCGACCAGCGCTCGCTGGAGGAAGCGGCGGTGCCTGGCACCGAATCGGCCGCGCGCGGCTCGCTGCAGCTGGACGGCAGCGAGGGCGCCTCGGTGCATTATGCGGATTGCTGCCGCCCGATTCCCGGCGACGCGGTGCTGGGCTACCTGGGCAAGGGCGAGGGCCTGACCGTGCACCAGCAGGATTGCCCGCAGGCGCGGCGCCTGTTCCTCAAGCACCCGCGCAGCTGGATCGACCTGAGCTGGTCGCCTTCGGTCAGCGGCCTGTACCAGGTGGGCATGGCGGTGGTGGTCACCAATGGCAAGGGGGTGCTTGCGAAGCTGGCCTCGGCCATCAGCGAGCACGACGCCGACATCATCCACGTGCGCATGGACGACGACGCGGGCCAGCCCGCCATCGAGCTGCGATTCATTCTCGCCGTGCGCGACCGCAAGCACCTGGCCGACGTGCTGCGCGCGGTGCGCGCCCACAAGTTCGTCTCGCGCGCGGCGCGCATCAAGCCCCGCGCCTAGCAGCCCACCTGGCAGCCCACCTGGCAGCCCACCTGGCAGCCCGCAGGACCTCAGCCCTGCGGCCTGGGGTAGCGCACGTCCAGGATCTCCAGCCTGCGCAGCCCGCCCGGCGTGGGCAGGGTCACGACGTCGCCCACGGTGGACTTGAGCAGCGCACGCGCCACCGGGGAGATCCAGCTGATGCGACCGCGCTCGGGTTCGACCTCGTCGATGCCCACGATGGTGACCTCGCGCTCGGTGCCGTCGGCCTCCGCGTAGGCCACCGTGGCGCCGAAGAACACCCGCTCGTTGCCGAACTGCGCGCCGGGGTCGACCACCTCGGCCTTGTCCAGGCGCTTGCCCAGGAAACGAATGCGGCGGTCGATCTCGCGCAGGCGCTTCTTGCCGTAGATGTAGTCCCCGTTCTCGGAACGGTCGCCATTCGAGGCTGCCCAGGAGACGATCTCGACCACCTTGGGGCGCTCCACGTCGAGCAGCTCGCGCAGCTCCTCGCGCAACCTGGCGTAACCGGCCGGGGTGATGTAGTTGCGTGTGCCGGCGGGCAACTCCGGCAGGCGCGCGCCCTCCTCCTCATCCTCGTCGTCGGAGTCGCGCTCGGAAACGAATGCCTTGCTCATGCCGGGTCCCGAAAATAAAAAAACGCCCGCGTGCGGGCGTTGCATTGGCGCGCCGCCTCCGGGATCTTCCGGTGGCGGCGCGCTCCAGGCTCGCGCCTCGGGGAACCCGAGACTTACTTGACCTGTTCGACGGCCACCACCTTCTTCGCGCCGTGGTCGAAGGCCGACAGCGTGATGGTCGGATCGGCCAGGTTGCCGTCCTTCTCGAAGTGGATGTCC
>JAKBBK010000112.1 GCA_021808525.1 Pseudomonadota bacterium
CGTTTCGTGCCCAACGACTGCCTGCTGCTGCCGGGCAGCCGCACCCAGATCATCACCGGCCCCAACATGGGGGGCAAGTCGACCTACATGCGCCAGACGGCGCTGATCGCCCTGCTGGCCTGCATGGGCAGCTTCGTGCCGGCGTCCAGCGCGCGCATCGGGCCCCTGGACGCCATCCACACCCGCATCGGCGCCTCCGACGACGTGGCGGCAGGGCGCTCCACCTTCATGGTGGAAATGAGCGAGGCCGCCGCCATCCTGCGCAGCGCCGGGCCGAACAGCCTGGTGCTGATGGACGAGATCGGCCGCGGCACCTCCACCTTCGACGGCCTGGCGCTGGCGCTGGCCATCGCCGCCCACCTGCACGAACGCTGCCGGAGCTACACCCTGTTCGCCACCCACTACTTCGAGCTCACGGATTTCCCCACGCATCACCCCCAGGCGCTGAACCTGCACGTCAGCGCCGCCGAGCACGATGCCGGCATCGTGTTCCTGCACGAGGTGCAGCCGGGGCCGGCCAGCCGCAGCTACGGCGTGCAGGTGGCCCAGCTGGCCGGCATGCCCGCCGCCGTGCTGCGCGACGCGCGCCTGCGCCTGCAGGCGCTGCAGCAGGCGCAGGCCGAACGCCTGGCCCAGCTGGACCTGTTCGGCGCCCCCGCGCAGGAACCCGCCGCGGCATCCCCGGCCGCGCCCGCGGATGCGGCGGCGCGCGAGCTGTCGCGCGAGCTGGCCGGGCTGGACTGCGACGCCCTCAGCCCCCGCGAGGCCCTGGAGCAGCTGTATCGCCTGTGCGAGCGAGCGCGGGGGTCGGATGTCTGAGGCCCGAGCCGCCATGCCTGAGGGCTCCAGGGACCTTCTGGTGTTCGCGCACGCGAACGGCTTCCCGGCCCCCTCCTACCGCGTGCTGCTCGAGCTGCTGGGACAACACTACGAGGTGCGCGCGCCGGACATGCTCGGCCACGCGCCGCGCTTTCCCGTCAGCGACAACTGGCCGCGCCTGCTGGACGAGCTGTCGGATTTCGTGCAGCGCCAGCGCGACGGGCGGCGCGTGGTGCTGGTGGGCCATTCCCTGGGCGGATTGCTCGGGTTGATGCTGGCCGCCGCGCATCCCGACTGGCTGCGCGCGCTGGTGCTGCTGGATTCGCCGCTGATCGGCGGCTGGCGCGCGGCGCTGCTGTGGGCCTCCAAGCGCAGCGGGTTGATCTGGAGGGTCGCCCCGGCCTCGCTGGCGCTGCGCCGCCGGCGCGCCTGGCCCGACGTGGACGCGGTGCGCGAGCACCTGGGCGCCAAGGCCCCCTTCGCGGCCTGGGATCCCCGCATGCTCGAGGACTATGCCAGCGCCGGCACCGTCGCGCGCGAGGGCATGCGCGCGCTACGCTTCGAGCCCGAGATCGAGGCCAGCATCTACGCCACGCTGCCGCATCACCTGACGCGCCTGGGCCTGCGCCGCTCGGGCGTGCCCATCGGATTCGTCGGCGGCACCGAGTCCCGTGAGCTGGCCATGGCGGGCATGCGCGCCACGCGTCGCCTGGTGGGCCCGCACCTGCGGTGGATGGCCGGCGGCAGCCACCTGTTTCCCTTCGAACAGCCGCAGGCCACCGCGCGCACCGTGCTCGAACTGCTGCGTGAACTGGGCGCGGGCCCCCGTTCGGGCGGGCCGGCCTGATCGGCGCCCGCTCAGGTTCCTATAATGCCGATTTCCCGGTCCGATACGGCGTCATGACCCAATACGTTTTCGTCACCGGTGGCGTGGTTTCCAGCCTGGGCAAGGGCATCGCGGCCGCCTCGCTGGCCGCGATCCTCGAATCGCGCGGCATCAACGTCACCCTGATCAAGCTCGACCCCTACATCAACGTCGACCCGGGAACGATGTCCCCGTTCCAGCACGGGGAGGTGTTCGTCACCGACGACGGCGCCGAGACCGACCTCGACCTCGGGCATTACGAGCGCTTCATCCGCCGCTCCATGCGGCGCAGCAACAACTTCACCACCGGGCAGATCTACGAGAGCGTGATCCGCAAGGAACGCCGCGGCGAATACCTGGGCAAGACCGTGCAGGTGATCCCGCACGTGACCAACGAGATCCAGGAGTTCATCCGCCGCGGCGCGGGCGAGGGCGGGCCCGAGGAGGCGGAGGTGGCCATCGTCGAGATCGGCGGCACCGTGGGTGACATCGAGTCCCTGCCCTTCCTCGAGGCGGTGCGCCAGATGAGCCTGCGCATGCCGCGCCACCACAGCGCCTTCGTGCACCTGACCCTGGTGCCCTTCATTCCGGCGGCCGGCGAACTCAAGACCAAGCCCACCCAGCACAGCGTGCAGAAGCTGCGCGAGATCGGGATCACCGCCGACGCGCTGCTGTGCCGCGCCGACCGCCCGATCCCCGACGACGAACGCGAGAAGATCTCCCTGTTCGCCAACCTGCCGCAGGAAGCCGTGATCTCGGTGTGGGACGCCGACAGCATCTACAAGATCCCGCGCATGCTCCACGAGCAGGGGCTGGACGCGCTGATCTGCGACAAGCTCAAGCTCGTGGGCGGCCCCGCCGACCTGTCGGCCTGGGACGCGCTGGTGCAGGCCGAGGCCCACCCGCGCCACCACCTGCGCATCGCCATGGTGGGCAAGTACACCGACCTGTCGGACTCCTACAAATCGCTCAACGAGGCGCTGCGCCATGCCGCGCTGAAAAACGCCGCGCGGGTGGACATCTCCTACCTCGATTCCGAGACCCTGGCCGAGGACAACATCGCCCAGCTGGCCCGTTTCGACGCCATCCTGGTGCCCGGCGGCTTCGGCAAGCGCGGCATCGAGGGCAAGGTGCTGGCGGCGCGCTTCGCGCGCGAGAACCGCATTCCCTACCTGGGCATCTGCCTGGGCATGCAGGTGGCCACCATCGAGTACGCGCGCAACAAGGCGGGCCTGCGCGACGCCAACAGCACCGAGTTCGAGCCGTCCACGCCCTACCCGGTGATCGCGCTGATCAGCGAGTGGAAGGACCGCAGCGGCGTGGTGCACGAGCGCAACGCCGAGTCCGACCTGGGAGGCACCATGCGCCTGGGCGCGCAGGAGGCTCGGGTGCAGCCCGGCACCCTGGCCCACCAGATCTACGGCGACGTGGTCAACGAGCGCCATCGGCACCGCTACGAGGCCAACGTGGAGTACCTGGACACCCTGCAGAAGGCGGGCCTGGTGATCTCGGCCTACACCACGCGCGAACACCTGACGGAAATCGTCGAGCTTCCGCAAAGCGTGCACCCCTGGTTCATGGGCGTCCAGTTCCACCCCGAATTCAAGTCCACGCCCCGCGACGCGCACCCGCTGTTCGACGCCTACGTGCGCGCCGCCCTGGCGCAGCACCAGGCGCGCACCGCGAAGCCCAGCACGGCCGAGGCCTGATCCCCCGCCCCCGGAGCCCCCGATGCAACTGTGTGGATTCGAAGCCGGCAATCGCAGCCCCATCTTCCTCATCGCCGGACCCTGCGTGATCGAGAGCCGGCAGCTGGCGCTGGACACCGCCGGGGAGCTCAAGGCCCTGTGCGCCGAGCTGGGCGTGCCCTTCATCTACAAGTCCTCCTTCGACAAGGCCAACCGCTCGTCGTCCAAGTCCTTCCGCGGCCCCGGCCTCGAGCAGGGGCTGGCGATCCTGGACGAGGTGCGCCGCCAGATCGGCGTGCCGGTGCTCACCGACGTGCACGAGGACACGCCGCTGGACGAGGTGGCCGCGGTGGTCGACGTGCTGCAGACCCCGGCCTTCCTGTGCCGCCAGACCAATTTCATCCAGAACGTGGCGCGCCGCGGCAAGCCGGTGAACATCAAGAAGGGGCAGTTCCTCGCCCCCTGGGACATGCGCAACGTGGTGGACAAGGCGCGTGCCGTGGGCAACCAGCAGATCATGGTGTGCGAGCGCGGCGTCAGCTTCGGCTACAACACCCTCGTATCGGACATGCGCGGCCTGGCCGTGATGCGCGACACCGGCTGCCCGGTGGTGTTCGACGCCACCCACTCGGTGCAGCAGCCCGGCGGGCTGGGCGAGCGCTCGGGCGGCCAGCGCGAGTTCGTACCGGTGCTGGCGCGCGCGGCGGTGGCCGCCGGCGTGGCCGGCGTGTTCACCGAGACCCACCCCGACCCGGAGCGCGCGCTGTCGGACGGGCCCAACGCCATGCCGCTGCGCCACATGCGCGCCCTGCTCGAGGACCTCTGCGCCATCGACGCGGTGGTCAAGCGCCGCGACTATCTCGAACAGCAGTTGCGCTGAGCCCGGCGCATTCCTTCGACCCGAAAACCTCCACAGGACCCCCCATGAGTGCCATCGTCGACCTGAACGCCCGCGAGATCCTCGACAGCCGCGGCAACCCCACCGTGGAATGCGACGTCGTGCTGGAAACCGGATTCCTCGGGCGCGCCGCCGTGCCCTCGGGCGCCTCCACCGGCACGCGCGAGGCCGTCGAGCTGCGTGACGCCAACCCGCAGCGCTTCGGCGGCAAGGGCGTGCTGCGCGCGGTGGAACACATCAACACCGAGATCACCGAGGCCGTGATGGGCCTGGACGCCTCCGAGCAGGCCTTTCTCGACCGCACGCTGATCGAGCTCGACGGCAGCGCCAACAAGTCGCGCCTGGGCGCCAACGCGATGCTGGCCGTGAGCATGGCGGTGGCCAAGGCGGCCGCCGAGGAAGCCGGCGTGCCCCTGTACCAGTACCTGGGCGGATTCGCGGCCTGCGAACTGCCGGTGCCGATGATGAACGTGATCAACGGCGGCGCGCATGCCAACAACAGCCTGGACATGCAGGAGTTCATGATCATGCCGGTGGGCGCGCCCACCTTCCGCGAGGCCCTGCGCTACGGCACCGAGGTGTTCCACGCGCTCAAGGGCATCCTGCACCACCGCGGCATGCCCACCACCGTGGGCGACGAAGGCGGCTTCGCGCCCAACGTGCCCAGCCACGAGGCGGCGCTGCAACTGGTGGTCGAGGCCATCGAGAAGGCCGGCTACAAGCCCGGCGAGCAGATCGCCATCGCGCTGGACCCCGCCTCCAGCGAGTTCTACCGCGACGGCAAGTACCACCTCGA
>JAKBBK010000113.1 GCA_021808525.1 Pseudomonadota bacterium
TGACAGCCCCCGGCGCGCGCGCTGCGCACGCCGCCCCCCGGGGGGGCGCCAGCCGCCCTTGGGAGCGGCCCGGCGGGCGGCTGGGCGGGTGACAGCCCCCGGCGCGCGCGCTGCGCACGCCGCCCCCCGGGGGGGCGCCAGCCGCCCGGGGGGCCCTCAGCGCCCGATGAGGCGGGTGAATTCGGCGCGGGTGCTGGGGTCGCTGCGGAAGGTTCCCAGCAGGGTGCTGGTGACCATGCTCACGCCGCGCTTGTGTACGCCGCGGGTGGTCATGCATTCGTGCGAGGCTTCGACGATCACGCCCACCCCGCGCGGCTGCAGGGTGTCGTGGATGCACTGCGCGATCTGCGCGGTGAGCTTTTCCTGCACCTGCAGGCGGCGGGCGTAGGCGTCCACCACGCGCGCCAGCTTGCTGATGCCGACCACGCGGTTGCTCGGCAGGTAGCCCACGTGCACGCGTCCGATGATGGGCGCCAGGTGATGCTCGCAATGGCTTTCGAAGTCGATGTCGCGCAACACGATGATCTCGTCGTACCCGGCGACTTCCTCGAACGTGCGGTTCAGGTAGGCGGTGGGATCCTGCGCGTAGCCCGCGAACCATTCGCGATAGGCGCGCGCCACGCGCCGCGGCGTGTCGCGCAGGCCCTCGCGCGCGGGGTCGTCGCCAGCCCAGCGCAGCAGGGTGCGCACGGCCTCCTCGGCCTGCTGCTCGGTGACTTCGTCGGACGCTTGCTCGGAGATCAACATGGGGGGTGCGCGCAATACGCTCGTGGCATGGTGGCGCCGCAGTCCGGTGGCCTGCGGTTCCAACCAGTGTAGAGCGTTGCGGCGCAGCCCGCCGAGGCGTCCGCCCGCGTGGCGGCCGCTTCAGTCGGGCATCGCAGGTGCGCGCCGTCGCAGCAGTGCCTCGGTCATGCGGCGCAGGCCCAGCCACTGCTGGGCCCAGAATCCGCGGCCGAGGTCCTCGCCACGGCCTGCGGGCGCGGGCAGTTGCGCACGCACTCCGGTAGGTTGCAGCGGGGTGTCGAAATCGGCCGAGCCGAACAGCTGGTCCCACCACGGCAGCAGCACGCCGAAATTGCACCCGTACAGGCGCGCGCGGTTGCCGTGCCCGAGCTCGTGGCCGAAGCCCACGGCGTGGTGCAGGCGGTGGAAGCGCGGTCCCACCAGCAGGCGTTCGCCCAGGCGTCCGAAGTCGAAGCGGATGTTCGCGTGCTGCAGGCTTTGCAGCGCTCCCCCGACCAGGCTCAGGGCCACGAACTGACCGGGAGGCAGGCCGATGAACAAGGCCAGGGTCGCGAAAAAGGCGGCCTGCAGCGCGTCGTCCAGCAGGTGGTTGCGATCGTCGGCCCACAGGCTGAGCTTGCGCTGGCTGTGATGCACGGCGTGCAGTTCCCACCACCAGCCGACCTGATGCTGCAGGCGGTGGTACCAGTAACCGGCGAAATCGAGGACCACGAGATACACCAGGAAGCCCAGCAGGGGGTGCAGGCGCATGCCCGGCCACAACGCATCCAGGTTCAGGTTGACCCAGCCGTGCAGGCGCAGCCATGCCAGCGACTGGTCGAACAAGGGCTGCAGGGTGAGGAACAGCAGCAGCGGCACCAGGCCCAGCCGGTTGATCAGCGTGTAGATCACGTCGACGCCGATGCCGCGGCGGTTCTCCCAGTGTTCCAGCGGCAGCAACCATTCCAGCGGGCGCAGCACGGCGTAGATCAGCATCACCTGCAGCGCTCCGGCGATGACCCAGATCAGGTTGTCGTAGGCCAGATCGTCCAGGCCCATCAGATGCAGGTGCCACAGCATCGGCTGCACGCAGCTGACGAACAGCCAGGTCTGCAGGTCGCCCACGGCGGCGTTGCACAGGCGCAGCACGGTGTCGAACATGGCAGGGGTCGCTCGCGAAGGCCTCAGGCGGGCAGCGGCTGCCGCGCCGAGGCCGGGGAGATCGGCGGCAGGTTGTCGTAGAACGGCGCGCGATCGCGGAAGTAGATGCCGTGCGGCGATTTGCCGACTCCGATCACGTCGACCAGGCGCAGGCTGCGCATGTCGATCACCCCGACCGCGCGGTCGAAGCGGAAGGTCGTCCACAGCCAGCGCCGATCCGCCGAAAGCTCCATGTCGTCGGGGCCGGGGCGCAGGCCGGTGATGTCCCCCACCTTGCGCAGCGCCTGCATGTCGAGAATGCTGATGCTGTCGGAGATGCGGTTGGTCACGAGCACGTGGCGCCCGTCGGCGAGCGAGCGGAAGTTGTGCGCGGCGTCGCCGGTGACCATGCGGGTCACGATGCGCCGCTGGCGCCAGTCCAGCGCGACCACGGCGTTGGAGCCGGTCAGCGCCACCAGCAGCACGGCGTCGCCCGGCGTCAGCCAGACCCCCGCCGGTGTGTCTCCCACCTTCATGGTCCACAGCAGGGTCTGCGTGGGCAGGTGGATGGCCGCGACCTCGCCGGTCTGCTGCAGGCTGATGAACACGATCTGGCTGTCGGAGCTGAACGCCATGTGGCTGGGCACCGCGTCCAGCGGCATGCGGCGCACCAGGCGCAGCGTCCGGCCGCCGCCGTAGGCGTACAGATCCACCCGGTTCAGGCGCAGGCAGTTGGCGACGAACCAGCGCGTGTCGGGCGAAAAGCCGATCTGGTACGGATCCTCGATGTCGTTGCGCACGCCCTGCAGCGCGCCGCTGGCCGGATCCAGGAACAGCAGGTTGCCGCCCACCGCGTCGGCCACGATCAGCGAATGCCCGTCCGGCGTGGGCATCAGGTGGTGCGGCTCCTTGCCCACCGGGAACGTGCGCAGCGGCCGGCGCGTCGTCTGGTCGATCAGCGTGACGGACGCGTCGGCGGAGTCGAGCACGACCACCCGATCCGGGTCGTCGGACGCGCCGAACGCCACGCGGCCGAGCAGTGGGGAAAGTGCCAGAGCCCCGGCACGACGCAGGAAGTCACGACGCATGATGCGACCTGGGACAGGAGAAGCCCGCCGATGCCGAGCATCGGCCGGCGGAGACGGCGGGGTCGCGCAAGCGACGGCGGTGGCAGACCCCACGAAGGCGCTGCTGAAAATGCAACGCCACAGCCTACCCCGCGGTTGACCTGCGCGGCATGACTGCGCCGGTCGCAGCAACAAATGAGCAATGCTGCTGTGGATAATTCGCGACAGGGCACTTGTCACGAGATGTGAATCCCGTGACCCTGTGCCATCGTCCACAAGGTCTTGCCGCGTCGTGACAGGTGCGGCTGCCGCTTCGCCCGGGAGGGCCCCGTGATGCGTCGCAATTACCTCGGTTCGGCCGGCCTGGTCCTCGGCCTGGGCCTGTTCATCTCGACGTCGGCGCATGCCGACGGACCGCCGGTGAGCTTTTCCATCACCGTCGGCACCCCGCCGCCGGTCTATGCGCCGGCGCCGGTGTATGCCCCGCCGCCCGTGTACGCGCCGGCGCCCGTGTACGCGCCGCCGGCGATGGTCTGGCTGCCCCAGATCGGCGCCTACGTCGCGCTGGGCCTGCAGCAGCCCGTGTTCTACCTCGGCGGCGTGTACTACCACTTCGCCGGCGGCGGCTGGTACGCGGGCCCCAGCTATGGCGGCCCGTGGCGCCCGGCCGGCCCGCCGCCGGGGGTGCTGCGGCGCTTCCACGATCGTGACTGGGATCGCTACCAGCGCATGGCGCGGGAACATGAAGGGCAGCGCCAGTGGCGCCAGTTCCGTCCGGCGCCGATGCGCGACATGGGCCCGCGCCGCGGCTACGACGCGCGTCCCCCCGAGCGCGGGCCGCGCGGCGGCCCGCATGGTCGCGGTCACGACGGCTGGCGCGGCCGTGATCGCGGCGAGGATCGTTGAGCCGCCGGGGCCGGGCGGGTGTCGGCAAAATCCCCGGTTCGTGCGTTGGAGCATGGACAGCCGAGCCGATCCCGCGGCCCCGGCTCGATGAGGTGATCTGCCGAACTGTCGAGGTGAACATGCCATCGCTTTGTCGCGGTCCGCGTTGCGGCCGGCGCGCACGCTTGCGGCGCATCGCGCTGTGCGCGCTGCTGGCCGGCGGGCTCGGCGCGGCCGTTCCCGCGGTCGCGCATGTCCGCTGGTCGGTCGGCGTGGGCATTGGCGTGCCCGGCTACTACCCGGGCTGGGGCCCGGGCTGGTGGGCCGCGCCGTACACGCCCTACGACAACGACTACGGCTACGTCTACGGTGCCCCGGTGATCGTCGCGCCGCCGCCGGTCGTCTATGCGCCGTGGCAGCCGCCGGCGGCGGCCGTTGCGGCGCCGCTCGGCCCACCTCCGCCGTCGTTCTGGTATTACTGTTACAACCCGGCTGGCTACTATCCTCAGGTACCGTACTGTCCCGGAGGCTGGACTCCGGTGCCGGCGCGGCCCGCGTCGCCGGCCCACCCTCCCGCGCAACCGGCCCAGCCTCCCGCGCCGCGCGCGCCGGCCCACCATTGATGCCATGACCCTGCGAAAACCCCTTGTTCCGGCGATGCTGGTTTCCGCCCTGCTGCTCGGCGGCTGCGCCAGCCCGCCGATGGGCCCGACCGTGGCCGTGATGCCGGCGCCCGGCATGCCCCTGCAGCAGTTCCAGGCGATCGACGCCACCTGCCGCAGCTTCGCGCAGCAGCAAAGCGCCGGCTACGCCAACAGCGCCAGCCAGTCCGGCGTGGTCTCGGGGGCTGCCGGCGCGCTGCTCGGCGCGGCCGCCGGCGCGTTGATCGGCGGCAACCAGGGCAGCGCCGGGGTCGGCGCCGGCATCGGCCTGCTGGCCGGCTCGGCCGGCGGCGCCGGAACCTACAACCAGCAGCAGATGAGCGCCCAGCAGGCGTACAACATCGCCTACAAGCAATGCATGTACACCAAGGGGGCGCAGGTTCCCGGTTATGCCGCGCCGCGCTACGCGCCGCCCCCGGTGTACTACCCCCGGTCGGGCTACGTGCCGCC
>JAKBBK010000114.1 GCA_021808525.1 Pseudomonadota bacterium
CAGTGCCTCCTGGACCCTGAACACGTTGCGCGGGGCCATGAACATGTCGCGCAGGCTCGGGTGATTGACCCGGTAGATGAACCAGCTGAAGGCCCGCGGCCCGCGGCGCATCGCGCGGTCGAAGGCCTTCATCGCACGGGCTTCGGTACTCGGCTCGCGCAGGCTGGCGAGCAGCGCCTCGGCGGCGAAGACGCCGCCCTGCATCGCGAACATCACGCCGGAAGAGAACACCGGGTCGATGAAGGTGAAGGCGTCGCCGACCAGCAGGTAGCCGGGCCCGTGCGTGCGCTCGCAACGGTAGGAATAGTTGCCGGTGGCCTGCACCGGCGACACGCGCGTGGCGCCGGCCAGTCGGGCCGACAGGCCGGGGCACAGCGCGATGGTGTCGGCGAAGAAATCCTCCAGCGCCTTGTCGCGGGTCTTGAAGTAGTAGGGCCAGGCCACCGCGCCGACGCTGGTGGTGCCGTCGGCCAGCGGGATGAACCAGAACCAGCCGTGGTCGAACCAGAAGATGGAGATATGCCCTGCGTCCCTGCCCGGCAGGCGCGTGGCCCCGGTGAAATGGGCGAACATGGCCGCGCTGTTGTGCCGTCGGTCGCGCTGCTTGGCCTTCAGGCGCGCGCCGAGGAAGGTGTCGCGCCCCGACGCATCGACCACGTAGCGGGCGTGCCAGCTGCTTCGCGTGGCGTCGTCGTGCAAGGCCTCGATCAGCGCGCCGGCTCCGTCGGGCTCGAAGTGCACGTCGCGCGCTTCGCAGCCCTGCACCACGCGCACGCCGAGACCTTCGGCGTTGCGCAGCAGGATGTCGTCGAACTCGGAGCGCCGCACCTGGTAGGCCATCGGCATCGATCGGTTCCAGGCGTCGGCGAAGGCGAAGCTCTGGGTCTTGCGCGCATGCCAGGGCGAAACGAACTCCGCGCCCCACTTGGGCATGCCGATGGCGCGAACCTGGTCGGCCACGCCGAGCTGCTCGAACAGCGCCAGGTTCGCCGGCAGCAGCGATTCCCCGATGTGGAAACGCGGGTGCCGCGCCTTCTCCAGCAAGGCCACGCGAACACCGCGTCGCGCCAGCAGCGCCGCCGTGGTCGATCCGGCGGGGCCGCCGCCGATGACCAGTACGTCGTACCGTGCCTGCGCGTCGAGTCGGGTGGGTGCCATGGGTCTGCTGCAGCGCCTCCGGGCCGGCCGGACACGGGCTTCGCGGGAAGCGCCTGCGAACGCGGCCGCCGCATCGGCGGTGCCAGCATCTTAGTGTCCTGTTCCTCGAATACCTGGCAGTTGCTTCATCGGCCTGCGGGAGCGATCGGCGTCAGGCCGCCTGCCCGTGGAAGCGCACCTGGTTGCGCCCGGCGGCCTTGGCGCGGTACATGGCCTCGTCGGCGCAGCGCAGCAGGGCCTGCGCGTCGCCGGCATCGTCCGGGCAGGTCGCCACACCGATGCTCGCGGCCGGGCCGAACAGCTGCCGCGCCATCTCGTTGGCGAACAGCACCACGCCGTTGGCGTCGAACCGCGCGACGATGTCGGACTGGCCGTCGGCGAAGCTTCGCCACCGTGCTTCGCTGCGCTCAACGCGCCGCAGCGCGTCCGCGGCGTCCCGGGTCGCGTTGCGCAGCGTGCGCATCACCAGCCCGATGGTGCCCATGGACAGCACGTGGCACAGCGTGGCAGCGACCGACGCCGGCGTGCCTGCCCACGAGCCCCGCGGCGGGTAGGACCAGTACCAGCCGGCGAGCGCGCTGAGTGCCAGCGCCGACAGCCCCGGGCCGGTGCCGCAGAGGTAGAACACCAGCACCGTCACCGGGCAAAGGGCGATGAAACCGACCGCGGAGCCCGGCGGCAGCAGTGCGAGGCGCAACGCGAAGGCCGCGGCCATGCTCGCAACCGCGATCGCGTAGCGCAGCACGGCGAGGCGCTCCAGGAGGGTGAGTCGACGCAGGGGCATGCTGTCGCCCGTTCGGGGTCCCATACGATTGTGCTGCGTGCCTTCCCGGTTCGCAACCGCGACCCCATGGGACCCCATGAAACGACCCATCGCCTTGTTCGGCGCCCGCGCGACGTCGCCCCACGTAGCTCGAGGTGCCGATGACCCTTCCTGATACCCTTTTGGTCGCGTTGGCGCTGGCCTTCGCGTGGAGCATGGGCGCGCATTACACCGGGGCCTGCATGGGCATGCCGGTGGCCACGCGCAGCATCGGCACGCGCGCAGCGCTGTGGACCATGGCGCCGTTCGCGCTGGTCGGGGCTACCTGGTTCAGCCATGCCGTGCTGCGGCATGTCGGCCACGACATCCTGGTCGGGCAGCGCCTGGGCAGCGGCGCGGCGATCGCGGTGATCGGCGCGGCCTTCGCGCTGACCACCTGGTTCACGCAACGGCGCATCCCGACCTCGACCATCCAGATCCTGGTGTTCAGCATCGTCGGCGCCGGGCAGGCGCTCGGCCTGGCCATACGCTGGGACACCATCGCGCGCCTGGCAGTGCTGTGGGTGCTGGCTCCGTTCGCCGCCTTCGCGCTCGGCTACGCCCTCACCCGGCTGCTCGACGCCGTGCCCGCGCTGGCCCATGCGCGCGGCCTGGCGCTTGCCGGGCGCGCGCTGGTGCTGGTCGGCGCGCTGGCGAGCCTGGCCATGGGTGCCAACGACGTATCCAACGCGACCGCGGTGTTCCTGTCCACGGGGCTTTGCGGTCCGCTGCTCGCCGGGCTGCTCGGCGGCATCGGACTGGCCGTCGGCGTGCTGACCTGGGGGCGCCCGCTGCTCGAGCGCGTGGCCTTCGGCATGGTGCGCCTGGATGCGCCGATGGCCGTGGCCGCACAACTGGTCCAGGCGCTGGTCGTGCTGGGCGCGGTCGCCGGCGGCCTGTTCACGTCGATGAACCAGGCGCTGATCGGCGCGATGGCCGGAGCCGGCCTGGCCCGCGGACGCGAAACCATCGACGCCAGGGTCGTGCTGGGCGTTCTGCGCGGCTGGTTGCTCGGGCCCGCCGCCGGCGCCGCGCTGGGTTACGCGCTCGCCGCGCTGACGCGCCTGTAGCCGCGCACTGCACGATTGGCGACGGCGCACTAGAGTGTCGATTGCGTCACGGCGCGCCCCGCTTGCGGGCGCCGCAGCAAGCCCATGTCCTCCTCCACGCTCTTCTCGCAGACCGCGGCCGCGTACCGTGCCCGGCTGCGTCGCACCTTCGTCTCGCTGCGCGGCTACAACTACCGCCTGTGGGCGCTCGGCTCGCTGGTGTCGAACATCGGCACCTGGATGCAGCGAATCGCCCAGGACTGGCTGGTGCTGGTCGAGCTCACCCACCACAGCGCCACCGCCGTGGGCGTGGTGATGTCGCTGCAGTTCGGGCCGCCGATCCTGCTCATGCCGCTGGCCGGCATGGCCGCCGACCATTGCGACCGGCGTCGCCTGCTCATGTTCACGCAGTCGGCGATGGGCCTGCTGGCGCTGGGCCTGGGCCTGCTCGTGCTCAGCGGCAGCGTCACCCTGTGGGAGGTGTATGGATTCGCCGGCGTCATGGGCTGCGTCAGCGCCTTCGACGCCCCGGCGCGCCAGACCTTCGTCGCCGAGCTGGTCGGCGACGACGCGCTGCCCAACGCCGTGGCGCTGAATTCCACGCTGTTCAACGGCGCGCGCCTGATCGGCCCGGCCGTGGCGGGGCTGATGATCGCGGCCGTCGGCACCGCGTGGGTGTTCCTGATCAACGCGGCTTCGTTCCTGGCCGTGATCGGCGCGCTGGCATCGATGCGCACCGCGCAACTGCAGCGCGCCGCCCGCGCCGGCGGTCGTCCGTCGGGAATCGTCGAAGGCTTTCGCTACCTGCGCGGGCGCCCCGACCTGATCGTCGCGCTGAGCATGTTGTTCCTGGTCGGAACCTACGGTCTGAACTTCCCGATTTTCGTGTCCACCATGTCGGTCGGCGTGTTCCACGGCGGCCCGAGCCTGTACGGCACGTTGTCGTCGGCGATGGCCGTGGGTTCGGTGGTCGGCGCCTTGCTGATGGCCGGACGCAAGGCCCCGCACCTGGTGCTGTTGCGGGTCAGCGCGTTGAGCTTCGGGCTGGCTTGCGCGCTGGCCGCGCTCATGCCCGGTGCCTGGAGCTTCGGTGCCGTGCTGGCGCTGGTCGGCGCGCTGGCGCAGACCTTCACCACGTCGACCAACAGCCTCGTGCAGTTGTCGACCGAGCCGGCCATGCGCGGGCGCGTGATGGCCATCTACATGGGGATCTTTCTCGGCTGCACGCCGCTCGGGGCGCCGCTGGTCGGCTGGGTCGCCGACGCCTTCGGCCCGCGCTGGGCGCTGGGCGTCGGCGCCGCATCGGGTTTCGCCGCTGCCATGCTCGCCACCTGGTACCTGCAGCGCGTCAAGCGCAGGCGCGGCGGCGCGGGCGGCGCCGGCGGTGCCGGGCCGGTCCAGGCCGACCCGGGCGCGGCGGGTTGACGCTGCGGGCGTCGCGAGCCCTGCAGCCCTGCTAACCTGGGTGCGATGAGCGACACCTGCCTGAGCGAATCGACGCGGCGCCCGGCGCGGCCCGGCGCGCCGCTGGCCCAACTCGAGGACCGCAAGCTGCAGCGCAGGCTGGGCTTCTGGTCCCTGCTGGCCGCCGGCGTCGGCAGCGTGATCGGCTCGGGCTGGCTGTTCGCGGCGATGTACGCGGCGCGCGCCGCCGGTCCGGCGGCGCTGCTGTCGTGGGTGGTAGGCGGCGTGCTGATGCTGCTGGTCGCGCTGGTCTATGCCGAGCTCGGCATGGCGCTTCCCGAAAGCGGGGGGCTGGTGCGCTATCCGCTGTATTCCAACGGACGCCTGGCGGCCACCGTGATCGGCATCGCGATGTGGCTGTGCTACGTCGGCAACCCGCCGACCGAGGCCGCCGGCGTGGTGCAGTACGCGGCAGCCTGGCTGCCCGGCGTGTACGACGCCCGCGCCGGC
>JAKBBK010000115.1 GCA_021808525.1 Pseudomonadota bacterium
ATGGTCGGGGCGAGAAGATTCGAACTTCCGACCCCCTGCACCCCATGCAGGTGCGCTACCAGGCTGCGCTACGCCCCGACTGACCAAAAACGAAAAGTGTAGCAGCTTCAGTCGCCGCGCAAAAGCTCCTTGAGCAGGAAAAGTTCGCGCAACAGGTCCTCGCGCCCCGCCGGGGTCCAGCTCGCGGGGTCGCCGGCGGGCAGGGGCAGGGGCGGCAGCTCGGGCAGCACCACCGGGGCCACGCTGTCGGCGGCGCGCGGCGCCTCGGCGCCTTGCCCCTGGGACAGCTTGGCGCGGGCGCCGTGGATGGTGAAGCCCTGGTCGTACAGCAGCTCGCGGATGCGCCGGATGAGCAGCACTTCGTGGTGCTGGTAGTAGCGCCGGTTGCCGCGGCGCTTCATCGGGCGCAGCTGGCTGAACTCCTGCTCCCAGTAGCGCAGCACGTGGGCCTTCACGCCGCACAGCTCGCTGACCTCACCGATGGTGAAGTAGCGCTTGGCGGGGATCGGCGGCAGATCCGAGGAGGCAGTCATGGCGGGCACGGCTCAGCGGGCGGGCTCGGGGCGTCGGACGGGCTTCAGCCCCGCGTCAGGGTGCCGGTGACGGTGAGCGGCATGGCGGCCTCGTTGCCGCCTTGCAGCTGTTCCTTGAACTTCTGGCTGGGATGGAAGGTGACCACGCGGCGCGCGCGGATGGGGATGACCTCGCCGGTGCGCGGGTTGCGCCCCGGGCGCTGCGCCTTGTCGCGCAACTGGAAGTTCCCGAAATTGGACAGTTTCACGTCCTGGCCGCTGGCCAGCGCGTCGCGGATCAGGTCGAAAAACGCGTCCACCATGTCCTTGGATTCGCGCTTGTTCAGCCCGATGCGCTCGTACAGCAGTTCCGACAACTCGGCCTTGGTCAGGCTCGGGGTCTGCAGGCTGGTGACCAGTTTTTCCATGATGCGATGGGTCCTTCGCGAAAGACGGTCGTCGGATGGGGCGTGCGGGGAGCTGCGGCTTCAGGCGCGCAGGCGCGCGTCGAAGGTGCGCTGCATGGCCTCGACCACGGCGGCGCAGGCGGCGTCGGCCTGGGCATCGGTGAGGGTTTCCTCGGCCTGCAGGCTCAGGCGCAGCGCGAGGCTGCGCGTGGTGGTGTCGGGCAGCGGGAACACGTCGAACAGCACCGCATCGGCCAGGATGGCGCAGCGGGCGTCGCTGGCGCGCAGCTCGCGCGCCAGATCGAGTACCCGCGCCGCCGGCACCGCGGCCTCGAGCACGAAGGCCAGGTCGCGCAACACCGCGGGGGTGCGCGCCAGCGCATGAGGCTCGGGCAGTTGCCGGCGCTGCAGCATGGCGGCGTCGAGCTCGAACACGATGGGGGCATGGGGCAGCGCGTATTTCTGCACCCAGCGCGGGTGCAGCTCGCCGACCACGCCGGCGCTTCGACCGTCGATCAGCACGGCCGCGGCGCGCCCCGGGTGCAAGGCCGGATGCCGCACGGGCTCGAAGCGCAGTTCGCCGCAGCCGGCGCAGAGTTGCTGCACATCGGCCTTGACGTCGTAGAAATCGACCTGGCGCTCGGGCGCGGCCCAGCCGGTGGGCATCACCGGACCGTAGGCCAGGCCGCCCACGCGGGTGGGCTGCTCGACGCCCCGGGGCTCGAGGTCCTCGCGCCCCGGGGCGCGCAGGAACACGCGCCCCACTTCGAACATGCGCGCGCGGCGCGCCCGCTGGTTCAGGTTGGCGCGCAGGGTCTGCAGCAGTCCGCCCAGCAGGCTGGATCGCATCACCCCGGCCTGCGCGCTGATGGGGTTGCGCAGCGCGATGGGCTGCGGGTTGCCCGCCAGGTCGGCCTCCCACTCGGCTTCGGCGAAGCTGAACTGGATGGTTTCCTGGTAGCCGCGCTCGACCAGGGCCAGGCGCAGCGCGTGCTGGCTGCGCAGGCCCTCGGGTTCGGGCAGCATGGACATGCGCGCCAGCGGCGGGCGCACGGGAATGTTGGCGTAGCCGTGGATGCGCGCGATTTCCTCCACCAGGTCTTCCTCGATCTCGAGGTCGAAGCGGTGGCTGGGCGGGGTGACCACGAAACGCTCCTCGGCGCCCTGCCCTTCGCGAAGCGCGGGCAGGCCCAGGCGCTGGAAGATCTGCGCCATGCGATCGGCGCCCACCGGGGTGCCGATGATGCGCTCGCAGCGCGCCACCCGCATGGCCACGGGCTTGCGCTCGGGAAGGCGCAGGCGCTGGTCGTCCACCGGGCCGGCCTGGCCGCCGCAGACCTCGAGGATCAGGCGGGTGATGTACTCCAGGTGCTCGACCGTGGTGGCGGGATCCACGCCGCGCTCGAAACGCGCGCCGGCGTCGGTGCTGAAGTTGTAGCGCCGGGCGCGCCCGCGGATGGCCTGGGGCCACCAGAAGGCGGCCTCGACGTAGACGTTGCGGGTGTCCAGGCTCACCGCGGTGGCCTCGCCGCCCATGATGCCCGCCAGGGATTCGATGCCCTGGCCGGCGGCGATCACGCCCACGCGCTCGTCCACCTGGATGGTCTGGCCGTTGAGCAGTTCCAGGGATTCGCCGGCGCGGCCCCAGCGCACTTCCAGGCCGCCGTCGATGCGATCGAGGTCGAACACGTGGGTGGGGCGCCCGAGTTCGAGCATCACGTAGTTGGAAATGTCCACCAGGGCCGAGATGCTGCGCTGGCCGGCGCGTTCCAGGCGCTGGCGCAGCCAGGCCGGCGTGGGCGCGCGGGCATCCACGCCGCGGATCACGCGCCCGGAGAATCGCCCGCACAGATCGTCGGCCAGCACGCGCACCGGCAGGGTCTCCTGCAATCGCGCGGCCACCGGGTCGAATCGGGGTTGCAACAGTTCGGCGCCGGTGATGGCCGAGAGTTCGCGCGCCACGCCGTACACGCTCATGCAATGGCCGAGGTTGGGCGTGAGCTTGATCTCCAGGATGCCCTCGTCCAGGCGCAGGGCCTCGCGCAGGTCCTGGCCCACCGGGAGCTGCGGGTCCAGCGCCAGCAGCCCGGAGTGGTCGGAGGACAGCCCGAGTTCCCGGGCCGAGCACAGCATGCCCTGGGAGTCCACGCCGCGCATGCGCGCCGCGCCGATGCGAAAGGCCTTGCCGCCGGCTTCCGCGGGGGGCAGTTCGGCGCCGATGGTGGCGCAGGGCACCTTCATGCCCGCGGCCACGTTGGGCGCGCCGCAGACGATCTGCAGCGTCTGCGCGGCGCCGGCATCGACCCGGCACACGCGCAGGCGATCGGCGTCGGGATGGGGCGCCACCTCCAGCACCTGGGCCACCACCACGCCGCGGAACTCGGGCGCGGCGCGGCGCAATTCCTCGACCTCGAGGCCTGCCATGGTCAGGCCTTCGGCGAGTTCCTCGATGCCGAGATTCGGGTTGCAGAAACTGCGCAGCCAGGATTCGGGTACTTGCATGGATCGGCGGGAGACGAAATCGGGTTCGGGAGGGGGCGGCGCGCGCGGCGGCTCAGGCGGCGTCGAACTGTTCGAGAAAGCGCAGGTCGGAGCCGTAGAACTGGCGCAGATCGCCGATGCCGTAGCGCAGCATGGTCAGGCGCTCGATGCCGGAGCCGAAGGCGAAGCCGATGTGGCGCTCCGGATCCAGCCCGAAGTTGCGCACCACCACCGGGTGCACCTGGCCGGCGCCGGAGATCTCCAGCCAGCGGCCGCGCAGCGGCCCGCTGTCGAAGCGCATGTCGATCTCGGCCGAGGGCTCGGTGAAGGGGAAATACGAGGGCCGGAAGCGCAGCTCGATGTCGTCGCGCTCGAAAAAGGTGTGCAGGAAGGCGGTGTACACGCCCTTCAGGTCGGCCATGGACACGTTCTCGCCGATCCACAGCCCCTCGAACTGGTGGAACATGGGCGAGTGCGTGGCGTCGCTGTCCACGCGGTAGGTGCGCCCCGGGGCGATGACCCGGATGTCGGGCATGGTCGCGGCGCCCTGGTGGCGTTGCACATGGGCGCGAGCATGGCGCACCTGCATGGGCGAGGTGTGGGTGCGCAGCAGCAGCGGCTGGCCGCGCGCGTCGTCGAGGTCGACGTAGAAGGTGTCCTGCATGGAACGCGCCGGGTGGTCCTGCGGCGAGTTCAGGGCGGTGAAGTTGCTCCAGTCGTCCTCGATCTCGGGGCCGTCGGCGACCTCGAAGCCGATGGAGCGGAAAATGGATTCGATGCGCATCCACGAGCGCATCACCGGATGCACCCCGCCGCGGCGCTGCCCCCGCCCGTCCAGCGTCACGTCGATGGCCTGCTCGGCCAGGCGGGCCTGCAATTCGGCCTCGGCCAGCGCGTCGCGCCGTGCCTGCAGGGCCTGCTCGATGGCCTGCTTGGCCAGGTTGATCTCGGCGCCCTGCGCGCGCTTGTCCTCGGGGGACAGCTTCGCCAGGTCCTTCATCAGCGCGGTGATCGCGCCGGACTTGCCCAGGAAACGCGCCTTGGCGTTCTCCAGCTCGGCCGCGCTCGGGCTGGCGGCGAACTGTTCGCGCGCCTGGTTCACCAGGTCCTGCAGTTGCGGGTTCGTGGTCATCGCAAAACCTTCAGGCCGGCACCGCGATGCGGCGGCGGCGGCGTGAAAAAAGGCCCGGGAACATCCCAGGCCTGCGGCTTGTTGCAGGGGAGCGCGCCTGCGGCGCGCTCCCTCGGGCCCGACTCAGGCCAACTTCGCGCGCACGGCCTCGACGATCTTGCCGAAAGCGGCGCTGTCATGCACCGCCATGTCGGCCAGCACCTTGCGGTCGATGTCGATGGAGGCCTTTTTCATGCCGTTCATGAACACGCTGTAGCTCATGCCGAGCTCGCGCACGGCGGCGTTGATACGCGTGATCCACAGCGCGCGGAACTCGCGCTTCTTGGCACGGCGGTCGCGGTAGGCGTACTGGCCGG
>JAKBBK010000005.1:0-61516 GCA_021808525.1 Pseudomonadota bacterium
GCGCGCCACTTCGCTGGCGACACGACCGAGGACCTTGTCCGTGGCGTCGATCACAAACCATTCATGCTTCACTTCGGCCGGCTTGGCGCTGAAGGTTTTCATGGTGGTGGATACGATGGTTCGATGGAGCCGTTTTTCCCGCTCTTGGAAAGGCGGGCTCTACCCTGGCTTGCGGATCGGCGCGGACCGGCGGGCAGGAAGCCGGTCCTCGTGCAGGCGGCATGGGGGAGCCCCTGCCGTCGTGCAATGCGCGCACATGCATGTTCCGCATGTTCGGCATGTTCCCAAGCGTTTTTCCGGTGGCCAAAAACCGGAACCCCTCATTCTACGCCCATTCGCCGGCAATCCCAAATCGCCCTGACTCCGCGGAGCATGCCGGGCGGGCTGGCGTCGGTTCAGGCCCAGCGTTTCATCGCCGCGATCAGGCGCGCGAAGGTCTTTCCGTAGGGAGGGCGCACCAGCGCGGTGCCCGCCAGGCGGCGCTGCGCCAGGACCGGCTTGAGCTTGCTGAAGGTGTCGAAGCCCCAGCGGCCGTGGTAATGGCCCATGCCGGAGGGGCCGACGCCGCCGAAGGGCAGTTCGTCCTGCGCCACGTGCATCAGCGTGTCGTTCAGGGTCACGCCGCCGGAATGGGTCGTGCGCAGCATCCGCTCGATGCGCCGGTCGTCGTCGTCGAACCAGTACAGGGCCAGCGGGCGCGGCTGCTCGTTGATGCGTGCGATCACCTCGTCGGTCGATTCGTAGCCCAGCAGCGGCAGCAGGGGGCCGAAGATCTCCTCCTGCATGGCCTGCAGGCGCGCCGGCGGGTCCAGCACGAGCGCGGGCGCCAGGCGGTGGCGCCCATCCTGCGCCTGCTCGCCCTCGAACAAGGGCACCACCGGCACGCCGGCCTCGCGTGCCTGCTCGAGCATGGAAGCCAGGCGCACGTAGTGCCGGGTATCGATGATGCTGCAGTAATCGGCGCTGAGCAGTCCTTGCGGGTACATTTCCCGAGCCGCGAGCACGCACTCGTCGGCAAAGGCCTGCAACTGCGCGCGGGGAACGTGCACATGGTCCGGCGCCACGCAGGTCTGGCCGGCGTTGACCAGCTTGCCGTAGACGATGCGCCGCGCGGCCAGGCGCAGGTCGCAGCCCGGGGCCAGCACGGCGGGCGATTTTCCCCCCAGTTCCAGGGTGACGGGCACGAGCCGGGCACTCGCGGCGCTCATCACCCGGCGCCCGACCGCGGTGGAGCCCGTGAACAGCAGGTGGTCCAGGGGCAGCGAGGAAAAGGCAGCCGCCTGCTCGGCGCCGCCGGCGAACACGGCCAGCTCGTCGGGGTCGAAGCGCTCGCGCACGAGTTCGCCGAACAGCCCCGCGAAGGCCGGTGCGTACTCGGAAAGCTTGAGCATCGCCCGGTTGCCCGCCACCAGCGCCGAGGCCAGCGGCCCCACGGCCAGGTACAGCGGGTAGTTCCACGGCGCGATGATGCCCACCACGCCCAGCGGCTGCGGCAGCACGCGGGCGCCGGCCGGGCGGAACCAGATGCCCGGGCTGGCCCGGCGCGCGCGCATCCAGGCGCGCCCGTGGCGCAGCGCGTGGCGCAGCGCCGACAGCGAGGGCACCAGCTCCAGGGCCTGGGTCTCGGCATGGGCGCGCTGGCCGAAGTCGGAGGCGATGGCCTCGCAGATGCGCGACTCGGCTTCGCCCAGCAGGCTCAGCAGGCGACGCAGGCGGTCGGCGCGCAATTCCCACGGCGGGTAGGGATCGGCGCGGAACGCATCGCGTTGCAAGGCGTACGCGGCATGCAGGTCCGAGGAGAAAGGCTGGGCGCGTTCCATGCTGGATGGCCGCACGAGCGGCAGGGTGGGCGTGGCCTGCTGCAATGCTAGGCCACGCGCGCCGGGACGCCAAACCCGGCGTGCGAGGCGGCTGCGCCAGCGCCGCCGTATGCTGCGCAATCACCATGGATCCCAAGCCGCAACCCCAGCTTCCTCCCGGCGTGCACGTGCTGGTGCATGACTGGTTGAGCGCCAACGCCGTCGTCCTGTGGGACGACGAGCACACGGCCAGCGTGGTCGACACCGGCCACGTGACACGCGCGCGCGCCACCTGCGACGGCGTGGCCGGAGCGCTCGCCGGCCGCCGCCTGCGACGCATCGTCAACACCCACCTGCACTCGGACCACTGCGGCGGCAACGCGCGCCTGCAGCGCGAGCACGGCGCCGGCGCGCAGTGCGCCATCGTCGTGCCGGCCGGAGAGCTCCCGGGCGCCGGCGCCTGGGAACAGCCCGAGTCGGCGGTGGCCCAGGCGGGCCAGCAGGCCGAGCCTTTCCGCGCCGATGCCGGCTACGCGGCGGGCGACACCCTCTGGATGGGCGGCCTGCCCTGGCAGGCGCATGCGGCGCCAGGGCACGACGACCACGCGCTGATGCTGTTCCAGCCCGACGCGGGGGTGCTGATCAGCGGCGACGCCCTGTGGGAGCATGGTTTCGGAGTGCTGTTCCCGGAAATCGACGGCGGCGACGGCTTCGCCGCCCAGCGCCGCACCTTGCTGCGCATCGAGCAACTGGCGCCGCGCCTGGTGATTCCAGGCCACGGCCCGGTGTTCGCGCAACCCGGCGCCGCGCTGGAGCGCGCGCATACGCGCCTGGACGTGTTCGAGGCCGACCCGCCCCGGCACGCGGCGCACGCGCTGCGGGTGTTGCTCAAGTTCCACGTGATGGAACAGGCGCACCCGCCGACCCGGGGGGCCCTGGCCCGCTGGTTCGCATCCACCGCCATGGTGGGCCGCGCGCTGCGCCGTTTCTGGCCCGGCCAGTCCGAGTCCGAGGTGTTCGAGCAGACCCTGGACGCGCTGGCCCGCGTGGGCGCGCTCCTGCCGCGCGGCGAACGCGTGGCCGATCCCGACCTGCACTGATCGGCACCAGGCCGCGCCGATCCCCAGGATCTCCAGAACCCACCCGGACCCTGCGCACAGCGAGCCCCCGATGCCCGCCGCCGCTCCCTTACCCCCCGCCAAGCGCGCGGCGCCGGCCGGCGCCGGCGCGAAGGCCGCGCCCACCTCGCCGGGCGAGCGCCTGGGCTTGCGCAGCGACTGGGATTTCGCGCTGCATCTGCCGCTGCACTACGTCGATGAAACCCGCATCACGCCCATCGCCCAACTGCGCGAGGGGCGCATCGCCGTGGTGCAGGCGCAGGTGCTGCAGGCCGAACTCATGGCGGCGCGGCGCCGCGTGCTGCGCGTCACGGTGGAGGATGGCAGCGGGCGCCTGGAATTGCGGTTTTTCCATTTCTATCCCAACTGGTCGCGCCAGTACGCACCCGGCAAGGAGTTGCGCATCCGCGGCGAGCCGCGGCGCGGCCTGTTCGGCTTCGAGATGGTGCACCCGGTGTGCAGGGTGGCCGCGCCGGGCGAGGCCCTGCCCCAGAGCCTGACGCCGATCTACCCGGCTGGTGCGGGCATCAGCCAGGCCTGGCTGCGCAAGGCGGTGGCGGCGGCATTGCGCCGCCTGGACGCACGCGAATGGCTGCCGGCCGATCTGCTGGAGCGGCTGCAGCTGCCCCCCATCGCGCAGGCGCTGCAACTGTTGCACGCGCCACCGCCCCAGCTGGCGCTGGAAGCGCTGGAGCAGCGCAGCCACCCGGCCTGGCGCCGCGTGAAATTCGATGAACTGCTGGCCCAGCAACTGGCCCAGCAGATGGCGCGCTCGCGCCGCGCCGAGCAGCGCGCCTGGCCCATGCCCGAGCGCGGCGGCGGCCTGGTGCAGAGCCTGCTGCGGGCGCTGCCCTTCGCCTTGACGGCCGACCAGGCCGGCTGTGTCGCCGAGATCGCGCTCGATCTGCAACGCGAGCAGCCGATGCACCGTCTGCTGCAGGGCGACGTGGGCTGCGGCAAGACCGTGGTGGCCGCGCTGGCGGCGGCGCAGGCCATCGACAACGGCTTTCAGTGCGCGCTGATGGCGCCCACCGACATCCTCGCCGCCCAGCACTTGCAGCGCCTGGCCGGCTGGCTGCAGCCCCTGGGCGTGGGCGTGGCCTGGCTCAGCGGCGCCCAGCGCAAGCGCGAGCGCGAGGCGGAACTCGCCCGCGCGGCCAGCGGCGAGGCGGCGCTGGTCATCGGCACCCACGCGGTGATCCAGGACAAGGTGCAGTTCGCCCGCCTGGGCCTGGCGCTGGTCGACGAGCAGCACCGCTTCGGGGTGGCGCAGCGCCTGAGCCTGCGCGCCAAGGGCGCCGGCGAGCAGCGCCAGCCCCATCTGTTGATGATGACCGCCACGCCGATTCCCCGCACCCTGGCGATGGCCGTGTTCGGGGACCTGGATATTTCCACCATCGCGCACAGTCCGCCGGGCCGGCAGCCGGTGCGCACCCGCGTGTTCTCCTCCGACCAGCGCCGCGAGGCCGTCAAGCAGCGGGTGCGCGAGCTCGTGCTGCAGGGGCGGCAGGTCTATTGGGTGTGCCCGCTGATCGAACCCAGCGAGCCCGGCGAAGGCGAGGCAGGGGGCGAGGGCGGCGAGGGCGGCCAGCTCGGTGCGCGCCCGCGCGCCGGGGCGCGCGGCGGCCAGCCCGAGCTGCGCGCCGCGCTGGAGGCCCACGCCGAGCTGCAGGCGCTGCTGGGCGAACAGGCCGGATGCGTGGGCCTGCTGCACGGGCGCATGCCCTCGGCGCACAAGGCGCAGGTGATGGAGGACTTCGCGGCCGGTCGCCTGCGCCTGCTGGTGGCCACCACGGTCATCGAAGTGGGGGTGGACGTGCCCTCGGCCAGCCTGATGGTCATCGAGCATGCCGAGCGCTTCGGGCTCTCGCAACTGCATCAGTTGCGGGGCCGCGTGGGACGCGGCAGCCAGGCCGCGCAATGCCTGCTGCTGTTTTCCGAGCCGCTGTCGCAGACCGCGAGGGCGCGCCTGCAGGCCATGCACGAAAGCAGTGATGGATTCGTGCTCGCCCAGAAGGACCTGGAGCTGCGCGGCCCCGGCGAACTCCTGGGGCAGCGCCAGTCGGGCCTGCAGGGCCTGCGTCACGCCGACCTGCGCGAGGACGAGGACCTGCTGGAGCTGGCGCGCGAGGCCGCGGCTTCGCTGCTGCGCGAGCATCCCCTGGCCGCGCGCGAGCACCTGCAGCGATGGCTGGGAGCCGGCATGGACTGGCTGGCCGCCTGAGCCCTTGCGGAACATCGCGAGGGGCGCGCCGGCGCCCGGGGGGGATGCAGCCCGAGGTTTGATAGCTTTCAATCATTCAGCACGAAACGTGCTTTAATGGAAGCTATGACACTGACCGAACTGCGTTACATCGTCGCCGTCGCCCGCGAGCGCCATTTCGGACGCGCCGCGGAGGCCTGCTTCGTGAGTCAGCCAACCCTCTCGGTGGCCATCAAGAAGCTGGAGGAAGAGCTCGACGTGAAATTGTTCGAGCGCGGCGGCAGCGAGGTCAGCATCACGCCCATCGGGGCCGAGATCATCGAACAGGCGCAACGGGTGCTGGAGCAATCCTCGGCCATTCGCGAAATCGCCAAGCGAGGCAAGGACCCCCTGGCGGGTCCCCTGCGCGTGGGGGTGATCTACACGGTGGCGCCCTACCTGCTGCCTCCGCTGGTGCGCCGGGTGATCGAGCTGACGCCGCAGATGCCCCTGCTGCTGCAGGAACAGCTCACGGTGCGCCTGCTGGAAATGCTGCGCAACGGGGAACTCGACGTGGCGGTGCTGGCCGAGCCCTTCCCCGATCACGGGCTCGCCACGGCACCTCTGTACGACGAACCCTTCCTGGTGGCCGTGCCTCGCGGACACCGACTGGCGCAGGCCAAGCCGGTGCGCAGCGAGGAGATCCGTGACGAAACCATGCTCCTGCTCGGCACCGGGCATTGCTTCCGCGACCACGTGCTGGAAGTCTGCCCCGAGTTCGCGCGGTTCTCGCCGGGCTCGGATGGCATCCGCAAGAGCTTCGAGGGCTCGTCGCTGGAGACCATCAAGCACATGGTCGCCTCCGGCATGGGCATCACCATCCTGCCGCGCATGTCGGCGCAGGTCGAGGCCGACGCCAAGGGCAGCGGCCCCATCTGCTACGTGCCTTTCCTCGACCCGGTGCCCACGCGGCGCGTGGTGCTGGCCTGGCGCAAGACCTTCACGCGCACCCTGGCCATCGAGGCGCTGAGGCGGGCCGTGCTGGAATGCGAGTTGCCCGGCGTGCACAAGCTCGAGCAGCCCATGGGCGGCATTCCCCAGGCGCAGGGCTCGGTGCAGGTGTCCGAGCAGGCCCAGGGGGCCGTACCCGCGCTGGCGGCGGCGACCAACCTTTCCGGTCGCCAGCGCGCCGCGGCGCAGGCAAGGCGCTGAACGCCCGCGCCGACACGCGGCGCGGGCTCATTCCACCTGCAGGGCCTGGGTGTTCTTGATTTCCTCCATCACCACGTAGGTGCGGGTTTCGCGCACGCCGGGAAGGCTGAGCAGGACCTTGTTGAGGAATTCGCGATAGGCGTCCATGTCGCTGACGCGGGTCTTCAGCAGGTAGTCGAACCCCCCTGCCACCAGGTAGCACTCGAGGATTTCCGGGCGCTCGCGAGCGGCGTCCTTGAAGCGCTCGAAGGCCTCCGGGGTGCTGCGGTCCAGCAGCACCTCGATGCACACCAGCAGTGACGCACCCAGCTTGTGGGGGTTCAGGCGCGCTTCGTAGCCGAGGATGTACTGTTCGCGCACCAGACGCCGCACCCGCTCGAGCACCGCCGTCGGCGAAAGGTGCACCGCTTGCGCCAGTGCCAGATTGGACATGCGGCCATCGCCCTGCAGCAGGGCGAGAATGCGCCGGTCGACGCGATCGAGGGCGCTGGCGGCATCTTTCATGGTTGGCAACCTCCGGAAGTCGGGTTGATCACGTCAGTGCGGCATGGCCGGCCTTACGGCCGAACGCATCGGCCGGGCAAGTCGCCTGACTGCGCGCCGCGCGAAGCCGGCGGCGACAAGGGCAAGCGTGTATTGTCGCCCAGGAAATCATTGAGCGACATATTGAGCCTGTGCAATGTGTGCCCTTGTGGGGCTGCCCGCGGCCTGGACGGTTGTTGCACGAAGGTGTCGGGCGGCGGTGGATCGGCACGCGATCCCACGCCGGGACGCGTGGCAAGGCGCTCGCGCGCCGCCTGCGCCTGCGCGAAGCCAGTTTCGCTTGAAACTTGTTGATATGTCGAGAACTTGCGCCAACGCCTTGGACAATCAGTGAAAAAGTCAACAATTATGAAGGGAATGTTCATTTCAAAAGCGAAACCATACGTATCAAGAGAGTACTATATGTGTTGCAGGACCCCTCGGAGGTCCCGGTGCGAACGGCGATAATGCAATCCATGCAACCCATCACCATCGGATTCATCGGCGGCGGCACCATGGCCGGCGCCATCCTTGGCGGCCTGCGTGCCGCCGGCGTCGCGGCCTCGAGCCTGCACGTGGTCGAACCCTTCGAGGCCCAGCGCCAGCGCCTGCGCGAGCAGTTCGGCGTCGAGGCCATCGCCGAGCCCGATGCGAGCCTGGACGCCGTGGACGTGGTGGTCTGGGCGGTCAAGCCGCAGCAATTCGCCCAGGCGGCGGAGTCCCTGCGCGAACGCAGCCCCCGGGCCGCGGAGATGTTGCAATTAAGCATCATGGCCGGAGTGCGCTGCGCCGCGATCGCCGCGCGCAGCGGGGCCAGACGGGTCGTGCGCACCATGCCCAACACGCCGGCGCTGATCGGCCGCGGCGTGACCGGGCTGTACGCCAGCCCGGCCTGTGGCGCGGCCGAGCGTGAGCTGGCCGAGCGCGTGTTGGGGGCCACCGGGCAGCTCACCTGGGTGGACGAGGAGGCGCAACTCGATGCCGTCACCGCCGTGTCCGGCTCCGGCCCCGCCTATGTGTTCTACGTGCTCGAAGCCATGGTCGCCGCCGGCGTGCGCCTGGGCCTGCCCGAGGCCACCGCGAAACGCCTGGCGCTGGGCACCATCGCGGGCGCCGCGGCGCTGGCCGAGTCCTCGCCGCTGAGCGCCGGCAAGCTGCGCGAGCAGGTCACCAGCAAGGGAGGCACCACGGCCGCCGCGCTGGAGGTGTTGAACGCGCGCGACGTCGCCGGCGCCTTCGACCAGGCCTTGCAGGCGGCCGCCCGCCGGGCCGGCGAGCTCGCCGACGCGCTCGAGCGCGAGGTCTCCTGAAGCCTGGCGCATCGTCCGCGCGACACTGGCGGCCGGGCTGCTGCTAGGATGTCGGGCTTCCCGGAGAGATGGATGAGCGGTTTAAGTCGCACGCCTGGAAAGCGTGTAAGGGTTAACAGCCCTTCGGGGGTTCGAATCCCCCTCTCTCCGCCAGAATTCCCATGCACGCGTTTCAATGCCCGCGAAAGCGGGCATTGTCGTTTTGCCCGCGAACGCGGGCATTGTCGTTTTCGCGTTCAAGCTTCCTCCGGCAGCTTCCAGTCGGGGCGAGGGTAGTGGCAGGTGTAGCCCATCGGGTTGCGCCGCAGGTAGTCCTGATGCTCGGGCTCCGCGGGCCAGAACGCGCCGGCGGGCTTGAGTTCGGTCACGATCCTGCCGGGCCACACACCGCTCGCATCCATTCGCGCGATGAGCTGGCGCGCGGTTTCGCGCTGCTCCTCGCTTCGATACAGGATGGCCGAGCGGTACGAACTTCCGATGTCGTTGCCCTGGCGGTCGCGGGTGGTCGGGTCGTGAATCTGGAAGAACACCTTCAGCAACTCGCGCAAACCCAGTCGATCCGCATCGAAGCGCACCTCGACTGCCTCGGCGTGGCGGCCGTGGTTCCGGTAGGTGGCATTGGCCGTGTCGCCCCCGCAGTAGCCCACGCGCGTCGACAGCACGCCGGGTACGCGGCGCAGCAGCTCCTGCATGCCCCAGAAGCAGCCTCCGGCCAGGATCACGGTCTGTTCCATCACTTGTCCTCCAGCAGCGGCAGATAGTCCTCGTAGCCTTGCGCGGCCATGTCCTCACGGGCAATGAAGCGCAGCGACGCGGAGTTGATGCAATAGCGCAGCCCGCCACGCTCGGGCGGCCCATCGTCGAACACGTGGCCGAGGTGGCTGCCGGCATCGGCCGAGCGCAACTCGGTGCGGATCATGCCGAAGCTCGTGTCCCGGTGCTCCTGGATGCGCCCCGCTTCGATCGGCCGGCTGAAGCTCGGCCATCCGCATCCGCTGTCGAACTTGTCCCTCGATGCGAACAGCGGCTCGCCCGACACGACGTCGACATAGATGCCGGGCTCGCGGTGATGCAGGTAGGCACCGGTGCCCGGCGGCTCGGTGGCGGCCTGCTGGGTCACGCGCCGGGCCATCGGGTCGAGGGCCGCGATGGCTTCGGGGCGGACGGGGTAGTGCTTCATGACGGTCTCCTTGCGGGGCGCTGAACATGCGCCGACCGTCCTTGGTCGCATCCAGGCGGGATTCCTGACGACGACATGACAAGCCCGGCTATCCATGCCATTGATTCAATTCAATGGATCATTGGACTTCATGGTTCTACGCTATTCACTATGCTCTTGCATTCGCGATGTATCCGCGATGCAGCGGCCGGGCGGCCGTATTCGGAGTGTGTGCATCTGGCAAGACGCCAAATGCAAGTTGCACGACAACCCAACTACCGCAGGAGAGGACGATGGATCAAAAGACGGCAAGCTCCGGGAAGTGCCCGGTCATGCACGGCGGGGCCACGCAGGCCGCGATGTCCAATGTGGATTGGTGGCCCAAGGCCCTGAACCTGGACATCCTGCACCAGCATGACCGCAAGGCCGATCCGATGGATGCGGGCTTCGACTATCGCGAGGCGGTGAAGAGCCTGGATTTCGCGGGGCTGAAAAAGGACCTGCATGCGTTGATGACCCAAAGCCAGCCCTGGTGGCCGGCCGACTGGGGCCATTACGGGGGTCTGTTCATCCGCATGGCCTGGCACGCCGCGGGCACCTATCGCGTGGCCGACGGGCGCGGTGGCGCGGGGACCGGCAACCAGCGCTTCGCGCCGCTGAACTCCTGGCCCGACAACGGCAATCTGGACAAGGCCCGGCGCCTGCTGTGGCCGATCAAGAAAAAGTACGGCAACAAGATCAGCTGGGCCGACCTGATCGTGCTGGCCGGCACCGTCGCCTATGAATCCATGGGCCTGAAGACCTTTGGTTTCGGCTTCGGCCGCGAGGACATCTGGCATCCGGAAAAGGACGTGTACTGGGGCGCCGAGCGTGCATGGCTGGCTCCCAGCGACGAACGCTACGCGGCGGTGGACGATCCGAGCACGCTGGAGAACCCGCTGGCGGCGGTGCAGATGGGGCTGATCTACGTGAACCCCGAGGGGGTCAACGGCAAGCCCGATCCGCTGAAGACGGCCGCCCAGGTGCGCGAGACCTTCGCGCGCATGGCGATGAACGACGAGGAAACCGTGGCGCTGACCGCCGGCGGCCACACGGTGGGCAAGGCCCATGGCAACGGGGATGCCAAGCGCCTGGGTCCGGCGCCCGAGGGCGCGGACATCGAGGACCAGGGCCTGGGCTGGCTGAACAAGAGCAGTCGGGGCATCGGGCGCGACGCCGTCACCAGCGGCATCGAGGGAGCCTGGACCACCCACCCGACGCGCTGGGACAACGGCTATTTCGCCATGCTGCTGGGCCACGACTGGGAGCTGAACAAGAGCCCGGCGGGTGCCTGGCAATGGGAGCCTGTGAGCATCCGCGACGAGGACATGCCGGTGGACCCGGAGGATCCCTCCCTGCGTCGCAAGCCCATCATGACCGACGCGGACATGGCCATGAAAATGGACCCGGCCTACCGTGCGATCTCCGAGCGCTTTCATCGCGATCCGGCCTATTTCTCGGAAGTGTTCGCGCGCGCCTGGTTCAAGCTCACCCATCGCGACATGGGCCCCAAGGCGCGCTACCTCGGGCCCGACGTGCCCGCGCAGGATCTGATCTGGCAGGACCCGGTCCCGGCCGGACGCCGGGACTATGACGTGGCCGCGGCGAAGGCCCGCATTGCCGACGCCCGCCTGAGCATCGCCGACATGGTGGCCACCGCCTGGGACAGCGCGCGTACCTTCCGCGGCTCCGACATGCGCGGCGGCGCCAACGGGGCGCGTATCCGCCTGGCGCCGCAGAAGGACTGGCAGGGCAACGAGCCGGAGCGACTGGCCAGGGTGCTGGGGGTGCTCGAGGGCATCTCCGCGCAGACCGGTGCCAGCGTGGCCGACCTCATCGTCCTGGCGGGCAACCTGGGCATCGAGCAGGCGGCGAGAGCCGGTGGTTTCGACATCACCGTTCCCTTCACCCCCGGGCGCGGCGACGCCACCCAGGAGATGACCGACGTCGAGTCCTTCGCCGTGCTGGAGCCCGTGCACGACGGATTCCGCAACTGGCTCAAGAAGGACTATGCGGTCAGTCCCGAGGAACTGCTGCTCGACCGCGCCCAGTTGATGGGCCTGAGCGCGCCGCAGATGACCGTGCTGATCGGAGGGCTGCGGGTGCTGGGAGCCAACCACGGCGGAATCCGGCATGGTGTATTCACCGAGCGCATGGGGGTGCTGAGCAACGACTTTTTCGTCAACCTCACGGACATGGCGAATACCTGGACTCCGAGCGGCGATGGCCTGTACCAGATCCGGGATCGGCGAAGCGGAGTCCTGAAATGGACCGCCACCCGCGTGGACCTGGTGTTCGGCTCGAACTCGGTGCTGCGCGCCTACGCCGAGGTCTATGCGCAGGACGACAACCGCGACAAGTTCGTGCGCGATTTCGTCGACGCGTGGACCCAGGTGATGAACGCCGACCGCTTCGACCTCGCCTGAACGGCCGGGCGCCTCCGCCCTGCGGGTGCCATTTCCCTGACGCAGCGGACTAGCATGGAGCCTTTGCCTGGAGACTCCATGCAGTTCCTTGCCCTCGCCGTGTGTTTCAGCGTCGCCGTTTCCCTGTGGCTGCGCCAGGCGCCCGCCTGGCGCCTGGACCTCGGGCAGATGGTGCTGTGGAACTACGCCGTCGCCTCGCTGCTGTGCCTGTTGCTGCTGCATCCACGCATGGATGCGGCGAGCCTGGCGCGCATGCCCTGGGGAATCGCCCTGGCGTTGGGGGTGGTGCTGCCGGGCTTGTTCGTGATCATGGGCCGGGCCGTGCGAAGCGCGGGCATCGTGCGCGCGGACATCGCCCAGCGCCTGTCCCTGCTGTTGTCGCTGGCGGCGGCCTTCAGCCTGTTCGGCCAGAAGGTCGATGCCTGGCAGGTGCTGGGCATGGCGCTCGGATCGCTGGCCATGCTGGCCCTGCTGGCGCGCCCGGCGGCGCGCGCCCTGCGCGGCGACGCGGCGGTGTGGCTGCTCGCGGTGTGGTTCGGTTACGCCCTGGTCGACGTGCTGCTCAAGCTGCTGGCCCTGCGCGGCGCGAACTTCGGCACCGCGCTGCAGAGCAGCTTCCTGCTCGCCTTTGTCTGCATGGCCGTGGCGCAGGTCCTGCGCCTGGCGCGCGGCACCCGCCTCGATGCGCGCAGCCTGGGCGGCGGCCTGGTGCTGGGCCTGCTCAACTATGCCAACATCGACCTGTACATACGCGCGCACCAGAGCCTGAGCGCCAACCCGGCCGTGGTGTTCGCCGGCATGAATCTGGGCGTGGTGGCGCTGAGCTCGCTGGTGGGCATGCTGTGGCTGCGCGAGCCGACCAGCAGGGTCAACCGAGCGGGCATCGTGCTGGCGGGGCTGGCCATCGCCGCGCTGACTCGCGCGGCCGCCTGAAGCCGCGGCCCGACCCGGTCGATCAGCCCGCCGCCTGCTCCGGCCCGGCGCTGGCGAGCTGGCGGCCGACGTAGGTGACGGGGCCCGTGGGCTGCCCGGTGGGCGATCCGCCCAGCGGCTCCACACTGATCGCGAAGCCCTTGGCCTGTACCGCCGCATCCACCAGCCTGGGTGGCATGGGCATGTGCTGGGTTCCCTGCAGGCTCACCACGCCGGCGGCGATGGGCTTGCCCTGGCGCGGCAGCACCCAGAGTTCGAAGGACTTGCCGGGCGGCGCCGCCTGCGCGCCCACCGCGGTCAGCGCGGCCTGGGTGCCGCGCACCTGCAGTACCGCGGCATGGCCTGCCGGGCCGTCGAGAACCGCCACCAGTTGCAGTGGCGCGGGCGCCTGAGCCGGGCCGCGCAGGAACAGGGCCACCAGCAGCGCCAGGAAGACGGCGGCGGTGGCGCCCAGACCCATCGCCAGGCCGCGCCAAGCGCGCAGGCCCCAGCCGAGCAAGCCGCTGGCGGCGGAGTTCGCGGAGCCGGCGGGCGCGCCCGGCCGCGGCGCGTCGATGCGACGCTGCACGGCCTCCCATACGGCCTCGGGGGTGTGTTGCGGCAGCAGCCCCTGGTCCAGGTGCATGCGCCAGTGTTCCAGCGCGCGGGCCAGTTCCGGACGATCGCCCAGCAGAGCCTCGTAGCGGCGGCGCGCGGCGGCGCTCATGCCGCCGGTAAGGTAGTCGGCGGCCAGGCGTTCCAGCAGTTCGGGGTGGCGTTCGAGCCTCATGAGGCCGCTCCCCGCGCGAGGCACTCGCGCAGTGCCAGCACCGAGCGACGGATCACGGTCTTCACGGTGCCCAGGGCCATGCCGAAGCGCTGGGAGATTTCGGAATGGCTCAGGCCCAGCACGTAGGACTCGGTCAGCAGCTCGCGCTGCCGGGCTTGCAACTGACCGAAGCAATCGAGCAGGTTTCCCTGCGACAGGCTGGCCTCCAGGCGTTGCTCGGGATTGGGGGCCGGGTCGGCGTACTCGGCGGCCTCGGGCAGTTCCTCGAGGCTGTCGGCCGGGTCGCGGCGCTGCGCGCGCAGGCGGTCGCGGCAGGTGTTGCGCACCACCGCGGCCAGCCAGGCCTCGGCGGCGCCCGAAGCCGGACGGTAGCTGGCGGCCTGGTGCCAGATTTTCACGTAGGCGTCCTGCATGGCGTCCTCGGCCTGGGTGGAGTCGCGCAGCAGGCGCAGGCAGATGGCCCAGGCGCGGCGGCGCGTGGCTTCGTACAAACGCGAGAAGGCTTCGCGGTCGCCGAGTGCGGTGAAGGCCAGCAGTTTTTCCAGGTCGGGCATGCCAGGCGGCGTCGTGCTGTCCCGCGCGCGGCGGGGCGCCGCGCGCGGGGTCCACGGCCGGCCGGGAGCGGCCATGGTGGCAGGCATCTTAGCTGCTGGCGCGCTTCGGCTGGCGCCGGCCCTCGGGCGCCGGAGATCAGGCGATGAAGGCCGCCGGCACCGGGTTCTCGCCCAGCGCGTTGAGCAGGATCGCCCAGTGCATGGTCTCGTCGCCGAGAATGCTCGCGGCCGCCTTGGCCAGGTCGCGGTTGTGGAACTGCGGCACCGTGCCCAGGTAGGCGCTGGCGGCCCCCTTTTCCAGTCCCGCGGCAAAGCGCAGCACGTCGGCCTGGTTTTTCAGCTTGTCGGTGGGGAAACCGTAGTCCGCGGGCTTTTTCGCCATCACCGCAGTGCCGCCCAGCTTGGAGATGGTGGCCTCGAGGATGCCGGCGTGCGCCTTGTGCTGGCCCTGGAATTCCACGGCAACCGCGAGCACGGGCTTTTGCAGCAGGCCTGATTCGGCCCCCACCTGGTAGGCGGCGATGGCCTGGTATTCCAGGCCCAGCGCCACGTTGAGCATGTCGATGTCGCCTTGCGTGGACATCGACGCGGCGAAGCTGCGGGTGGGCAGGGCCAGCGCCGAGGCGGCGCTCAGCCCGGCCACGAACAAGCCTCCGCGCTTGAACCAGTCACGGCGATCGAGGGCGGGGAGCTTGCGCTCATCGGATGCGTTCATGGAATGCTCCTGAGAGTTGGGGTTGAGGTCCAGGGCGAGAGGCCTTTCGCCGCTCGCCTGTCTGGACTTACGCGCCAACCGGAGAATCGGATTCACATCCCTCGCGCGTGGTCCGAGCGCAAGGCCCCGCGCGCGCCGTCAACGATCCGGCAGGTCGAACACCAGCACCTCGGCGCCCTCGGCCTGGCGCAGTTGCAGCCGGTCGGCGTGGCGCAGCATCAGCGCATCGCCCGCGCCCAGTTCGAGGGCATTGACGTGCAGCCTTCCGCGCACCAGGTGCACGTAGGCCCGACGCGCCGGATCCAGGGTCAGCTCCGCGTGCTCGCCCGCGTCGAACAGGCCGGCGTACAGGCTCGCATCCTGGTGCATGCCCAGCGCGCCGTCGCGCGCCTGGCCGTCCACGATGCGGCACAGGCGGCCGCGACGCGCCTGCGCCCCGAAGTGCTTCTGTTCGTATGCCGGGGCGATGCCCGTCGAGCGCGGCTTGATCCAGATCTGCAGGAAATGCACCGCCTGGGTTTTCGAGGGGTTGAACTCGCTGTGCAGCACCCCCGTGCCCGCGCTCATGCGCTGTACGTCGCCGGGGCGCAGCGTGGAGCCATTGCCCAGGGAGTCCTGGTGGGCGAGTTCTCCCTCCAGCACGTAGCTGATGATCTCCATGTCGCGGTGGCCGTGCTCGCCGAATCCCGCACCAGGCTGCACGCGGTCTTCGTTGATCACCCGAAGCGGGCCGAAGTCGATGTGCTGCGGGTCGTAGTAGGACGCGAAACTGAAGCTGTGGAAGGACTCCAGCCAACCATGGCTGGCGTGGCCTCGCTGCTCGGACCTGCGAATCTGCTGCAACATGGCTGGAAAGCTGGTGATGTACCGGAGGATGTCGGGTGTGCTCAACCATAATCCAATTCCGGTGGATTCGGTACGGCGTGGACGGCGCGCGAGGTGCGCCGTCCGGCTCCGCGGGGGGATCGGGGCGGCGAATTCGTACACTGTGGCGGCCGCAGCCCCCATGTCGCCGGATGAAGCACCTGCTCGAAAGTCTGTTCTCGGAAAAACACCGCCTGACCGCGCGAAGGCGCGCCATGGCGGTGTTGCACGAGATCTGCCGCAACCACGAGAGGTTGAACCTGTTCGCCGACGGTGCGCCGCGCGAGATGCCATCCATCCTGCTGGATGTGGACGAGGATGCCGGCACGGTGGTCTTCGATATTCCCCCGGAGGTGGAGGGGGTCCGGTGGGACCAGCGCGAGCCGGTGCTCGCCGTGGCGCGTTTCGAGGGGGTTTTCGTCGGTTTCGAGCTGGACGATATCGAACCCGTGCCCTGGAACGACGCCCAGGCGCTGCAGGCCGCGTTGCCGCCAAGGGTGTACTACCTGCAACGGCGCCAGTATTTCCGCGTGCCGGTGGGCAGCGGCGACATCAGCGCCGTGGTGCTGGTGCGCCAGGGCGCGGCGGCGGTCAACGGACGCTGCCACGACATCAGCGCCGGCGGCATGCGCGTGCTGGTCAGCCCGGTGGGTGGGGATTTCCCGCTGCGCGCCGGCGAGCTGCTGCAGGAGCTGCGTTTCCAGCTCAAGGGCACGGCGCTGCAGACGGCGGCGCGCATTCAGCACGTGGATGAGCCGGTGCAGTTGCCCAACGGGAAGAGCCTGGTGCCGCTGGGCCTGGAGTTTTGCGAAAAGACCTTCGCCTTCGACCAGGCGGTGGTGCGCTATGTGCAGCAGCGCGACCGCGACCTGCTCAGCGGGCGCACTTGAGCACGGCCCCGGCGATGGCCGCCGGATGTGGGGAAATTGTCATAAGTTGCGGGAAATTTCTTCCCTTTGCAGGCTGACCTGGGGGAAGGTCGCCGAATCACGGCACAATCACGCCAACATCACGACACCAACACGTCCTCTGCCCTCCGGGCCCCTTGCGCGGGGGCGCAAGGCGGCGTGCCCGCGGGGGCCGTCGCCGCAGCGCGGGGTCGGCCGGTCCATGAAGTTCCGCATTCCAGCTTTGCCAGCGCCCGTCGATGCCGTCCGAGCCGTCCCGCCAACGCCAGTGGCTTGAATTCGCCACCTCCATCCTGCGCGAACTCGTCGCCGGACATGAGCCGTCCGCGCTGGCCCAGCGCCTGTGCCGGCTGGCCGAAAGCCATGCGCCGGGGCGCGTGGCCAGCATCATGGTGCTGGGCGAGGATCGGCGCCTGTACGTGTTCGCCGCGCCCGGCGCGCCGCCGGCGCTGCTGGCCGAGTTCGACGGGCTGCGCCCCGGCCAGGGCAGCGGATCCTGCGGCAACGTCGCCTTGTACGAGCAGCCGGCGCTGGTCGACGACATCGCCTCCGATACCCGCTGGGAGGACCTGCGCGCGCCGGCACAGCGCTGGGGCCTCGGGTCCTGCCATTCCTACCCCGTCTGGCACGAAGGCGAGCTCATCGGCACCTTCGCCCTGACCGCCACGGCGGCCGGTCCGGCGGCCGCCGAGGAACTGGAGTTGCTCGAGTTCGCGGCCACCATGGCCGGCACGCTTCTGGGTTTCGAGCGCCTGCGCCGGCGCGGCGAGCGCGAGCAGGCGCTGCACGCGGCGATGCTGGACAACGCGCTGGTGGGCATGGCCCTGCTGCGGGGGCGCAGCATCCGCGCCGCCAATACCACGCTGGCCCAGATGCTGGGCCATGCCGATGCGCGGGAGCTGGTCGGGCGGGGCGTGGACGAGCTCTATGCCGCCTCGGGCGAATTCAGGCGCTGGCGCCAGCAACTGGAAGGGCCGTTGCGCGAGGCCGGCCAGGCTCGCGCGGAGGTCTGCGTGCGCCGCGCCGACGGCGAAACCGCCTGGTGGGAGATCGCCGGCCGGCGCATCGACCACGACGACGGTGATTTCGATTCCGTGTGGTCGGCCGTGGACATCACCCAGCGCCGGCAGGCGCAGGAGCGCCTGCGCTGGCAGGCTCGGCACGATGCGCTGACCCAGTTGCCCAACCGCCACGGCCTGGACCACTTCCTGCAGCGCGAGCTCGAGCAGGTGGCCCAGGAGGGCGCGCACCTGGCGCTGGGCTGGCTGGACCTGGACGACTTCGCCGCCGTCAACGAACGCTGGGGCCACCTGGTGGGCGACGCCGTGCTGCGCCAGGTGGCGCAGCGCCTGGGCGGCGCGCTGGGCCCGCGCGACCTGCTCGCGCGCATCGGCGGGGACGAGTTCGTGCTGGTGCTCAACCGCGTGGAAGGAGCGGAGCAACTCGCGTCGCGCCTGCGGGCCTTCGAGCAGGCCATGCAGGCCGAGTTCGGCACCGGCTCCTCGGCGCTGCGCCTGGGCATGAGCCTGGGCCTGGCGATGTTTCCCGACGACGAGACCAGCGTGGACGGCCTGCTGCGCCAGGCCGACGCCGCGCTGCTGAGCTGCAAGATGCGCAAGGCCGAGCGCGACAACTGGTGGTTGCGCTGGGGCGAGTCCATGCGCGGCGAGCTCTCGGCGCTGGCCGCCGCGCGCGCGCCCCAGGCCTATGGGGAGGCCGCCGCGCATCTCCTGGCCGAAGCCCAGGCGCAGGGGCTGGGCCTGGACGACGCGCTGCTGCGGGCCTATTTCGCAAGACTCCACGAGGATGGGCAGACCGCCGCCGCGCTGCAAGCGCTGGACGCGGGCACGCGTGCGCGCCTGCGCGAGCGCGAGACGGCGCAATTGCGCGCCTTGCTCGAACCCGGCGCGGTCGAGCACGAACGCGGCGACGTGGCCCTGCGCGCGGGACGCAGGCACGCGCTGGTGGGCGTGGCCTCCGCCGCCCTGACCCGAGCCCTGTTCGGGCTGCACCATGAGCTCGCCGAGCGCATCGGTCAGCTTCCCATGCACAGCCTGCGTCGCCTGCAACTCCTGGACGTGCTGGCGCAGCGGGTGAGCCGCGAATTGCAGCAGCGCATCCTGGGGGCCGACGAGGTCACGCGCGCCTACCGGGAATGGGCCACGCAGGCCCTGGGCGAGCTCGAGCGCTTCGGGGTGTGGGCGGATTTCGTCGGCCATGTCGGCCGCGCGCTGGAGGGCCTGCCCGGCATCGTCGGCGTGGCGCTGGCGCGCCCGCGCGAGGACGGCCGCTTCGTGTTCGAGTATCACAGCGCGGCCTTGCAGGCGCTGGTGGACATGGGCGCCGAGGTCAGCGGCGAGGGCACCCTGGCGCGCTGCTGGATGCAGGGCCGGGTGCAGATGACCGTGGTGCATGCCCTCGACCCCACGGTGGCGCGCTGGCACGAGGCCGCGGCCGCTGCCGGCGTGCGCAGCAGCGCGGCCATTCCGGTGCTCGACGCCCACGGCCGCCCGGTGGCCGTGGTGTCGCTGTTCGCGCGCAATCCCGGCCAGTTCGGGCCCCAGGCCGTCGGCCCCTGGCTGGACACCGTGATGCAGATCTTCCGCCAGGCCTGGGCGCGCTTCGAGGCCGCCGCGCTCACGCCGCCCATGTCCGGCGCCGCCATGGCGCGCTCGCGCGAGCTGATCGGCGCGCAGAAGGTGTGCATGCTGTACCAGCCCATCATCGACCTGCGCAATGCCGGCTGCACCAAGGTGGAGGCGCTCGCGCGCCTGAGCGACGGCGAGCGTCTGCGCACGCCCGACGAATTCCTTCCCGCCTGCGGCAGCGTGGAACTGGGCCAGGTGTTCAGCCAGGGCCTGACCCAGGTGCTGCGCCAGCTGGGCGAATGGGAACGCGAAGGGCTGCGCGTCGACGCCTCGATCAACCTGCCCCCCAGCGTGCTGCGCCAGCGCGATCTGTGCCTGGTGGTGGAGCGCGCGCTGCTGGCGCATGGCATCGAGCCCTCGCGCCTGACCTTCGAGCTGCTCGAGACCGAGCAGTGGATCGGCGACTCCAGCATCGACCGCACGGTGGAGTCGCTCAAGGCCCTGGGCACGCGCATGGCCATGGACGACATGGGGGCCGGGCATTCCACCCTGTTGCGCCTGCGCCAGCTGCAGTTCGACCTGGTGAAGATCGACCGCGGCCTGGTGCGCGACATGCCCTCGAACCCGCAGGCGGTGGCGGCCATCGTCGGAGGGCTCACCGAGCTCATGCACCGCCTGGGCCTGGCCGTGGTGGTCGAGGGCCTGGAAACCCCCGAGCTGGTGCGCCTGGCCGCCGATCTGGGGGCCGACGCCGGGCAGGGCTACGCCATTGCCCGCCCGCTGGGGCCGCTGCAGCTGCTGCAGTGGTTCCGGGCACGCGGCGTCTCCGAGGGACGGCGAGAGCTCGAGCCGGCCTTATAACCGGCGAGCCTATGGGTATCACCACACGGTAGTTGGGATTGCGGGGGGGCCTGCCTAGCATGCAGGCTGTGTCGAACCCTGCACGAGCGCCGCAGCCCGGTGTCGTGCGAACCCCCGCCCCATGTACCGCTACAGTGCATTCGACCGCGCCTTCGTGCATGCGCGCGCGGCCCAGTACCGAGACCAGTTGCGCCGGCACCTGGAAGGCTCGCTGGCCGACGAGGAATTCAAGCCTCTGCGCCTGCAGAACGGCTGGTACATCCAGCGCCACGCCCCGATGCTGCGCGTGGCCGTGCCCTACGGCGCGCTGGCGACCCGCCAGCTGCGCGCGCTGGCGGACATCGCCGAGCGCTTCGACCGCGGCTATGCCCATTTCACGACGCGCCAGAACGTCCAGTACAACTGGATCGAGCTGCCGCGCAGCGCCGACGTCATGGACCTGCTGGCCGAGGTGGACATGCATGGCATCCAGACCAGCGGCAACTGCGTGCGCAACATCACCACCGACGCGCTGGCCGGGGTGGCCCCGGACGAGATCGCCGACCCGCGCCCCTATTGCGAGATCCTGCGCCAGTGGAGCACCCTGCACCCCGAATTCGCCTTCCTGCCGCGCAAGTTCAAGATCGCCGTGGGCGGCTCGCTGGAAGACCGCGTGGCCTCCGGCTGGTACGACATCGGCATGCACCTGGTGCGTGATGGCGCGGGCGAGCTCGGCCTGCGCGTGCTGGTGGGCGGGGGCATGGGCCGCACGCCGCTGATCGGCAGCGTGGTGCGCGAATTCCTGCCGGTTCGCCACATGCTGCACTACACCGAGGCCATCCTGCGGGTCTACAACCTGTACGGACGCCGTGACAACCTGTGGAAGGCGCGCATCAAGATTCTCGTGCGATCCGAGGGCCAGGGCTTCGTGGACGCGGTGGAGCGCGAATTCGCCACCATGCTCGAGCGCGACGTGGGGGCCGAGGCCCTGCTGGTGACCGAGGCCCAGGTGCAGGCGATGGCCGAGCATTTCGAGGCGCCGCCCGAGCAGGAGCCGACGCCGGCGCAGGTCGCCGAAGCGGCCGAAGCCAGGCGTCGCGCCGCGGCCGACCCGGCGCACGCCCGCTGGATCGCGCGCAACGTGCGGGCGCATCGTCTGGCCGACCACCGCGTGGTCACGCTGTCGCTCAAGCGACCGGGGCAGGCGCCGGGCAACGCGACGGCGCAGCAGATGCGCGCCGCCGCGGCACTGGCCGAGCGCTTCGGGCGCGGCGAGTTGCGCGTGAGCCACGAGCAGAACCTGGTGCTGCCGTGGGTGCGCGAATCCGAGCTGGCCCTGCTCTGGGAGCAGGCTCGCGAGGCCGGCATGGCCACCCCCAACATCGGCTTGCTGGGCGACATCATCGCCTGCCCCGGCGGCGACTTCTGCGCCCTGGCGAATGCACGCTCGCTGCCGGTGGCCGAGGACATCGCCCAGCGCTTCCAGGACCTCGATGAAATGTTCGACATCGGCGACCTGGACCTGAACATCAGCGGTTGCATCAACTCCTGCGGGCACCACCACAGCGGCCACATCGGCATCCTCGGCGTCGACAAGGACGGCTCCGAGTGGTACCAGATCACGGTCGGCGGCGGCGATGGGTCCGCCCACGGCGGCAGCGCCTCGCCCGGACGCATCATCGGCGCATCCTTCGCCGCCGACGAAGTGGCCGACGCGGTGGAGGCGCTGATCGAGGTGTACCGGGAACAGCGCCTGCAGGGCGAACGTTTCATCGACACGGCGCGCCGGCTCGGTCCGGCGCCTTTCGCGGCGGCCGCTGACGCGGTGCGACGCAGCACGGCACGCAAGGTGGCAGCATGAAATTCATCGATTCCTCCCGCGATCCCTGGCGCGCCCACCAGCCCGCGGACCCCGCGGCCCAGGCGGCTCCCACGCACGCCCTGCTGGCCCTTCAGGACTGGCTGGATCTCGATTCCTCGGCGCGCGAGCGCCTGGCCCGAGGCTCGCGCATCGGTTTGCTGCTGCCCAACGATTTCGAGCTCGAGGCACTGGCCCCCGAGTTGCCCCGCCTGAGCCTGCTGGCGCTGCAGTTTCCCAAATGGACCGACGGCCGCGCCTACACCCAGGCCAGGCTGCTGCGCCTGCGTCATCGCTACACCGGCGAACTGCGGGCCACCGGCCAGGTGCTGGTCGACATGCTGCTGCCGCTGGCACGCAGCGGTTTCGATGCCGCCCAGCTGCGCGAGGACCAGGATCCGCTGGCGGCGCGGCGCGCGCTGGAATTCTTCCCCGGACACTACCAGGCCGATGCGCGGCAGCCGCTGCAGCGACCCGCCGGCCTGGGCTGGGCGGCCCTGGGGGTCGCGGCATGAGCACGGCGGCGGCCTTCGACTCCATCGACCAGCACGCCGCGGCGGACGCCCCGGTGCTGCCGGCGGCGCTGCGCCATGCGCGCGCCAGCGCGGGTTACGAGCAGGGGCTGGCGCGGGCCGTGGAGCTGCTGCGCCAGGCCGCCGCCGAGCATGCGGGCGCGGTGGTGCAGGCGAGCAGCCTGGGCGTGGAGGACATGGTGCTCAGCGATCTGATCCATCGCCACGGCCTGGACATCCGCGTGGCCACGCTGGACACCGGGGCCCTGCACCTGGAAACCCTGGAGCTGATCGAGCGCGCGCGCCGCCATTACGGCATGGACATCGAGATCTGGCGCCCGGGGCAGGAAGCGGTGGTCGAATTCCTCCGACGCAACGGCCCGGACGCGATGTATCGCAGCGTGGAATTGCGCAAGGCCTGCTGCGCCGTGCGCAAGCTGGAGCCCCTGGGACGCATGCTCGACGGGCGCAGCGCCTGGATCACCGGCCTGCGGCGCGAGCAATCCGCGCAGCGAGGCGGCGTGCGCGAGCGCGAGGTCGGCGCGGATGGTCGCGTGAAGTTCAGTCCCCTCGCGCAGTGGAGCCTGGGCGACGTGTGGCACTACGTGGCCCGGCATGGCGTGCCCTACAACCCCTTGCACGATCGCTTCTACCCCAGCATCGGCTGCGCGCCCTGTACGCGCGCGGTGGCCGTGGGCGAGGACCAGCGGGCTGGCCGCTGGTGGTGGGAGCTGGAGGGAGCCAAGGAGTGCGGCCTGCACCCCGAGGGTCGGCATGCCGTGGGAGCGGACACATGAACGCCATCGTGCAACAAGAGCAGCAAGAGCAGCAAGAGCAGCAAGAGCAGCGGGAGCAAGGAGCCAGGCCGGCGCGATCGGCACAGCTTGAACGCATGGTTCCCGCGGTGGATCGACGTCATCTGGACGCGCTGGAGGAAGAGGCCATCTTCATCCTGCGCGAGGTGGCCGGTGCCTTCGAGCGTCCGGCCCTGCTGTTTTCCGGGGGCAAGGACTCCTGCGTGGTGCTGCGCCTGGCGCACAAGGCCTTTCGCGAGCGCCGTGCCGACGGCGGCTTCGACGGACGCCTGCCCTTTCCCCTGCTGCACGTCGACACCGGGCACAACTTCCCGGAGGTGCTCGAATTCCGTGACCATGAGGTGGCCCGTCATGGCGACGAGCTGATCGTGGCCCACATGGAGGACTCGATCCGCCGCGGCAGCGTACGCCTGCGCGACCCGCTGGAGTCACGCAACGCGCACCAGAGCGTGACCCTGCTCGAGGCCATCGAGCAGCAGCGCTTCGACTGCCTCATCGGGGGTGCCCGACGCGACGAGGAGAAGGCGCGCGCCAAGGAGCGCATCTTCAGCCACCGCGATGCCTTCGGGCAGTGGCAGCCCAAGGAGCAGCGCGCGGAACTGTGGTCGCTGTTCAACACCCGCCTGCGCCCGGGCGAGCATTTCCGGGCCTTCCCCATCAGCAACTGGACCGAGCTCGATGTGTGGATGTACATCGCCCGGGAGAACATCCCGCTGCCGTCGCTGTACTACAGCCACCCCCGGGACGTGGTGGCCCGCGACGGTCTGTTCGTGCCGGTGACCGAATGCACGCCGCCGCGCCCCGGCGAGGTCGTGGAGGTGGCGCAAGTGCGCTTTCGCACCGTCGGGGACATGAGCTGCACCTGCCCGGTGGCCAGCCGCGCGGCCAACGCCGCGGAGGTGGTGGCGGAGACGCTCACGGTGACCCTGAGCGAGCGCGGGGCCACGCGCATGGACGATCGCAGCAGCCAGGCCGCGATGGAGCGGCGCAAGAAAGAGGGGTACTTCTGATGCGAGCCGAACACGACATCCTGGCGCAGGCCCCGGCGCAACTCCCGGCCCTGCGCTTTCTCACCGCGGGCAGCGTCGACGACGGCAAGAGCACGCTGATCGGCCGCCTGCTGCTGGACAGCCGCGCGCTGCTGGCCGACCAGCTCGACGCCGTGGGCCACGGCAGCGACGCCTCGCTGCTGGCCCAGCTCACCGACGGCCTGGAGGCCGAGCGCGAGCAGGGCATCACCATCGACGTGGCCTACCGCTATTTCGCGACGCCGCGACGCAAGTTCATCATCGCCGACGCTCCCGGGCACGAACAGTACACGCGAAACATGGTCACCGCCGCCGCGGGCAGCGACTGCGCGGTGGTGCTGGTGGACGTGACCAAGCTGGATTTCACACGGGGTCGGCCGCGGCTGCTGGCGCAGACCCGCCGCCATGCGCTGCTGGCGCAGCTGCTGCGCGTGCGCTCCATCGTGTTCGCGGTGAACAAGCTGGATGCCGTGGAACAGGCCCGCGAGGTATTCGAGGCGGTGCGCGATGCGCTGCTGGAATTCGCGAACGGCGCCGGCATCGTTCCCGCGGGGGTGATTCCCCTGTCGGCGCTGCGGGCGGACAACGTGGCCGCGCCGAGCCAGCATTGGCCCTGGTGGAAGGGGCCGACGCTGCTGCGCCTGCTCGAGGGGCTGCCGGCCGGAGAAGACCCCAGCGACGGCTCTCTGCTGCTGCCGGTGCAGTACGTGGCGCGCGGGCACGATGCCGCGGGGCATCCGCGGCGCGTGTTCTGGGGCCGCCTCGCGCGTGGGGGCCTGCGCCTGGGCCAGCGTGTGCGCGTGCATTCCAGCGGACAGACCGCGCAGTTGCGCGAACTCTGGCAGGCGGGCGAACGCATCGAGGAAGGCCTGCCGGGGAGCTCGGTCGGCCTGGTGCTCGATCAGCACGTGGACATCTCCCGCGGCGACTGGATCACGGATGCGCAGAAGCCCCAAGCCGCGGCCAGCGAGTTCGACGCCACGCTGGCGTGGCTGGACCGGGATCCCGCGGTGGTTGGTCGCAAGTACTGGATCCGACACGGGCATGCCTGGGTCGCCGCGCGCATCGTGCAGGTGCACGACCGGCTGGACATCCACAGCCTCGAGAAGGTGGAGGCCCAGACCCTGGGGCCCAACGAGATCGGGCGGGTGCGCGTGCAGGCGCAGCAGGAGCTGCCCCTGGCCGGCTACGCGCACAGCCGCGTGGCCGGGGGCATGATCCTGGTCGATCCGCATACGCACCGCACCAGCGGCGCTCTGCTCGTGGGCGCCGCGGCGCAAGCGTGATGGGCCGCGTCGCTTTCGTCGGAGCCGGGCCGGGCGCGGCCGACCTGCTCACGCTGCGCGCGGCGCGCCTGCTCGCGCAGGCCGATGTGGTGCTGGTCGACGCGCTCGCCGGGCCGGAGCTGCGTGAGCTGGCTCCCGACGCCCGCTGGATCGACGTGGGCAAGCGGGGCTTTCGTGCCAGCACCGCGCAGGACGTGATCTGCGCGCTGCTGGTGCGCATGGCGCGGGAGCATGCGCTGGTGGTGCGGCTCAAGGGCGGAGACCCCGGCGTGTTCGGCCGCCTGGACGAGGAACTGCAGGCGCTGCACGCCGCCGGCATCGGATTCGAGATCGTGCCGGGGGTCAGCGCGGCGCTGGCCGCCGCTGCCGACACCGCGCGGCCCCTGACCCGCAGGGGCAGGGGGCGCAGCGTGGCGCTGTGTACCGCGATGACCCGGGAGGGGCGGGTGCGCGCGGCCCGCCTGGCCGACACCGAGGTCTATTACATGGCCGGTTGCCGCCTCGGCGCATTGTCGCGCGAACTGCAGGCCGCGGGCTGGCCCGCCGGCACGGCGGTCAGCGTGGTTTCGCGCGCGGGTTGCCCCGACATGCTGCAGAGCGACCACGTGGTGGCCGATCTCGGGCGCGCCGCGCTGCTGCACGCGGGGCGGCCGAGCGTGGTGGTGGTGGGCGTGGGCGCCGAGCCGCTGCAGGCCCGCCCGGCCGCGATGCTCCTGAGCGACCAGGCCACGGCCGGCCATTGAGCGCGCGGCCTCTGGCCGCCTCTCGCCCACGGGGGGCGCCTGACTCACGCGGCGCCACGGTAGCACGCTGAAGGAACTCTTACGCCTCGGGCATGGAGCCCGCGGTGCTCGACCGGTAGTCTGGCAGACCCGCGTCCTCATCCGCCTGCCGTCTTGTTCGCGCGCCTCCGACTCGTCGTCCCATCCGCAGGGCCGCGCTCGCGCCTGCCGCGGTGCGCCTTGCCCTGGCCGATGGCCGCCCTGTGCCTGGGCTTGTCGCTCCTGGCGGGCAGTGCGTGCGCGGCGCTGCCGCCGCCGGTGTCGTGGAGCGCCGCCCAACAGCGTGCATCGGGGCTGCGCATCGCTCGTCTGGCGCCGGCGGAGTTCCGGCATGCGCGGCGGCCGCCGGTGCGCGCGGTCCGGGTTCCCGACTCCGCCGTATTGTTCGTGGATGGCCGGGCCCTGGCCTTCGTGGCATCGCCGGCCGCCGCCGGCGGCGACCGCCAGTTCACCCCACGGGTGATTTCCACGGACTGGCCCTCCGACGGCGGCTATGTGCAGCCGGGCTGGCAGGCGCTGGAGGTGGTCACCGGGGGCGCCGAGCTGCTGCTCACGCCGCCGCCGGAGGCGCACACCCTGCCACCGGCCGGCGGCGCCTGGAACCGGCGCTGATGGTGCGAGCGCGCGGCCCGCAGGCGCTCCTGGCGCAGGCCTGCATCCGCCACGCCGGCCTGGTGGTGGCGCTGGCCGCGCTGGCCGCGCTGTGTGCACTGCGCGCCCTGCTCGGGGCGGACGTCGAGGCCCTGCCGCGCATCCACTCCCGCCTGGTCGAGGTGCGCGCGCGGGTACCGGGACTGGGACCGCGCAGGGTCGAGTCGCTGGCCACCGCGCCGATGGAGCGCGCACTCGCGGGGCTGCCCGGGCTGCAGCGCATGACCTCGCGCAGCACGCCGGGGCTTGCGCTGCTGCGACTTCGCTTCGCGCCGTCGGTCACCGCGTCCGGGGCGCGCGCGGGGGTGCGCTCACGCCTGGATTCGCTGCACCTGGGCGTGCTCGGGCGGTCGCCTCGGGTCGGCCCTGCGCGTCGGGATCGCGCCTTGGTGCTGGCCTTCGGATTGACGGCACCCGCTCTGGGGCCCATGCGCCTGCGCGGCATCGCGCGCTGGCAACTGCGCCCGCGCCTGCTCGCGGTGCCCGGCGTGGCCTCGGTGCGCATGTTCGGCGGTCGCGACCGGGCCTTGATGGTGCGGGTGCGGGCGCGCAGCTTGCAGCGCTTCGGCGTGGGCATCGAGCAGGTGCTGCGAGTCGCCCGGCAGGCCGTGGCCGAGCCGGGCGCTGGTTGCGTCGAGACGGCGCAGCAACGCCTGCTGCTGCGAGCCGAGCCGCCGGGAGGCGGTGCGCGGGGGCTGGCCGAGGCGGTGCTGCGCGTCACGCCCTCCCGGGTGCTTACCCTGGCCGATGTGGCCAAGGTGGGGTTCGGGCCCTTGCCGGCGCGCAGCGCGGCGACCATCGGCGCCACGCCCGGCATGGAGCTGGTCGTGCGCGCGCAGCCAGGTGCCTCGACCCTGCGGGTCACCCGGGGCGTGGAGCGCACGCTGGGGCGCCTGCGCGCCCTGCTGACTCGCGAAGGCGTGGTGCTGCACGCGCCGGTGCTGCGTCCGGCGGATCTGCTGCGAAGAGCCTTGCGCGAGCTGGCGTGGAGCCTGGCCCTCGGCCTGGTGCTCGCGCTGGGGGTGTTGCGCCTGCTGCTGCCGGATTGGCGCCTCGCGGGGCTGTGCGCCAGCGCCTCGGCACTGACCCTGCTGTTCGCGCTCGGGCTCACGGCGGCCCTTGGCTGGACCCTGGACCTGCAGCGCCTGGCGGCCGCCGGGTTCGGCGCGCTCCTGGCCGGAGCGGACGCGCTTTGGCTGCTGGATACCTGGCGAAGGCGGCCCCGCGACGCGAGGCAAGTGCCGGGTGCTGCCCGAGCCAGCTTGTGCGAAGCCGCCGTGCACGCGCAGCGGTCCAGCCTGCCCGCCGGGGCGGCCTTGCTGCTCGTGCTGCTGCTCCCGCAACTGGTGCCTGGCGCGACAAGCCGGCTGCTCGGCGCCGTGGCGCAGGCCGCGGCGCTGTCGCTGCTGGTCTGCCTGCTCGTGGGCGCAACGCTCACGCCGGCGCTGGCGGCACTTGTGCTCGGCTCCCGTCCCAGCCGCGCCAGCGCCACGCCGATGCTGCGAGGCCTGCGGCGTCGATACATGGCCCTGCAGGCACGTCTCATGACCCGCTGGAGGGCCGGGGCGCTGCTCGCCGCGGCCCTGGTCGCGGCGGGAGCATGGGCCGCACTGCACAGTCGCGACGCCTTGCTGGCCGGCCCGCGCGAAGGGCCGTTCATCGTGCGCATGCGCCTGGCGCCCGGCTCCTCGCTGCAGGCTTCGATGCTCATGGGGGCTCGCGTGGCCGAGGCCTTGCAAGGCCTGCCCCAGGTTCGCCTGGCGACCCATCGTGTCGCCGATGCGGGCCCGTCCGGCGGCGGCGAGGGTGCCGCGCACAGCCGCTTCGAGATCGCCCTGCGCGTGGGCGCGGATCCGGCCCAGGCCCTGCAGCGCATCCGCGAGGTGCTGGCCGGCTTCGCCGGCGCCACCTTCCGGATCGACAGCCTGTTCGCGCGTCGCCTGCGGGAACTGGGGGGGGCGGGGCGCGACGCCGACGCCGATGTCGTGGTGGACCTCAGCGGCGCTCACCTGGGCCGCATCGAGTTGGCCGCGAAGCGTGCGGCGGCGGTACTGCGTGCCGTGCCGGGGGCCACGGGCGTGCAGCTCGCCGTCCCGCCGCGCCTGCCGCAGCTGCGCCTGCGCTTGCGCGCGCAGGCCCTGCGCGCGAGCGGCTCGCGGGCGCTGGGGGTGCTGCGCCAGGTGCGCACGGCGCTGGTCGGCGGCGATGCCGGGCACGTGTTCGTAGGCGCGCAGCCCGTGCCGGTGCGCGTGGTGCTGGGTGCCGGGGAGCACGGGGGACCTCAATTGCTGGGAGCCTTGCCCATCAGCACCCCGCGGCGTGGCATGGTCCCGCTGGGCAGTCTGGGGGCGATGCACCTGGGCACGGCGCCGGCGCGCATCGAGCATGTGGACGGCGTGCGCACCCTGCGTGTGCTCGCGTCCACGAGCTCGGCCCACCCGACGCGCTTCGTGCGCGCGGCGAGCCTCGCCTTGCGCAGCCAGTTGCGCCTTCCGCCGGGGGTGACGCTGCGCCTGCGCCTGCCCGCGGCTCGGCATGCGCGGCAGCGAGCCCACGGGCTCGCCGGCGCCATGCTGGCAGGCGCCGCCGTGCTGCTGTTGCTGGGCCTGCGCCTGCGCCAGGGCCGCCAGCTGTTCCTGGCGTTGCTGGGGCTGGCGGTGGCCTGGGCCGGGGCCTTGCTCCTGAGCTGGTTGAGCGCCACCCGCCTCGGCCTGGGCACCGGGCTCGGGATGCTCGCGCTGGGCGGCGTGGCCTTGCGCAACACCCTGGCGATGTTCGCGCAGGCGGATTCGCGCATGGGCTCGCAGGTCTCGGCCTGGGATGCCGACGCCGGACTGCGCCTTGCCGGCGAAGGTCTCGAGGCCTTGCTGACGGTCAGCTTCGCATGGGGCTTCGGCGTGCTCGCGCTGGCCCTGACTCCCCAGCTCGGGGGCTGGGCCGTCGCCGGGCCCATGGCGCGGGCCCTGCTGGGAGGGCTGGGCGCCTGGCTGGCCTACGAGTTGTTCGTGCTGCCCCCGCTGGCGCTGCGCCTGGGGGTCTTCAGCCCACCGCGCAGATCGACGCCGACAGGCTCCAGTCGTTGAGCGGCTGGGACACGTCGGCCCCGCGCCGGATGGCAGTCATCTCGGCCACGATGCTGGCGGCGATCTCGGGCGGGGTCAGCGCGCCCAGGCGCAGCCCCACCGGCCCGCGCAGGCGCGCGGCCTGCTCGGGGCTGACGTCGAATTGCAGCAGTCGTTCGCGGCGCCTCTCGTTGTTCACACGCGATCCCAGCGCGCCGACGTAGAAGGCCGGCGTGCGCAGGGCTTCCATCAGCGCCAGATCGTCCAGCTTGGGGTCGTGGGTCAGCGCCACCACCGCGCTGGCCTCGTCGAGCTGCATGGCCAGCACCTCGTCGTCGGGCATGCGCGTGGACAACTCCACGCCGGCGAGTGCGTCCCAGCCTTCGTGGTATTCGCTGCGCGGCTCGCACACGGTCACGCGGTAGTCCAGCATCACCGCCATCGTGGCCAGGTAGCGCGAGAGCTGTCCGCCGCCGATGATCAGCAGACGCTGGCGCGGGCCATGCACGGTGCGCAATTCGCGCCCGTCGTAGAACAGGGCATCGGCCCGCGTGGCGCGCCGCAGGCGCACCGCCCCGGACGCCAGGTCGACCACGCGCTCGGTGCGTTCGGCGGCCTCCACGCGGCGCAGCAGGTCGGCGGGCCAGGCGCTGTCGACCATGGGCTCGAGCACCACCTGCACGCTGCCGCCGCAGGGTAGCCCGAAGCGCTGGGCCTCCTCGGCGTTGCTGCCGTAGACGGTGGCCTCGGGACGGTGCAGCGCCAGCTCGCCGGCGGCCACGCGCCGGATGAGATCGTCCTCGATGCAGCCCCCGGACAGCGAGCCGGCGACCTGCCCGTCGTCGCGGATGATCATCAGCGAGCCCGGAGGACGCGGGGCCGATCCCCAGGTGCGCACGACCGTGCCGAGCACCACCCGCCTGCCCGTCGCCAGCCAATCCAGCGCTGTACGCAGCACTTCGATGTCGATGCTGTTCATCGCGACTCCCAGGTCTCAATGCTTGCCACGGCCGAACAGGCCGGCCAACCAGGACTTGAGCAGGGCCCACAGGATGGCCAGCCCGTTGAGTTCGCCCGCGGAGGCGCGCGGCGCGGCCGCGGAGTTCGGCTGCGCGCCCGGGCGCGCATCGGTCGTGGAAGAGGGCGCCTGCGGCGAAGGGGTCCTCGCCTCGGGCGCGGCGCCTTCCGGGGCTGCCGAGGCCGAGGGCAGTTGCTGGGCCGCGGCCTGGAAGTTCGCCACGAACTGGCTCAGCAGCAGTTCCGAGACCGGCATCATCATGCGCGCGCCGAATTGCGCGAATTTGCCCGTGACCACCACGCGGGCGTCACCATGCAGCGTGACCTGGCCCGGAGCGTCGGCGCCAGGTTCGAGCTCGGCGTGCAGTTCCATCGAGGCCGAGGAACCGCTCTTGTCGGCGCCCTTGCCGCGCAGGCCCAGGCGGCGGGCGCCGGCGTCCAGTTCGAGCACCTCCACCGTGCCGCCGAACTGGGCCTGCGCCGGGCCCACCTTCACCTTCATCAGCCCCTGGTAGTTCGTCTCGGACAACTGCTCGGTGATCTGCGCGCCCGGCATGCAGCCGGCCACGGCGCGAATATCGCTGAGCAGGGCCCATGCGCGTTCGGGGTCCACCTGCAGCGGGTAACGCTTGTCGATTTGGACTTCCATGATGGTTCCGCAACCAGAAGTTGGCGCCGCCCAGGAGCCGGCGACGGGCCCAAGAATAAATGGGCCGGGTGCAAGTTTGCATCCAATCCCGCAATTTCGCAGGCTGCTAGGCTACGCCTGGCCCGCGAAACCGGAGGAGAACAACCATGAATCTGCAATCCCTGTTCAAGTTGGGGGAGCACGGAACCGACGTACGCACCGAGGTGATGGCCGGCGTGACGACCTTCCTGACCATGTCGTACATCATTTTCGTCAACCCGTCGATCCTGTCCACCACGGGCATGGACCACAACGCCGTGTTCGTCGCCACCTGCCTGGCCGCGGCCGTGGGTACCTTCATCATGGCTTTCGTCGCCAACTGGCCGGTGGGGCTGGCTCCGGGCATGGGTCTGAATGCCTTTTTCGCCTTCACCGTGGTCAAGGGCATGGGTTTCACCTGGCAGCAGGCGCTGGGTGCGGTGTTCATTTCCGGCTGCGTGTTCGTCGCGCTGACCATCACCGGCCTGCGACGCTGGCTGGTGGCGGGAATCCCGAGTTCCCTGCGCAGCGCCATCGCCGCCGGCATCGGCATGTTCCTGGCGATCATCGCGCTGTCGGGCGCCGGCATCGTGGTGGCCAACCCGGCCACCAAGGTCGGCCTGGGCAACCTGCACAGCCTGCCGGTGCTGCTCGCGGCGCTGGGCTTCCTGCTGATCGCCGTGCTGGACTATTTCCGCCTGCGCGGAGCGATCCTCATCGGCATCCTGGCGGTGACCGTGGCCAGCATGCTGCTGGGCCTGACCCATTTCCAGGGCATCGTGTCCACCCCGCCGAGCATCTCCCCGACCCTGCTCAAGCTGGATATCCCCGGGGCGCTGCGCGGGGGCTTTTTCCACATCATCCTGGTGTTCGTGCTGGTGGAGATCTTCGACGCCACGGGCACCCTGACCGGGCTGGCGCGCAAGGCGGGCCTGCTCGACGGGGCGCGCGAGGAAGGCCTGGGCAGGGCCCTGTTCGCCGACAGCCTGGCGATCTTCTCCGGCTCGCTGCTGGGCACCAGCAGCACCACCGCCTACATCGAGAGCGCCTCCGGCGTGCAGGCGGGAGGGCGCACCGGACTGACGGCGCTGACCGTGGGCCTGCTGTTCCTGGCCGCGCTGTTCTTCGCCCCGCTGGCCGCGGTGGTGCCGCCATGGGCCACCGCGCCGGCCCTGCTGTACGTGGCCGGGCTGATGATGCGCGAGTTGCTGCAGATCGACTGGAGCGACGTCACCGAGGCCGTGCCCTCGGCGCTGGCCGCGCTGGTCATGCCCTTCACCTACTCCATCGCCAACGGTCTGGCCTTCGGCTTCATCGCCTACGCGGCCCTCAAGCTGTTCACCGGACGCGCGCGCGAGGTGCACCCGGCGCTGTGGGTGGTGGCGGCGCTTTTCGTGCTGCGTTTCGCCCTGTTCCCCGCCGATTGAAGCGCTCGAGCCCCGCGGCGCGCCGCGGGGCTGCCTCAGGACAGGCTGTCGTAGCGCGCCAGGGCCGGGAACATGCGGCGCCACAGCAGCACGATGCCCAGGGTTCCCAGCCCGCCCAGAACCACCGCGGGCACGGCGCCGAACCAGGCCGCGGTGAAGCCGGACTCGAATTCCCCGAGCTGGTTGGAGGCGCCGATGAACAGGGAGTTCACCGCGTTCACCCGCCCGCGCAGCGCATCCGGGGTCTGCAGCTGCACCAGGGTGCCGCGGATCACCACGCTGATCAGGTCCGAGCCTCCCAGCACGGCCAGGGCCAGCATCGACAAGCCCGTCCAGCGCGACAGGCCGAACACCACGGTGGCCAGGCCGAACACCGCGACGGTGGAGAACATCAGGCGCCCGGCGTGGCGCTGGACCGGGTGGCGCGCCAGCCAGGCCGCAGTGAGCAGGGCGCCGACCGCCGGGCAGGCGCGCAGCATGCCCAGGCCCCAGGGGCCGATGTGCAGGATGTCCCGCGCGTACACCGGCAACAGCGCCGTGGCGCCACCCAGCAGCACCGCGAACAGATCCAGCGAAATGGCCCCGAGCACGACCGGGTGCGCGCGGATGTAGCGCACGCCCTCCAGCATGGAGTCCAGGGTGATGCGCGCGCGCGTGGCGGCGTGCACGCGCGGCAGGCTCAGCAGCAAGGCCGCGCCGAGCAGGTCGATCACGCAGGCCAGGCCGTAGCCCAGCCCCGGGCCCAGGGCGATGAGCAGGCCGCCCAGCGCCGGCGCGATCACGCTGGCGGCCTGGGTGGCCGAGGCGGCCAGCGCGATGGCGCGGGCCAGCAGGTCCTGCGGCACCAGCGCCGGCAGCATGGCCTGCATGCCCGGGGTGTCGAAGGCGCGGCAGGCGCCCACCAGCGCCGACAGGCCCAGGATCAGTGCCCGCCCGGGCTGCAGGCCCCAGCCCTGGGTCGCGGCGACCAGCACCCCGGCGGCAAGGGCCTGCAAGGCCATGCTGAGCGCGACCACGTCCCGGCGTTCGAAACGGTCGACCACGCTGCCGGCGACCAGCACCAGCGCCATGCGCGGCAGGAACTGCAGCAGGCCGACGAGGCCCAGGTCGAAGGCGCTGCCGGTGATCGCGTACATCTGCCAGGCGATGGCCACGCTGAGCATCTGGTAGGCACCGGTCAGCGCGACGCGGGCCAGCCAGAACCGGGCGAAACCGGGAATGCTCCAGACCGAGACTTCGGAGGGCACGGAGGGCGCGGGGGGCGGGGTGGGAGGCATCGATCGGCGGCGGCTGCCACGCGGTGGCGCGAAGCTCCACATTGTCGGAGGGAACGGCCGGCGCTGCAGGGTGTCGGCCGCCGCGCGGTCCACGGACCGCGCGGCGGCCCTATGCTGTGGGCCGGGTGGCGCACGTGGTGCCGCCTTCGCAACCTCCCGGCTTCGCATGCCCGACCCCGCTGCCCGCAAGGCTCCACAACCCGCCACCTCGCAGGCGTCCGAGTACGCCCCCGAGGTGCGTTTTCGGCTGCGCCTGACCCAGGGCGCACGCATCGCCGTGGGGCCCGGCAGGATCGAGCTGCTGGAAGCCGTGCGCGAGGCCGGCTCGATCACCGCGGCGGCGCGCGGCCTGGGCATGTCCTACCGGCGTGCCTGGATGCTGCTCGATGATCTCAATCGCTGCCTGCGCGCGCCGGTGGTGGAGTCGGTGCACGGAGGCGCCCAGGGTGGAGGCAGCCGCCTGACCGACACGGGCCTGGAGCTCGTGCGCCTGTACCGGCACATCGAGCAGACCGCCCAGCGAGCTTGCGGCGAGGACATCGAGGCCCTGAAGGGCCTGCTGGCCAGGCCCTAGCAGGCCGTTCCTAGGCGGTGCCCGGCGCCTGGCTCCGCGCCTGGTTCTGGAGCATCCATTCGCTGGCCGCCTGCGCGTCCAGCGGACGCGCGTACAGATAGCCCTGCCCGAAATCGCAGTCGATGTCGCGCACGCGGGCCAGCTCCTCCTCGGTCTCGATGCCCTCGGCGATGACGCCGATTCCCAGGCGGTGCGCCATGGCGACGATGGCCTCGCAGATCGCGTGCTTGCGCGTATCCCCGGGAAGCCTGCGCACCAGGGACTGGTCGATCTTCAGGTAATCCACCTCCACCCGGCTGAGCGAGGCCAGGTTGGAGTGGCCGGTGCCGAAGTCGTCCACCGCGACCTGCAGCCCGCGCGCGCGCAGATCCCGCAGGCGCTGCGCGATGCGCGGGGATTCGTCCAGGATCACCGTTTCGGTCACTTCCACCACCAGGCGCTGCGGCGGCAGCCCGATGCGCTCCAGGTAGTCGATCCAGCCCGGCGTGGGGTCGCGGTCGGCGGCCAATTGCACCGGCGAGACGTTGAAACTCAACTGCGGCCCCTGGCCGTCCGGGCCCTGCCAGCGCAGCGCCTGCTCGGCGGTGCTGCGAAACACCCATTCGCCGATCTCCACGATCAGCCCGCTTTCCTCGGCCAGCGCGATGAATCGCGCGGGTTGCACCACGCCGAAGGCCGGGTGCCGCCAGCGCAGCAGGGCCTCGAACTTGGCCAGCGAGCCGTCCGCGGTGCGCACCACCGGCTGGTACAGCAGGTACAGCTCGCCCAGCCGGGATGCGCGGCGCAGGTCCCCGACCAGCACCAGGCGCCCGCGCGCGCGCTGGTCCATCGACGCCTCGTAGACCACCGTGCGGTTGCGACCGGCGTGCTTGGCCTCGTACATGGCCAGATCGGCGCAGCGCAGCAGGTCCTCCGGGGCGCCGGCATCCTGCGGAAACACCGCCAGGCCGATGCTGGCGGAGATATGGATGGCATGGCCGTCGATCGGGAAGGGGGAGGCCAGCGCCTCGAGCAGCTTGACGCCGACCCGGCGCGCCGTGCGCGCATCGGCCGGCGCGGGCAGCAGCACGCTGAACTCGTCGCCGCCCAGGCGAGCCAGCACGTCGGAGGCGCGCAGCGCCGAGCGCAGGCGCTCGGCCACCGCGCCCAGCAGCGCATCGCCAGCCCCATGCCCCAGCGAATCGTTGACCGACTTGAAGTGATCGAGATCCACGTAGAGCAGGGCGAAGGCGAGCTGGTCGCGCTGCGCGCGCTGGGCCTCCAGGCCCAGGCGCTGGCCGAAGGCATGGCGGTTGGGAAGCCCGGTCAGCGTGTCCTGGTTGGCCTGGCGCCAGATGGTCTGCGCGGCCCGGATGCGTTCGCCGATGTCGCGCGCGATCTTGGACGCGCCGACGATGCGTCCGGCGGCGTCGCGCAGCGGGGAGATGGTCACGGAGACGTGCACGAGGTGACCGTCGCGGTGCACGCGCACGGTCTCGAAATGCTCGACGCGTTCGCCGTCGGCGATGCGCTGCAGGATCATTTCCTCCTCGTGCAGGCGCTCCACCGGGATCAGCTTGGTGATCGGCTCGCCGATCATGTCCGCCGCGCTGTAGCCGAAGATGCGCTGGGCCCCGGGATTCCAGCTCAGCACGATGCCCCCGAGGGTCTTGGTGACGATGGCGTCGTCGGTGGACTCGACCAGGGATTCGTACACATTGATCGGCTGCGTCCTGGGCCCGGACTCCTGGACCGCGGACAGGGCCTGGCGCAGCGGATGCACCGTCACCAGCGTGCCCACGGCGCCAAGCCGGGAATCCTGCAGCGGGCGCCGTGTCACCAGCGCCGAGATCAGGGTGCCCCCCGCACCGCGCACCAGCGCCGGGGAACTCAGGGCTTTCACGGCCTCGGAGTCGCGACCCGGCAGGGGCGGGTTGTGCTGCACCAGCAGCGCCTCGATCGGCTGCCCCAGCGCCTGGGGTGCCGAGTGCCCGAACAGGCGCTGCGCGGCGGGATTCCAGCTGCTGACCCGCCCGTCGGGCGTGAGGCTGACCATGGCGTCGTCGTGCGATGCGACGATGGCCTCGAACAGGCAGACCTTGGCTCGTGACTGCGGGTCCATGGCGCGGATCTCCCATTGCGCGACACGATGATGTTCGCCGCGCCCAGGATAGCCCTTTCAGGCGCGCCTGAACACTCCGCGCAGCAACTGCGCGGCGCCGCCGCCCGAGGCGAAGGCGACGTGGCCCAGCGCGGCGGCGCTGAGGGCGCCGACCATGGCCAGGAAGTAGGCGCCCGGCAGTCCGCCGCGCTGCAGCCACAGCGCCACGACCAGGTTGAAGGTGGCGGCTCCCAGGCAGCCGACGATGATGCCACGCAGCAGGGCGCGTGCCGCCTCGGGGCCCGCCTGCCGGTGCGTGAAACCCCCCATGGTCGCCGACAGCACCGGAAGCGCGGCCAGCATGCCGCTCCAGGTGGGGCCCAGGTGCAGCGAGGCCGCCGTGATGCCCAGCACCACGGCCAGGGCGAAGGCCATGCGCGCCGGCAGGTCCCACCAGGGGTGCGGCGTCTGCAGGATCGGTCCCTGCCGGCCCGCCAGCAGCGCCAGCGCCACCAGGGCCGGAAACACCATCGCGGCGGCCATGCCGGGGCGCTGGGGCAGGCGTGCCAGCACCAGGAACAGGCATCCGCTGGCCAGGCTTGCCAGCAGCAGGGCGGGGGCCCAGCGGCGCCCCCGCGCGGCGCGCGCATAGGTCGCGCAGAAACCGGCCGTGCCGGTCAGTCCCAGCAGGGTGCCCACCGCCGCGCGCGAAGCGAAATCGGGGCCGTTCTGCACCGCCAGGAACACCGACAGCGGCGCGGAGGTCAGCGGCAGGCCGGTCAGCAGCCCGCCGATGGACCCCCCGAAGCGTCGCTGCAGCAGGGTCGCGCCGAGGACCAGCAGCGGGGTGATCGCGATCTTGAACAGCAGCAGGCTCATGGTGAACCCGCAGTCTAGGGGTTTGCGAGCGCCCCGGCATGGGGATTGCAAGATTTTGCGTCGAGGGTATGGCGCGCGTGTCCATGACAAACATGGGATTGTGTGCAGAATGACCCAGTGCATCCTGCATCTGTCCTGGACAAACATGCGACAATGCGCAGGAAAGGCATCCCGCACGGGAATCCTGAATCCGTTGCGGCTCGCGCAGCGTATGCAAGGCAGGCCCCTCCATTCCCCTTCGAGCGCAACCATGTCCCAGCCGAACCCCTCGCGCCGCGATCGCGGCGAGCAGCAACCCAGGGTCGCCATCGTCGGCAGCGGCATCGCCGGGCTGGCCGCCGCCTGGGCGCTGAAAGACCATGCCCGGCTCACGGTATTCGAGGCGGGCTCGCATTTCGGCGGCCATGTGCACACCGTGGATGCCACCGTGGACGGCATCAGCTACCCGGTGGACACCGGCTTCCTGGTGCTCAACGAGCGCACCTATCCGGGGTTGCTCGGGCTGTTCGCCGAACTCGACGTGGAGCTGGCGAAGTCGGACATGTCCTTTTCCGTGCAGCGGCCCCTGCAGGGGGGCGCCCGCCTGGAGTGGAGCGGCTCCAGCCTGGACACCGTGTTCGCCCAGCGCGCCAACCTGCTGCGCCCGCGGTTCTGGGGCATGCTGCGCGACATCCTGCGCTTCAACCGCGAGGCCACGGCGCTGGCGCAGGCGGGCCTGCGGGGCGAGCAGCGCAGCGTGGGCCAGTTCCTGCGCGACGGGGCCTATGGCGAGGCCTTCGTGCAGGACTACCTGCTGCCGATGGTCGCCTGCATCTGGTCCTGCCCGGCGCGGCGCATGCTGGAGTTTCCCCTGGCTTCGATGGTGCGCTTCTGCCACAACCACGGCTTGTTGCAGGTCGAGGGCCGGCCCCAGTGGTTCACGGTGCGCGGCGGCGCCCGTCGCTACGTGCAGCGCATCGTGGAGCAACTGCCCGACACCCGGCTGCACTGCCCGGTGCGCAGGGTCAAGCGCTACGAGGTGGGCGTGGAAGTGAGCACCGACGCCGGCACCGAATGGTTCGACCACGTGGTGCTGGCCTGCCACAGCGACCAGGCCTTGGAGCTGCTGGTCGATGCCGACGACACCGAGCGCGAGGTGCTGGGTGCCGTGCGCTATCAATCCAACCGCGCCCTGTTGCACACCGACGCCGCGCTGCTGCCACGCAGCCGCAAGGCCTGGGCGGCGTGGAATTTCGAGAGCGGGCAGCCCCGCGGCGAGGGCTCGGAAGCCGCCGAGGCCTCCTCGGTGTGCCTGCATTACCTGATCAACAAGCTGCAGCCCGTGCCCTTCAAGCGCCCCTTGCTGGTGTCCCTCAACCCCTTGCGCGAGCCCGATCCGGCCCAGGTGCTGCAGGAAATGCACTACGCCCATCCGGTGTTCGACGCCGCCGCCATCGCCGCGCAGGCCAGGGTGCCGGCGCTGCAGGGCCGGCGTCGCAGCTACTTCTGCGGAGCCTGGTGCGGCCACGGCTTTCACGAGGACGGCCTGCGAGCCGGGCGGGCCGCCGCCCAGGCCTGGCTGGACCAGCAGCGGGCACACGCCTCGCGCGGCTTCGAAGAAGTCCTGGAGCTGCTGGCATGAGCGACGCGCTGATCGGCCGCGGCGTGGTGCACCACACGCGCCTGCGCCCGGCTCGCCATGCCTTCGCCTACCGCGTGTTCTTTCTCCTGCTTCCCATGCGGGCGCTGGCGCGGGGAGAGGCCAGGCTGGCGATCGCGCGCAATCGCCCCGCCTGGTTGAGCTTTCACGACGCCGACCATGGCGAGGGTGGTGAGGACAGCCTGGCCTGGATCGAGGGCCTGCTGCGCGAACAAGGCGTGCACGACGCCCAGGGCGAGATCTGGCTGCAGACCTTCGCCCGCGTGCTGGGCTACGTGTTCAAGCCGGTGAGCTTCTGGTATTGCCACCGCGCGGACGGTTCGCTGGCCGCCGTGGTGGCCGAGGTCAACAGCACCTTTGGCGAGCGCCACTGCTACGTGCTGCGTTCCGGCGCCGCGGGCGGCGTGGCCTGGGGCGAGGAGCTGCGCGCCGACAAGGCCATGCATGTGTCGCCCTTTTGCCGCATCGAGGGCGGCTACCGCTTCCGTTTCCTGCGCTGCACCCGCGACGGCACCGAGCGCGTGGTCGCCCGCGTGGACCACGACGATGCCCTGGGGCCCCTGCTGCGCACCAGCATCGCCGGCAGCCTGCAGCCCCTGACGCCCGGCTCGGCTCGGCGCGCGCTGCTGACGCATCCCCTGCACAGCTTCGGGGTCATCGCGCGCATCCACTGGCAGGCGCTGGGCCTGTGGCGCAAGCGCGTGCCCTTTTTTTCCAGGCCCCAGGCCTCCCGAGATCCCCTCACACCATGAACGCCCGCTCCGACTCCTCTCGCACAGGCGCCCTGCACGGCGGCGCCGCCTCCCTGCCTCGCCGAGGTCCCGCCGGCGTGCCGCTGGCGGCGCGCAGCGTGCTGGCCATGTTGCGCAAGCTGCGCCACGGGCGCCTCGAGCTGCGCCTGCCCGACGGCCGCCTGCTGTCGCTGGGACAGGGCGAGTCCGACCATCTGCAGGCGCAGGCGCAGGTGCACGACTGGGCCGTGTTCGGCGCCGTGCTGCGCCGCGGGGACATCGGATTCGCCGAGGGCTATTTCCGTGGCCAGTGGAGCAGCCCGGACCTTCCGGCCCTGCTCGGTCTGCTGCTGGCCAACCGCGCCGTGGTGGAGCGGGCGCTGCATGGCAGCCCGCTGGGCACCTTGATGGCGCGCCTGCGCCACCTCCTGCTGCGGCGCAACACGCGGCGTGGCAGCCGGGACAACATCCATGCCCACTACGACCTCGGCAACGACTTCTACCGGCTGTGGCTGGATCCCGGCATGAACTATTCCTCGGCGCTGTTCACGCAGCCCGGCATGAGCCTGGAGCAGGCGCAACAGGCCAAGATCGACCGCGTGCTGGGCGAACTGCAGCCGCGCCCCGGCCAGCACGTGGTCGAGCTGGGTTGCGGCTGGGGAGGCTTCGCCGAGACCGCGGCGCGCGCCGGCCTGCAGGTGGACGGCATCACGCTGTCCCAGCGACAGCTGGAGTTCGCGCAGGCGCGCCTGCGCGGCGCCGGGCTGGAGGAGCTGGCCCGGGTGCACCTGTGCGATTACCGCGACGCGCGGCGACTGGCGCCCGCGGGGGGCTTCGACGCGCTCGCCTCCATCGAGATGTTCGAGGCCGTGGGAGAGGCCTACTGGCCCACCTATTTCCGCAGCGTCGCGGAGCTGCTTCGGCCCGGCGGGCGCGCCTGCATCCAGACCATCGTCATCGACGAGGCCTTGTTCGAGACCTACCGGCGCGGCACAGACTTCATCCAGCGCTACGTGTTCCCGGGCGGCATGCTGCCCAGTCGCAGCGCCTTCGTCGAGCAGGCACGCGGGGCCGGCCTGGAGCTGCTGGCCAGCCACGCTTTCGGCGCCGACTACGCCAGCACGCTGGCCCAGTGGCGGGAGCGATTCCTGGCCCGACTGCCCGCGGTGCGCGAGCAGGGCTTCGATCGCCGCTTCGAACTTCTGTGGGACTTCTACCTGGCCTATTGCGAGGCCGGCTTCGCGCATGGCAGCATCGATGTCGTCCAGTTCACCCTGCGCCGCCCGGCCTGAGCCGTCGGCGCGACGGGTCGCGCTGCTCGCGGGCGCGGGCTGGCTGGCCTGGGCCTCGGTGCCTTGTCGTGCCGACCCACCGCACCCAGTCCCGCCCAGCGTGGAGCGCGCCCTGGGCGCTGCCCGCCTGAGCGGCAGCGCCGAGCTGCGCTGGTGGGGGCTGGACATCTATCGTGCCTGGCTGTGGGTAGGCCCCGAAGGGCTGGATTCCGACCATCTCGGCGCCCAGCCCTTCGCGCTGGAGCTGCGCTATGCACGCAGCCTGCGCGGGGCCGACATCGCCGACAAGTCGGCCGAGCTGATCGCCCGGCTCGGCCTGGGCAGCCCGGCGCAGCTTCGGGCCTGGCGCGCACGCATGCGCGCGGTGTTTCCCGACGTGCGTGCCGGCGACACGCTGCTCGGCCTGTACCTGCCCGGCACGCCTTCGGGCGCGCGCACGCGCTTCCTGTTCGACGGTCGGCCCGTCGGCAGCATCGAGGGGCGGGATTTCGCCCAGGCCTTCTTTTCCATCTGGTTGTCCGCGCGCAGCAGCGAACCGGCCTTGCGCCGCGCCCTGCTGGCCGGTGTGGAGCCGACGCGGTGAATCCCTCACCCGAGGATCCGCGCGATCCCTCGCCCGCGCTGCTGGCGCGTTACGGCGCGGTCCAGTTCCCGCTGAATTTCGTCGCGCTGCCCCTGTACGTGTTCCTGCCCGCCTACTACGGCACGCGCCACGGCCTGCCCCTCGGGCTGCTCGGCGTGCTGCTGCTCGGCACCCGCCTGGCCGATGCCCTGGTCGATCCGGCGCTGGGTCGGCTGGCCGATCGCATGCTCGCGCGCAGGCGGGCCTGGGAACTCATCGCCGCGGCAAGCCTGGTCTCCCTCGCCGGCTTCGCCGTGCTGATGGCACTACCTGACTGGCTTGGCCGGGGCGTCGGCACCGCGGCCTTCGCCGGGGCCTTTGTCGCGGCCCTGTGGCTGGCCCAGGCCGGCGGCACCGCGGCCGGGGTCGCCCACCAGGCCTGGGGGGCGGCGCTGGGGCAGGGCGAGACCGCCCGCGCGCGCGTGTTCGCCTGGCGCGAGGCGCTGGGCCTGGGCGGGGTGCTCGCGGCCGCCGCCGCCACCCAGGCGGGAGGCGCCAGTGTGTTCACCCTGGGATTCGCGCTCAGCCTGGGCCTGGCGCTGGCCTTGCTGCGCGGGGTGGAACTGCCCAGCCAGTTCGCGCCGCGCCCCGGCGCCATCGCCGGGCTTCGCGCCGTCGTCGAGCCGCTGCGCCACCCGGCCTTTCGCAGCCTGCTCGCCACCTACGTGACCAGCGGCGTGGCGGCTTCGATCCCCGCCACGCTGGTGTTGTTTTTCGTGCGCGACCGCATCGGGGCGCCGCAATGGGCCGGGGCCTACCTGCTCCTGTATTTCGCGGCCGCCGCCGCCGGGGTTCCGCTGTGGCTGCGCGTCGTGCGCCGTCTTGGCGCCGCGCCGAGCTGGCTGGTCGGCATCGGCCTCACCGTGTGCAGCTTTGCCTGGGCCGCCGGCCTGCAACCCGGGCAGCGCCTGGGCTACGCCGCGCTGTGCGTGGCCTGCGGGCTGGCGCTGGGCTCGGATCTCATCGTGCCGCCCGCCTTGCTGGCCGGCCTGATCCGCAGCCTGGGCCATGGAGGCAGGCTCGAGGGGGCGTACTTCGGCCTGTGGAGCCTGGCCGCCAAGTTCACCCTGGCGCTGGCCGCGGGCCTGGCCCTGCCCCTGCTGTCCGTGCTGGGCTATCGCCCGGGCACGCCGGCGACGGGGGCGCTGCCGGCGCTGGTGGTCGCCTACGCGCTGCTGCCCTGCGCGCTCAAGCTTCTTTCGGGGTGGATGCTGTGGCAGGGGTGGATGCGCCCCGCCGCGCGCGACCCCGCGTTCCTGCTGGACTCGACAAGGAGAAATGCATGATGATCGCCTGGCTGAAGCCCCTGCGCCTTGCCGCGGGCACCTTGCTGGCCGCCGGCCTGCTGGCCGGTTGCGCGAGCGTGACACCGGCCGACTACCAGGGCCAGAAGCCCGAACTCGCGCTGGAGAACTATTTCAACGGCCCGCTGACCGCGGAGGGCCTGGTGTTCAACCGCTCCGGCAAGGTCATCAAGCGCTTCCACGTCGACATGGTCGGCGATTGGAAAGGCGACCAGGGCACGCTGACCGAACATTTCCTGTACAGCGACGGCACCCGCTCCGAGCGCATCTGGCATCTGCGCCGGCTTCCCGGCTCGGGGCCGCAGCGACGCTACGAAGGTGGCGCCGGCGACGTGGTGGGCACGGCCGCCGGCTATGCCGAAGGCAACGCCTTCCATTGGAGCTACACCCTGGCGCTGCCGGTCGACGGGCGGACCTACGACGTGCACATGGATGACTGGATGTACCTGATGAACAAGCATGTGTTGCTCAACCGCACAAACATGAGCAAGTTCGGCATCCGGGTCGCCAGCATTTTCATCTCCTTCCACAAGCCTTGAGGGCGCCTGTACCGCCGGAGTCCCCGATGGCCTGCAACCCCGTGATTCGCGACTGGTCGGCCCAACGCGTGTGGATCGTCGGCGCTTCCAGCGGCATCGGCGCGGCGCTGGCGCGCGAGCTGCTCGCGCGCGGCGCGCGCGTGGCCGTCTCGGCGCGCAATGCCGCCGCGCTGGCGAGCGTGCAGGGAGCCCTCGCTCTGCCGCTGGACGTGCGCGACCAGGCCGCGCTGGCGGCCGCCGCGGATCGCCTGCGGGTGGAGTTCGGGCAGCTCGACCTGGTCGTCTACTGCGCCGGCACCTACGCTCCCCAGCGCGCCACCCACTTCGACCTGGCCAGCGCCCTGGCCCACGACGAGATCAACTATCGCGGCGCGCTGCGGTGGCTGGACGTCGTGCTGCCGCTGCTGCTCGCGCAGGGGCGCGGGCATCTCAGCCTGGTATCCAGCGTGGCCGGCTGGCGCGGCCTGCCGCAGGCGCTGGCCTACGGGCCGACCAAGGCGGCGCTGATCAACCTCGCGCAGACCCTGTACCTGGACCTGCGCCCCCTGGGCATCGGCGTCAGCGTGGTCAACCCAGGTTTCGTCGACACGCCGCTGACGGCGGGCAATGGTTTCGCCATGCCCGCCTTGCTGCGCCCCGAGCAGGCCGCCTCGCGCATGCTGCGGGGTTGGGCGCGGGGGAGCTTCGACATCCACTTCCCGCGCCGCTTCACGCTGTGGCTGCGCTTGCTGCGTCTGCTGCCCGATCGCCTGTATTTCCGCGTGGTCCGGCGTTTCACGGGCCTGTAGCAGGCTGTTGAAATACCGGAGGGGGCGACCCCCTCCGGTATTTCAACAGCCTGCTCGTCGGCGCATGGCGTCTATAGTCGGCGCAGGGGCGGCGCACGAGGTGCCGCCTCGGCCCCCATCACGAGAACCGCCATGGCTGCCTACCTGATCGCCGACACCCAGCTCACCGACCCCGAGGCCTACGAGGAATACAAGCGCAAGGCCAGGCCCCTGGCCGAGCAGCATGGAGGCGAGTATGTGGTGCGCGGAGGCGACATGACCCTCAAGGAATCGGAGCTGTGGAGTCCCTCGCGTCTGGTGGTGGTGCGCTTCCCCTCGGTCGAGAAGGCCCGGGCCTTCTACGAGTCCCCCGAGTACCAGCAGGCGCTGGGCATCAGCCGGCGCTCGGCGCGCAGGACGGTGGTGATCGTCGAGGGGGTGTGAATACCCCCGGGGCCGGGCGTTGCCCGGCCCGCCCCCCCCGGCGCCCGCGAGACGCGCGCGTCGGGTACCCCGGTGCGTATGTCGGGATCAACCCTAGGACCCTGCAGGCGACGCCCACGCGCTGATACCCTGCGCCTGCAAGCCTCGCGGCGCCGGCGAGCAGGCGAGCAGGCGTTTGTCACAGCTACGCGGGAAAACCCGACTTATGGCGACGATGTCCCCGGCGTAGAGTCGCATCCGAAACAGGATTGGAACGAACGGTCGTTCCTTTTTTCCGGTGCTTCTGCTTCTCCCGTGGAGAAATGTCAATGAACAGGGGAATTACCTTCGCGGTCGCCGCAGGCGCCGCGCTGCTGATGGCCGGTTGCGGCGGCGGCGGCAACCCGAGCGCTCCGTCGCTGTCCACGGTGGCCAGTGTCAATGCGGCAAGCACCGCCCCGAGCACCGGTCCCACCGGGGGCTTCAAGAATTTCGTGGTCTTCGGCGACAGCCTGTCGGACGACGGCGCCTATACGCTGGCGGCCTGGAGCACCTACCACGCGCTGATCCCGCCGCTCAGCCTGCCCTTCGCGGACGGCGGGCAGTTCACCGTGAACGGCGCGGCCAGCGGAAACTGGACCGGAGACCTGGCCCAGACCCTGGGGCTGAGCCTCACGCCCAACGTGGTCGGCTACACCTCCGGCGGCACGACGACCTTCGTCACGCCCTCGGGGCCGGCCCCCTCGCAGGCCGCGGCCACCTGCGCCTTCAATAGCGCGCCGACCGGAAGCCCCGAGAACTGCACCGATTACGCCCAGGGCGGCTCGATGGTCGCCAACCCCGTCGGCATCGGCAACAGCACCGGCGCGCTGACCTTCCCGGTCACCCAGCAGTTGCAGAACTACCTCGGCGAGTTCGGCTCCTTCAACAGCTCGCAGCTGGTTTCGGTGCTGGCGGGCAACAACGACATCTTCACGGCCCTCAGCGCCGTGCAGACCGCCGTGGGCCAGGGCGTCCCGCAGGCCACCGCGGTGGCAACCGCCCAGGCGACCGTGGGCGTGGCCGCCGACGAGCTGGCCGGCGTGGTCCGGAGCATCCTGAGCCACGGCGGGCGCTACGTCATGGTCTATACCCTGCCGGATTCCTCGCTCACTCCCTTCGGCCAGAGCCTGGCCGGGGGCACCACCTGCAACAACCAGAACCCGCAGACCGCCTGCTACCTGTTGTCCAACCTGGTGCAGGTGTTCAACCAGCGCCTGCTCAACGACCTGCAGGGCCAGCCGGTGAAGATGATCGACGGCTTCGCGCTGCTCAACCAGGAGATCGCCAGCCCCGCGAGCTTCGGGTTCACCAACGTCAGCACGCCCTGGTGCAACATCGCCGTGGTGCAGTCCTCCCTGCTGTGCAATGTGGGCACTCCCGCGACGAGCTACGGCGCGAGCACCTCCAACCTGGGCTCCTGGCTGTTCGCCGACACCGTGCACCCGACCCCGGCCGGATACCAGGTGATCGCCAACGCCACGCTGGCGCAGCTGCGCAGCTTCGGCTGGGTGTCCTGACGCCCTCCGCACGCCTTCCGGTCCCACCTCTCTGGAGACTCCCCGCATGATCCGCCAACTGTCCGATCGCGCCGGCGCGCGTGTTTGCCCGCCCGCCCTGCGCGCCGCCGCGGCCTCGCTGCTCGTCGCGGGCGCGGCCCTCGCGGGCGCCTGCGCCCATGCCGACACCCTGGGTGGGGCCGGCGAGAACACCATCTACGCCGGCGTGGCCGACCTGCAGAACCACGCCTCGCTGGGCGACCTGCACGGCCTGAACACCCCGCCCGGGCTGAACCTGGACATCGGCAACGCCACCACGCTGGGCCTGGGCTTCGTGCACAACATCACCGACCGCTGGAGCGTGGAGCTGGCTCTGGGGGCGCCGCCCACCGTGCATACCGCGGCGAAGGGGGCGAACTGGGCGTTGCTGGGCATCTCCCCGGGAACGCGCATCGCCGACGTGGACGTGCTGTCGCCGACCGTGTTCTTCAACTGGCACCCGCTGACCACGCGCTCGCGCTGGGACCCCTTCGTCGGCCTCGGCCTGAACTACACGCGCTTCGCCAACACCAAGGCCCTGACCCCGCTGACCAACGCGCTGGGGCCCACCGAGCTCAGCCTGTCGGACTCCTGGGGGCCGGCGGCCCACGTGGGCCTGACCTACCATATCGATCAGCACTGGTCGGTGGTGGGCACGGTGGCCATCGCGGACGTCAAGAGCACCCTGACGGTGACCTCCTACTCGCCCGCGCAGGTCAGCCCGCGGATCGTGACCTCGCAGTCCAGCACGGACATCAACTTCCATCCGGTGATCTACACCCTGGCGGTGGGCTACAGCTTCTGATTCCCTCCATGGCCCGCGATGGCGTCCAGCCGTCGCAGGCTGCCGGGGTCCAGGCGCAGCCGCGAGGCCGCGAGATTCTCGCGCAGATGCGCGCTGGAGGCCGTCCCCGGGATCAGCAGGATGTTGGGCGAGCGCTGCAGCAGCCAGGCCAGCGCCACCTGCATGGGCGTGGCGCCCAGCTCGCGCGCCACCTCCGTCAGGGTGCTCGACTGCAGGGGCGTGAAGCCTCCCAACGGGAAATAGGGCACGTAGGCGATGCCTGCCGCGGCCAGTTCGTCGACCAGCGCATCGTCGTTCCGGTGGGCGAGGTTGTAATGGTTTTGCACGCAGGCCAGCTCGGTGATCGAGCGCGCAAGTCGCACTTGCGCGGGCGTCGCGTTGCTCAGGCCGATATGGCGCACCAGGCCCTCGCGCCGCATCTGCTCCAGGGCCAGCAGCGGCTGCTCGATGGGGCCCTCGGCCGGGCCGTGCCTGTCGAACATCAGGCGCAGATTGACCACCTCCAGGCACTCCAGGCCCAGGTTGCGCAGGTTGTCGTGCACCGCGCCGCGCAATTCCTCGGTGGAGAAGGCCGGCTCCCAGGATCCGCCCAGCCCGCGTCGCGCTCCGATCTTGGTCACCAGGGTCAGCGAGTCGGCGTAGGGATGCAGGGCCTCCCGGATCAGCTGGTTGGTGATGTGCGGTCCGTAGAAGTCGCTGGTGTCGATATGTTCCACGCCGGCGGCCGCCACCTCGCGCAGCAGGTCCAGCGCGGCCCGCGGGTCGGCGGGCGGCCCGAACACGCCGGGGCCGGCCAGTTGCATGGCGCCGTAGCCCATGCGCGGGACCTCGCGGCTGCCGAGACGGTAGCGCGGGGAGTCGGAAGGTGCATTCGTTGAAGTCATGGGAAGCCTCCTGGATGGCGATGCGCAAACTCTAGAAGGCCTCGAAGTGTTCGACTAGCCGTACTACCATGCACAGCCTGTGCGGAAAAGCGAACAATGGATCCCCATCTAGAACCCAGGCTCGACGATCTCAGCGCCTTCGCCGCGGTCGCCCGTGCCGGGGGCTTTCGGGACGCCGCGCGAGCGCGCGGAACCAGCGCATCCAGTCTCAGCGAGGCCGTGCGCAGGCTGGAGACACGCCTGGGCCTGCGTCTGCTGCATCGCACCACGCGCAGCGTCGCGCCCACCGAGGCGGGCCAGCAATTGCTGCGCCGCCTGGCTCCCGCGCTGGAGCAGATCGGCAGCGCCCTGGAACAGGCCCATGCCTCGGCCGACCAGCCCGCCGGCACGCTGCGCCTGAATGTTCCCGTGGCGGCCTCGCGCCTGGTGCTGCCGCGCATCCTGCCCGAGTTCCTGGCTGCCTACCCCCACATTCGCCTGGAAATCCGCGCCGAGGACCGCTTCGTGGACATCCTGGCCGAAGGCTGCGACGCGGGCATTCGCTACGACGAGCGCCTGGAGCAGGACATGGTGGCGGTGCCCATCGGCCCGGCCCGCCAGCGCTTCGCCGCCGCCGCCTCGCCCGCCTACCTGCGCCGCGCGGGGAGGCCGCGACATCCGCGTGACCTTCTGGGCCACGCGTGTCTGCGCGGGCGATTTTCCAGCGGGGCCACGCCGGCCTGGGAGTTCGCGCGGGACGGCGAGGTCCTGCGCCTCGAGCCCCAGGGGCCGCTGCTGGTGGGCATCGGAGGCGCCACCGACCTCGCGGTGGACGCCGCCTGTGCGGGCGTGGGCATCGTGTACCTGTTCGAGGACTGGCTGGCCCCGTATTTCGCGCGCGCGGAGCTCGAGCCGGTGCTGGCGCCCTGGTGGCCGAGTTTCACAGGCCCCTTCCTGTACTACCCGGGCCAGCGCCAGCTGCCGCCGGCCTTGCGGGCCCTGGTCGATTTCATCAAGACCCGTCGCTGGTGAGCCACCGGGCAGCGCCTGCCGATAGCATGCGAGGCCCGAAGCTCGAACCGAGGAAGAACTTGAACCCGAACTTCTCTCCCATGTCCCGTCGAGACCAAGCTTGCTGGGGCACCATGGCCTGCGTGCTGCTGTTCGCGGCGCTGGCCGTGCAGCCCGCGCAGGCGAGCTGGCGCCGCTCCGATGCCGGCGGGGTCGAGGGCGCGCAGGGGCACTACGGCGTCGTGTTCCCCGCCAGCAGCGCCGAGCCGCAACCCACGATCACGCCCGGAGCCCTCAATCCGCAGGTCACGCAGGCGAATATCCGCTCGACCATCTGCGTGCCGGGCTACACGCGCGGCATCCGCCCACCCGAGCGCTACACCGAGCGACTCAAGCGCGAGGGCATCCGGGCCTACGGCTACACGGATCGTCGCCTGCGTGATTACGAGGAGGACCACCTGATCAGCCTGGAGCTGGGGGGCTCCCCGGACTCGCCCCGCAACCTCTGGCCCGAGCCCCACCATGTGATCGGCGGCTGGGGCAGCTACGCGAAGGACCGTCTGGAAAACCGCCTGCACGCCCTGGTGTGCCGCGGGCGCCTGTCCCTGGCGCAGGCGCAATACGACATCCGCCATGACTGGATCGCGGCCTACGCGAAGTACGTGGGGCCCCGGCCGCAGGCGCGGCGCGGCCACGGCTATGGCGGCTGAGGCACGGCCTCAGGTGATCGGCGCGGGATTGAACAAGGTCAGCGCGTTGTGCAGATTCCAGCGCTCGGCCCAGGTGCGGCGCTGCCCGCTGGCGACCTCGACGATGCAGGCGAAGATCTGCTCGCCGACCTCGGCGATGCTGCGCTCGGCGCGGGCGATGGGCCCGGCGTCCAGGTCGATCAGGTCGGGCCACTGCTCGGCGAGCTCGCTGCGCGTGGACACCTTGATCACCGGCACCGCGGCCAGCCCGTAGGGCGTGCCGCGGCCGGTGGTGAACACATGTACGTTCATGCCCGCGGCCGCCTGCAGGGTGCCGCAGACGAAATCGCTGGCCGGGGTGGCGGCGAAGCCCAGGCCGCGCTGCCCGGGAGCGAGTTTCTCGCCGGGGCCGAGCACGAAGTCGATGGGCAGGGTGCCCGACTTGACGATCGAGCCCATCGCCTTCTCGACGATGTTGGACAGGCCGCCCGCCTTGTTTCCAGGGGTCGTGTTGGCACTGCGGTCGGCGCCCCCGCGCCGCAGGTAGGCGTCGTACCAGTCGAGCTCGGCCACGAGGCGCCGCGCGACCTCGGCGTCGCGCGCGCGTGCGGTCAGCAGCGCCACGCCGTCGCGCACCTCGGTGACCTCGGAGAACAGCACCGTGGCGCCGGCGCGCACCAGCATGTCCACCGCATGGCCGAGTGCCGGGTTCGCCGTGACCCCGGAAAGCGCGTCGCTGCCTCCGCATTGCACTCCCACCACCAGGCCCGACAGATCCAGGGGTTCGCGCCGGCGTGCATCCAGGCGCCGCAAGTGCGGCTCGGCGGCCGCGACGATGGCGTCGAGCATGCCCGAGAAGCCGCCGTGCGCGGGGTCCTGCAGGCGCAGCACGTGCAGGCCGGAGGGCGCATCCTGCGCCCGCGCATCGCGTTCGTCACGCAGCGCGATGCTGCCGGGCGGGAGCAGGCGCTCGGGCTGCAGTTTCTCGCAGCCCAGGCTGACCACCATCACCTCGTCGCCGAAATTGGGATTGCGCGCCAGGTTGCGCAGGGTGCGGATCGGCACCTGCGCATCGGGGGCGTCGATGGCCACGCCGCAGCCGTAGGCGTGGTCGATCGCGACCACGCCATCCACGTTGGGAAAGCGTGGCAGCAACTCGCGGCGAATGCGCTCGGCCGCCTGCGCCACGACCCCGGCCACGCATTGCACGGTGGTGGTGATGGCGAACAGGTTGCGTGTGCCGCAGCTGCCGTCGGCGTTGCGGTATCCCAGGAAGGACTTGCCGGGAAGCGGCGCCGCGCCGCGCAGTTCGGTGGCCACGGGCAGCTGCTCCAGCGCGCGCGCCTCGGGCATGCGCAGCAGGCCCTCGTGCACCCATGAGCCGGCCTCGACGGCGGACAGCGCGTAGCCGATGGCCACGCCGTAGCGCCGCACGGCCTCGCCGGCCTCGATGCGCCGCAGCGCGACCTTGTGCCCCTGGGGCACGGCCTCGCGCAGCACCAGGCCCTCGTCGACGCGCGCGCCCGCCGGCAGGCCGGAACGCGTGGCGACCACCGCCACGTTGTCCGTCTCGTGCATGCGCACGAGCTGGGCTTGTTGTTCCATGATCAGCCATCCTCCAGTAGCAACTGCCCCGCGCTGCGCGTCGGCGGGAGCAGGAATTCGACCCACATCGGGCGCGCCCCGCAGTTCACGCGGGCGCGCTCGTGCCAACGGCCGTCGGCCCCGCGCGCATGCAGGCTGAGCGCGTCGGCGGTTTCCCCGCAGCACAGCAGCCAGTCGCCGTGGGCGGCGATGGCGCGAGGGGTGGCCGGCACCGGCAGGCTGGCGGTGGGCACCAGTCGGCTCCCCCGCAGGTCCACGCGCAGGCCGTGCACCATGCCTTGCCTGCGCTCGCTCAGCCAGAGCCAGGCGCCTTCGGCGTCGCAACGGATGTCGGCATACCAGGGGCGACCGTCGATGGCGTGGCCGAGCTCGCTGCTGAACAGCGGTCGCAGCGCATTCGCCAGGGGGTCGTAGCGGCACACGTCGATCACGCCGTGCTCCTCATTGTCGATGAACACCAGGTCCCCGGCGACGGCGACGTGGCGCGGGCTGGCCTGGGCATGCAGGCGCAGGCGCTGCACGCGCCGCCGCGCCAGTGCAAGCCCGGGATCGTCCGCCGCCAGGCACAGGAGGCTGCCCTCGACGGTCTGCGTGGCCAGCAGCAGGCGCCCGCCCCCGAGCGCCACGCAGGCATGGGCGGGCCCGTCCGTGGGCAGGACCTCGACGCCGGCGTCGCGCACCCAGGCGATGCAGCCCATGGTGTAGGAGGCGCACAGCAGGCCCTCCGCGCTGCCGTCCAGCCCGACATAGGCCATGTCCGCGGGCAGCTCGCGGCGTTGCGCATGGCTCAGGCTGCCGTCGGATTGAACACGCATGCGCAGCAGGGCATAGGGCTCGCCGCGCAGCGCAGCGTACAGGCTGCGGCGCTCGCGATCCCAGGCCAGCGGAGCCACCGGGCCGGCGCAGTCGAGCTGCTGCAGGCATTCCAGGCGGCCGCTCGCGCCGTGCAGCGCCCAGCGCTGCACCACCCCGTCGCCGGCGCAGGCGACGACGAATTCGAGCCTCGGGTCGGCCTTCATCGCCGGGCGCGGCTGACCATCTGCGTCGGGCTGACGAACTGCAGCGCGACGATCACCACGGCCAGGCTGACCAGCATGTAGACGATGGCCATGGCGTCGATGGCCTGGGGGGCGCGCACGCCGGCGCCGAACACCGCGTAGTACAGCGCCACCACCAGGGTCTGGGTGCCGGGGCCCGAGGTGAAGTAGGTCAGCTCGAACAGCCCGATGGTCTTGATCAGCAGCAGCAAGCCCGCCGCCAGGATGCCCGGCGCCAGCAAGGGCAGCAGCACGTGCAGGAAATAGCGTGGCAGGTTGGCTCCGAACACCCGCGCCGCCGACTCCAGGCGCGGGTCGATCTGCTCGATGAAGGGCACCAGCACCAGGATCACGAAGGGCAGCGCCGGCACCAGGTTGGCCAGCCACACGCCGGAGAAGGTGCCCACCAGGCCGAAGCGATACATCACGCTGGACAGGGGGATTCCGTAGGTCACGGGGGGAATGATGATGGGCAGCATGATCAGCAGGCTGACCGCGCGCTTGCCGGGGAATTCGCTGCGCGCCAGCGCGTAGGCGCAGGGAACCCCCAGCGCCAGCGCGCCGAGCGTGACCAGCCCGACGATCCTCGCCGTGAACCACAGCACGTCGCCCAGCTGGAACTGGCTCCAGGCCTGCGCGTACCACGACGGCGTGAATCCCTCGGGCAGCACGGTGGCGAACCAGCGCGTGGCGAAGGAATCGACCAGCACCGTCGCCAGGATGCCCAGGATGTTGAGCATGAACAGTCCGACCACCGCCCACACCAGCCATTTCAGGATCTTTTGCACCACATTCTCCGCACCGACGGGGCCGGGATCACTTGAACCCGGCCGAGGAGCCGCGAAAGGCCTTGCGCGTGGCCAGCAGCAGCAGGCCCACGGCGGCGAACTGGATCAAGCCCATCAGCACCGAGATGGCGTTGCCCATGGAGTAGTCGTAGTCCTCGAAGGCGGCGTGCGAGGCCGCGATGGACATCACGCGTGTCGCGCCCGCGGGGATGCCCAGCAGCACGGCGGAGGGGAACACGGTGAAGCACTGCACGAAGACCAGGATCGCGGTCATGCGCAATCCCGGCACCAGAAGGGGCGCCACCACGTAGCGGAACTGGCGCCAGGGCCCCGCTCCCAGCGTCGCCGCGGCGCGTTCCAGGTTGGGGTCGATGCCCGAGATGAAGGACAGCAGGAACAGGAAGGCGAAGGGAAAGCCCCCGATGACCAGGCTGATCAGCACGCTGGCGAAACTGTGGATCAGCGCCACCCGTGCATGGATGCCCAGCAGCGAGGCCAGTTGCCAGAACCAGCCATTGTTCGAGAAATAGCTCAGCATGCCGTCGGCGACCAGCACCGAGCCGAAGGTGATGGGCAGCAGGAACACGATGGTGCTCAAGCGCTGCGCCCGCGAGGGCCGGCGCAGGAAATACGCGCAGGGCAGCGCCAGCGCGAGGCTCAGCACGGTGGCGGGAAGCGCCAGCCGGAAGGTGGTCCACACGGTGTCGCGCAACTCGGGGGTCGAGAAGAAACGCAGGTAGTTGTGCAGCGAGTATCCGTGGGTGGTCGGGCGCAGCGAGCTTCCCAGGCCGGCCAGCATGGGGTAGGCGAAAAAGCCCAGCAGGAACAGCGTGGCCGGCAGCACCAGCAGCCAGGCCCTGTTGCGCGCCTTCACGATGCGCTCTCCGCGTAGCACAGGGCACGATCGGCCGGAACATGGAGCCGCAGGCGCGAGCCGATGGCGAAGCTGCCCTGCAGCTTGGCGTAGATCGTGCCCGCCGCGCTGTCGAGCACGACCAGGCTCTCGCGACCGTAATACTCGGCCGAGCGGACCTCGCCGCCGATCAGGTTGACGGATTCCTCGCCGGCCACGCGGAACTCGTCCGGGCGGACGGCCACCACGGCGCGGTCCCCCACGCGGGGATCCATGCGCAGGCCTTGCAGCGTGCAGCCAGGGCCTACCTCGACCTGCAGGTGCTGCTCGTCGTCGGCTGGTCGGCACGCGCCACGCAACAGGGTGCGATAGCCCATGAACCGGGCCACGTCGAGGTCGCGGGGCAGGCTGAACAGTTCCTGCGGAGTGCCCACCTGGTGCGCCACGCCATCCTGGAGCACCACGATCTTGTCGGCCATGGACAGCGCCTCGTCCTGGTCGTGGGTGACGTAGATGGTGATGCGCCGCACGCGCTCGTGCAGGCGCCGGATCTCGGAGCGCATCTCGATGCGCAACTTGGCATCCAGGTTGGACAGTGGCTCGTCCATCAGCACGATGTCCGGCTCCACCACGATGGCGCGCGCGATCGCCACGCGCTGCTGCTGGCCTCCCGAGAGCTGGGCCGGGTGCTTGTGGGCATGCTGCTCGAGCTGCACCAGGCGGATCGCGTCCATGGCCTTGGCATGGCGTTGCGCCCGGGGCATGCCGCGCATGCGCAGCCCGAAGGCCACGTTGTCCAGAATGGTCATGTGGGGGAACAAGGCGTAGTTCTGGAACACCACGCCCACGTTGCGCTTGTCCGGCGTGAGCTGGTCGATGCGCCGTCCCGCCACATGGATGCTGCCCGCGCTGATCTCGGTCAGCCCGGCGATGCAGTTCAGCGCGGTGGTCTTGCCGCAGCCCGAAGGCCCGAGAAGCGCCACGAACTCTCCCGGCGAAACCCGCAGGTTCAGCCTGGACAGGGCGCAGTGGACTCCGCCACCCTGCACCTCGTAGTGCCTCGTCACGTCTTCCAGCACGAGATCTTCGGTCCCGCTCATCGACTTGTCTCCCACCGCAGGTCGATCGCACCGGCGCCGCGCCACGCGGGGCGCCGGTGCGTCATTGCACGCGCCCCGGGCTTCAATGCTTCAGGGCACCGATCTGCTGATTCCACATCTCGAAGGCCTTGACCATCGCGGATGCGTCCAGCGGCGTCTTGTTCGGATACTTGGCGATCCAGGCGTCATAGTCCTTGCGGCCGTATTCGCGGATCACCTGCTGGCTGCTCGCCGGGGCCATGCTCAGGCGGACCCCCGCGATCGCCGGACCCGGATAGAAGTAGCCGTCGTCGTAGGTCATCGCCTGTTGCGTGGGCTTCATCATGTAGCGCATGACCCGCAGGAGCATATCCACCTGCGCGGGAGACTGCCCCTTGGGGATCACCATGTACTGCGCGTCGTTCAGCCAGACCATGTGATCGAGCTTCTGGACCTGGAAGTCCTTGGGCACGATGCCCAGCTTGCGCGGGTTGATGTCCCAGCCGGTGATGGTGGGGGTCATCCAGCGGGTTTGCTGGCCGAGTTCCTTCATCACGTCGCCCGTGCCGCTGGGGTAGTAGGCGATGCAGGCGTTGAGTTGCTTGAGGTAGGCCCAGGTCTTGGTCCATCCGTGCACCGGGTCGCGCGGATTGGAGTCGTGCAGCAGATAGGGAAGGGCCATCAGCCAGGCGCGCCCGGGGCCCGAGTTGTTCGGGCGGGCGTAGATGAACTTGCCCGGGTGCGCCTGGCACCAGCTCAGGAGTTGCTGCGGCGTGCGCGGCGGATGCTTGACCGTCTGCGGGTTGTACTCGAGCAGAGGGCCCGCGGGCGAGTACACGACCTCGACACCGTAGCCCTTGGCCAGGTCCTGCATGCGGGCGGCTCCGGGGCTGTAGTCCTGCGGAATGCCGGGCAGCTGCTTCGCTTGGGCCGGGAGCAGTTGCTGCCACAGTCCCTGCTGGATGCCGAAGGCCAGGTCGTCGGTGCCGGTCAGCACCATGTTGATGTCGGAGCGGCCCGCGTGTTCCATGGCGCGGATGCGCGGCAACAGCTGCGGCGCGGGGGAGGTGGAGTAGGTGAAGTGCACCAGGCCGGGATGGGTCTTCTCGAACTGCTCGAAGGCCTTCTGGGTCAGCGCCAGGTTGCCCGCGACGTCGACGATGTTGATGGTCATGGGCGCCGCCTGCGCGGCCTGTCCCCAGGACAGGGCGCTGGCTCCGATCAGCGAGCCGACGAGGACTCTCGCCAGCGGCGATGCGATGCGTTGGAACACGGTGGTCTCCTCTTCGTGGTTTGGCTTGTATGTGGCAGGTGAACGCGGACCTGCCCTTCCGCTCACGCTCCTTCTCAGGGTCCCAGCGCGGTTTCATCGACCTCGATGAAACCGCCGCCCTGTCGCTCGGGTTCGGGTTCGTCGCCGGACAGCATGCCGGCACAGGCCGCGGAGGAGTCGAGCGCTCGGAAGCCGAGCACATTCGCGGGATCGGCGTCCCAGTAGCTCCGGGGGTTGTTCGAGACGCCATAGACCACGGCGTGACCGACCTTCGGCGCCTGCAGAGCCCGCTCGACCAGACGCAGGAAGTCCGCGTGGCTCAGCCAGGTCTTGAGCATGCGGCGATCCCGCGGCCGCTCGTAGCATGAGCCGATGCGCAGGCCCACCGACTCGAGGCCGTACTTGTCCCAGTACAACTGGGCCAGGTCCTCGCCGAAAGCCTTGGACAGCCCATAGAAGGAGTCGGGCCGGTGCGGCATGTCGGGCCGCACACGCTCGCTGGAAGGGTAGTAGCCGGTCACGTGGTTGGAGCTGGCGTACACGACGCGGCGCATGCCGTGCCGGCGCGCGGCCTCGAACACGTGGAAGCTGCCGCAGATGTTGGCCGAGAGGATCGAGCCAAAGGGCGCCGTCGTGGAAATGCCGCCCAGATGCACCACCGCGTCGGCTCCCTGCAGCGCGCGCATCGTGGCCTCGGCATCGCCGAGGTCGCAGCGCAGGAAGGTCTCGTTGTCGTGCACCCGCGAGGGCTCGCGCAGGTCCAGGCTCAGGGTGCGTACCCCCGAGCGGGCCAGCTCGGCGCGCAGCACGGTGCCCAGCGCGCCCGCGGCTCCCGTGACGGCCAGGCATGCCTGGAATTCGAAGCTCATGCTCGCGCTCCTTCCTTGTCTGTCGGGGCCTGTGCCCGGGGCGTGTGTCGCTGCAGCCAATCCGGCAGCAGGTCCTCGGCCATGTTCTGGTAGCACACGGGTCGCAGGAAGCGGCGGATCGCCAGCGTCCCCACGCTGCTGAACCGGGGATCGCTGCAGGCGGGGTAGGGGCCGCCGTGCACCATGGCCTCGCAGACTTCCACGCCGGTGGGCCAGCCGTTCATGAGCAGGCGCCCGGCGAGGGTCTCGAGCGTGCGCATCAGGGGCCTGGCGAGGGCGTGGTCGCCCGGCTCGACGACCACGGTGGCGGTGAGCTGCCCGCCCAGTTCATCCAGCAGGGCGGCGAGATCCCCGGGGCTCGCGCCGCGCACCACCACGGCGGCGGGTCCGAACATTTCCTCGCGCCAGGCCGCTTGCTCGGCGAACTCGCGCGGGCCCAGCACGAAGACCTGGGCCCGGGTGCCGTCGGGGGCAGGCGCGGCGCCCAGGGTTCGCAAGGTGGCGCGCGCGCAGGCCTGCTGCGTGGCCTGACGATAACGCGCGGCGATGCCGGCGCTGAGCAGCGCGGCGGTGCGGGTGGCCTGCAACTGGCGCTCCAGGGTGTCGAGAAACTCGTCCGCCCCCTCGTCGCCCAGCAGGAACACCAGGCCCGGCTTGGTGCAGAACTGCCCGCTGCCCAGGGTCATCGACTGCGCGAAGCCGGCGGCGATGGCCCGGGCGCGCTCGCGCAGCGCGCCCGGGAACACGAACACCGGGTTCACGCTGCTCATCTCCGCGAACACGGGAATCGGCCGGGCCCGGGAGGCCGCGATGCGCGCCAGCGCGTCACCGGCGCCGCGCGAGCCGGTGAAACCCACGGCCTGGATGCGCGGGTGCGCCACCAGCCAGGCGCCGATCTGTTCGTCGGCCCCGTACAGCAGGCTGAACACGCCATCGGGCATGCCGGTTTGGCGCGCGGCCGCCTGCACCGCGCGCCCCACCAGTTCGGAAGTTCCGGGATGGGCGCCGTGCGCCTTGACCACCACCGGGCAGCCGGCGGCCAGCGCCGACGCGGTGTCGCCGCCCGCCACCGAGAAGGCGAGCGGGAAATTGCTGGCACCGAACACGGCCACCGGGCCGATGCCCATATGGCCCATGCGCAGATCCGGGCGAGGCAGGGGCGCGCGATCCGGCAGGGCGGGGTCGTGGCGCGGCTCGACGTGGCGCCCTTCGCGCACCAGCTGCGCGAACATGCGCAGTTGCGCGGTGGTGCGTGCGCGCTCGCCGCGCAGGCGTGCGGCATCCAGCGCGGTTTCCAGCGCGGCGCGGTCGATCAGTTCCTCGCCCAGGTCCTCGATGTGCGTGGCGATGGATTCGAGCAGCAGGGCGTGGGCGGGGGCCCCGAGCTCGCGGTAGGGTGCCCATGCCCGCCAGGCCAGCTCGCAGGCCTGGTCCAGCTGTTCCTGCGTGGCGCCGCCGTAGGCGGGCAGCAGCGACTGGCCGCTGACCGGGTCCACGCCCTGCAGCGCTGCGCGCGTGCCGCGCACCGCGCGCAGCCCCAGCAGGTTTTCGCCTCGAAGACCCATGCTCAGCTCCGCGTGCCGACCAGGGCGCGCAGTTGCTCGACTTCGGCGGCTTCGAGGTCGGTGAGCGGGGGCCGCACGCCGCCGGCGTCGCGGCCCACCACGCGCATGCCCGCCTTGACGATGGACACCGCGTAGCCGCGGCGACGGTTGCGCAGAGCGGTGTAGGGCATGACGAATTCGCGCAGCTCCCGGTACACGTGCGCGTGGTCGCGACGCAGCACCGCCGCGTAGAACTCCTTGGCCCACCTGGGCAGGAAGTTGAAAATCGCCGAGGAGTAGGTGGTGACACCCATTTCCAGGTAGGGCAGGGCGAAGGTTTCGGCCGTCGGCAGCCCGCCCACGTAGGTGAGGCGATCGCCCATGGTCGTGTACACGCGGGTCATGAGCTCGATGTCGCCGATGCCGTCCTTGTAGCCGATGAGGTTGGGGCAGCGCTCGGCCAGGGCGGGCAGGCACTCCGCGCCGACCCGGGCGTTGCCGCGGCTGTAGACGATCACGCCCAGCCGGGTGGCCGCGCACACCTGTTCGATGTGGCGCGCCAGGCCCGCGGGGTCCGACTCGGTCAGGTAGGGGGGAAACAGCAGCAGCCCGTCGGCGCCGCTTTGCTCGGCCTGGCTCGCGAGCTCGCAGGCCAGGCGCGTGCCCATGCCCACGGGAGCGATCACCGGAACCCGTGCCCGCGCCATGTCCGCGCTGCGGCGCACCAGGCGTTGCACCTCCTGCGGAGTCAGGGAAAAGAATTCCCCCGTGCCTCCCGCGACGAAGATGCCGGCCGGTGCGTGCTCCAGCACGATCTCGAAATTGCTGGAGTAGCGCGCCTCGTCGAGTTCCAGGCGGGCATCGAAGGCCGTCACGGGAAAGGACAGCAGGCCGCCGCCGATGGCGACCTTGAGTTCCTCGGGGGTCATGGGAGAGGGGTGCCGCATGGGAAATTCCGGGTCGGAGGGGAATGGCTGGAGCCCATCCTAGGAGGGCACTTCTTTCCTGTCCAAGCCATATACTGAATGAATTCATGCGGAGATTGGATCAGTGTTCGAACTCAGCCAGATACGTTGTTTCGTCGCCGTCGCCGAGGAACTGCACTTCGGCAAGGCGGCCGCCCGGCTCAACATGACCCAGCCGCCGCTGAGCCGTCAGATCCAGTTGCTCGAACACGCGGTGGGCACGCCGCTGCTGTTTCGCAGCACTCGCGTGGTCGAGCTCACGCCGGCCGGCCGGCGCTTCCTGCACGAGGCGCGCGGGCTGCTGCGCAGCGCCGAGACCGCGGTGCTGGACGCGCGCCGGGTCGCCCAGGGCCATGCCGGCGAGCTCGCCATCGGCTTCACCGCCGGCTCGAGCTACCGAGACGTGCCCGAGCTGGTGGCACGGTGTCGCGCCCTGATGCCCGATGTGAACCTCAAGTTGCGCGAAATGGTGTCGCAGGCCCAGCTGGAGGCCCTGCTGGCCGGCGGCATCGACCTCGCGCTGGTGCGCCCGCCCGTGGTGCAGCCGGCCCTGCAGTGGCGCCTCTTGCGCCGCGAGCGCCTGCTCGCGGTGCTGCCCCAGGGCCACCCCTATGCCGAGCGCCCGTCCATCGCGCTGGATGCGCTGGACGCGGTCGATTTCGTCATGTATTCCCCCGACGAGGCGCGCTATTTCTACGACCTGGTCTCCGACATCCTGCGGCGTGCCGGCGTGCGCCCGCGTCATGTGCAGTACGTCAGCCAGATCCACACCATCCTGGCCCTGGTGCGCGCCGGGCTCGGGCTTTCGCTGGTGCCCGCAGGCACCACCGTCTTCCACTATGAAGGCGTGGTGTTCCGGGAACTCGCGGATCTGCGCCCCGGGAACCCGGTGGAGCTGGGCATCGTGGTCAAGCGCGACAACGACAACCCGGCGCTCTCGCGCCTGCTGGGCGAACTCACGCTGCAACAGGCCGCCACCGCCGCGCAGGGCGCCTGAGGCGCGCGCTCGCGGGGGCGACCGGGCCCCACGCAGCCCGGTCGGTCTCAGCCCTGCACGCTCAGGCGCAGGCGTCGCTCGAAGGTCCGCGGCCCGAGCTGGTGCACGGCGTCGAGCAGGGCGACCTGGAAACTGCCCAGGCCCGCGGGAACCTCGGCCTCGTCCGCGGCGGGCGATGGGGCGCCCGTCCGCGCGGACCGACCGACCGTAGCCTCGGCGTCCCCATCGGCCACCCCTGCCCCGACTCGCTCGGCGGCCCATTCTCCCGCGACGCCCAGGTACGCCATGGCGGCCACGGTGGCGCGCCAGGGGTCCGGCTGCACGGCGGCGAAGGCGCCTGTCAGCGCGCTGGCCGAGCATCCCACGCCGGTCACCCGGGTCATCCAGGAAT
>JAKBBK010000005.1:61616-84099 GCA_021808525.1 Pseudomonadota bacterium
CCCGCGACGCCCAGGTACGCCATGGCGGCCACGGTGGCGCGCCAGGGGTCCGGCTGCACGGCGGCGAAGGCGCCTGTCAGCGCGCTGGCCGAGCATCCCACGCCGGTCACCCGGGTCATCCAGGAATGGCCGTTGGACAGCACGGCATGGCGGCCCAGGGCATCCACCACATGGTCCCGCACCCCGGAAATGCACACCACGCCGCGCATGCGCGAGGCCAGGCGGCAGGCCGCCGGCACGGCCTGGTCCGAGCCCGCCAGGCTGTCGACGCCGCGCGTGCCCGGCGCCAGCCCCGCCACGCTCATGATCTCCGAGGCATTGCCCCGCAGCACGTCCGGGAATCCGTCTTCGAGGAGTTCGGCCAGCGCGCGGTCGCGGTAGCGGGTGGCGCCCGCGCCCACCGGATCCAGCACCACCGGCTTGCCATGGGCGCGCGCGCTGCGCGCCGCCAGGCGCATCGCGCGCAGCCAGGGCGTCGACAGCGTACCGATGTTCAGCACCAGCGCTCCCGCCAGCGCCGCCATGTCCTCGACCTCCTCCTCGGCATGGGCCATGACGGGGGAGGCGCCCACGGCGAGCAGCATGTTGGCGCTGAACTGCATGACCACCAGGTTGGTCACGTTGTGCACCAGGGGATGGACTTCGCGCACCGCGCACACGTCCTGCCACAAATCCGCCGCGCTCAGGCGCTTCGTGCTGCTCATGGCCGTGCCCCCGCATCCCCCAGGGGGCCGATGGCATCGAGGGTGTTCTTCAGCAGCAGGCCGAACTCGGTGTCGCCTTCCATGACCAGCGCACGCTCGAAAAACAGCCGGTCGGCGTCGTCCCAGCCGCGTACCAGGCGCCACAGCGCCTCGGCCGCGCCGCGAATGGTCACGGCCGGCGGCTGGTCGCAGGGCTCGAACCCCCGCGCACCGAGGCGCAGCCTGGCGCGGATCCCCAGGTCCTGGAGCTCCACTTCGACCCCGGGCCCGCGCAAGGCCTGTCGGGTCGCCGGGTCCAGGCGTGGGAGCAGCCAGCGGTCCAGCGCGCGGGCGAGCACGAAGGAAGGCGGCTGCACCGGCAGCGCGCGCACCAGGCCGCGCAGCCCCGGTGGGGCGCCGCGGGCCAGACGCGCGAAGTTGAGGACCAGGGTGTCCAGCCAGGCGCCAGCGCCTTCGTTCGGGGCTGGGGCATGCCAGGTGCGTGTGGTCATGGTGTCGATTCCCAGGAGTTCAGGCCCGTGCCGCTGTCATCCCCGGCATGCCTCGGGCATAGCCGTCCACCAGGGGGCCCGGCAGGTCCATGGCACGCAGGTGTTCCAGGGCGTCCGCCGGGTCGGCGGCCTCGTTGCACACGGCCTCGAAGGTCCGCAGCACCTCGACGAACCCTCGGCTGCAGGGCGAAAGCCGCAGGCGGGAGACCCCGGCCGCGCGCAGCGCGGGCCATTCGCCCAGCACGGCATGCAGCCCGGCGGACTGGATCTGGGTGCCGTTGATGCACAGGAAGGCCTGGCCCTCGCTGCTGTCCAGCGGCAGACCGTCGGCGTCGTCGCGGCAGCGGAAATCACAGGCGTCCTTGCGCAGGCGATGGTGCCTCGCGGTGAAGCAGCGCGCCGACATGGCCAGCGCGAGGCGTCCGAATCCCCAGGCCTCGGTGCCGATCTCGCCATGCGGGCCGCGCACCCGCGCCTGCGGCGGATTGACATGCCCGATGGCGCTGGCCGCGAGCTCGACCGGAGCCACCCAGCGCACGGCGCCCAGCGAGGCGTGCTCGCGCAGCGCCTCCGTGTTGTAGATGTTGAGGTGCGGTCCGAGCACGAAGCGGGCGGGGCTTGCGCGCTGCTGCGCGGCCTGCTCCAGCGCGTGCAGCGCCGAGGCATCGCCGGCTTCGACCATGAATTCCTCCTGCCCGGCCAGGTCGCGCACCGCGCGCCATTCGGCCTCGCTGCTCAGCAGCGGCAGGGTAGCCAGCACCACCTCCTTGCCGGCCTGGCGCAGTTCGCGCGCGAGGCAGAGCCAGTCGCCAGGCTTCATCTCGGTGCGGCGTGAGCAGACGGTCTCGCCCAGCACCACGCAGCTTGCGCTGCTGTCGGCGATCGCTGCGTAGAAGGCCAAGGTGGTGGCACGCGGCCACCAGTACGACAGCGCGCCGACGCTGAACTCGGCCAGGCGCGGGTGCGCGCCGGAAGGAATGGGCATGGATGCCAAGCTCGGGGTTTCTCGCAAAAATCCTCAGCGCCAGGGTCGGTCGTAGGCGCCCAGCGTGTGCTGCTGGCCCTCGGCCCAGCGCGACAGCCGGGCCGTCCAATCGGCATGCGGCGTGTAGCGTTCCTGCGAGGCGGCCAGGTCGATGGCGGCGCGCCAGACCCGCGTCACTTCCGCGACGTAGGCGGGGCTGCGCTGTCGCCCTTCGATCTTGACGGCCTTCACGCCGGCCTCGATCAGCTGGGGAAGAATGTCCAGGGTGTTCAGACTGGTGGGTTCCTCCAGCGCATAGTCGCGCCGGCCCTCGACCAGGAAGCGGCCCTTGCACAAGGTCGGATAGCCTCGCGGTTCCGTGGGTGCGTAGCGATCGATGAGCACCTCGTTGAGCCGTGCGTCCACCGTGCCGTCGCGCTCGGTCCAGCGCACTGCCGCCGGTGGCGAGCACACTCCGGCATTGTTCGGCGACGATCCCGTCGCATAGGAGGACAACACGCAGCGGCCCTCGACCATCACGCACAGGCTGCCGAAGCCGAACACCTCGATGTCCACCGAGGTGTTGCGGATCACATGCGCCACCTGGGACAGGGTCAGCACCCGTGGCAGCACGGCGCGCTGGATGCCGTAGTGTCGGCGGTAGAACTCGATGGCGGCGTGGCTGGTCGCCGAAGCCTGCACGGACAGATGCAGTCGCAGGCCGGGGTGATGGCGACGGGCATGGGCCAACACCGCGGTGTCGGCCACGATCAGCGCGTCGGCGCCCAGTTCGGCCGCACGGTCCACCGCCCGCAGCCAGGGGCTCCTGTCGCCCGCCTCGGCAAAGGTGTTCAGGGCCATGAGCACCTTCGCGCCCCGCGCATGCGCATGGTCCACGCCGGCGCGCACCTGGCTGTCGTCGAAGTTGAGACCGGCGAAATTGCGCGCGTTGGTGGCGTCGCGCAGTCCCAGGTACACGGCGTCGGCGCCGGCGTCCACCGCGAGTTGCAGGGCGCGCAGCGAGCCGGCCGGACAGACGAGCTCGGGCGCCTCGCGCGTGCCGGCGTCGGAGCTCTGCGGCAGTGGCGCGGGGGCGAGGGCAGATGGGGAATCGGGCATCGGACAGGGCAGCGGTGGGCGGCGGGCAACAGCCATGCACGGTCTCGCGCCCGACCATGGAGAGATTGTCGGCCGGGACCCTCGGGCCGAGTCTTGACCGGGGTCAAGCGATGCCCAGTCGAAGCGCGCGAGCGTTCGCCATGGGGATGCTGCGAGAATCGACCCTTCCATCCGTCGAGATCCAGGCATGCATCCCGAATCACCGATCATCGAGGGGGTCCATGCGCGGCGCGGAGCCGGGGACCTCGAGTACCTGGAGGTGCGCGCCGCCGCGGGCAGCGCGCTGCTGTGCCTGCAGGGTGCGCAGTTGCTGGAATATCGCAGCGCCTTGAACCCCGAGCCCCTGCTGTGGGTGTCGGAATCGGCGAGCTATCGCCGGGGGCAGGCGCTGCGCGGAGGCATTCCCATCTGCTGGCCCTGGTTCGGGCCGCATCCGGAGCAGGCAGGCGCGCCAGCGCATGGGTACGCGCGCATCAGCCCCTGGACCTTGCAACAGGCGCGGCGCGTGGGCGACAGGGTCGCGTTGCAACTGCGCATGGCCGCTGCGCGGGACGCGGGCGCGGCGGCGGCGGATGCCGAGCTGGAGCTGGAGGTGGAGGTGGGCGAGTCGCTGCGCCTGCGCCTGCGCACGCGCAATCGCGGGCCCCGAGCGCTGCCCATGACCCAGGCCCTGCATGCCTACCTGCGCGTGGGCGACGTGCGCAGGCTGAGCCTGGCGGGGCTGGACGGAGCCACCAGCGTGGACAAGCTCGATGGCATGCGCAATGCAGTGCAGCGCGGAGAGCTGGGCTTCGACGGGCCTATCGATCGCATGTTCGTGGGCACCGAATCGGCCTGTGTCGTGGACGACCCCGTGTTGCGCCGGCGCATTCGCGTGAGCAAGCAGGGTTCGCGCAGTACCGTGGTGTGGAATCCCTGGCGCGAGGGCGCGGCCGCGATCCCCGACATGCGCGAGGCCCGCTGGGATCACATGCTGTGCGTGGAAGCGGGCAACGTCGAGCGCGACCGGATCACCCTGCTGCCCGGCGCGGATCATGTGCTGGAGGCGCATTATCAGGTGCTGGAGTACCCCGGCGCCTGAAGCTTGCGCAAGTCACGATGCGGCCCTGGACCTCCGGGCTTCGGGATCATCGTGCGCCATCGAGCGGACAGCGTTGAGCGGGCCTCGATCGTGCCTCGAGCGCGGCATGAGCGCGGCATGAGCGCTGCATGAGGAGGGCGGCAGTACCGCGGCCTCTCGCGCGCTGCCGCCTCGGCTACGCGCTATGGTTGACCGGGTCCGATCGCGCGCCCGCGCAGTCGCCCGTGAAACCTTGTCCGGATTCTCCATGAGCACGCCCCGCATCGACCTCCGAGGTCTGGAGATCGTCATCAGCTTTCGCGGCGCCAGTGCCGAGCGGCTCGGCAACCTGCGCACCGTGCTGCGTCATCTGGACCACACCTATCGCGACTACACGGTCTGGCTGGTGGAGGCGGACCGGGCCCCGGTATTCGCCTGGTCGGAGCTGTCCGATCCGAAGGTGCGCCACCTGTTCCTGTGCGATACCCGGGGATTTTCCCGAGGCGCCACCAGCAACCTGGGGGTGCGCGCCACCCGCGGCCCGGTGCTGTGCCTGCATGACGCCGACGTGGTGGCCAACCCGCAGGTGTTCAAGCTCTGCGTCGACGACCTGCTGGACGAACAGCGCTCCGACGCGTGGGCGCCGTACCAGCAGGTGGTGAATGTCGCAGGAGCCTTGCGGGCGCGCCTGGCCGAATCGGCGGACTTCGCCTGCCTGCAGCCCCATGCCGGGGTGCAGGACCCCCTCGCGCCCGACATGGACATGTTGTATGCGAGCGCGGCCGGGGGAATCACCCTGATGCGCAGGGAGGCCTTTGTGCGCATCGGAGGCTTCGATCCTTCCTTCCAGGGATGGGGAGGGGAGGACGACGAGTTGCTGGGGCGCGCCGCCCGCCTGGGGCTGCGCTGGTGGTCGGTGGAGGGCACGCGCCTGTTTCATCTGCACCATGATTCGGCCTCGCGCCAGCACTGGGCCGAGGGTCCCGTGGGCGCGGCCAACCACCAGGCCGCGGTGCAGCGGCGCACGCTGGACGAAGCGGCCTTCGCCGCGCACGTCGAGGCGCTGCGCGCGCGGCTCTGAGCCGGCCGCCCGCGCGGGCGGCGTGGCTCAGCCAGCCGCGGGCGGCGCGGCCGCGCGCTCGCGCAGCGAGCGGATGGTGGCGGCCTCGCCGCGCACGCGAAACACCGCACCCGCCTCGTCGGACTGCTCGGCCAGAACCTCGCAGCTCGCATAGATGTCGCGGCGCAGCTGCTGCGCGGACCATGGAATCAGCAGCTCGGACTCGACCAGGTCCCTGCGGAAAAAACCCAGGATGACCAGGCGCAACGCCGCCACGTCCTCGGCACGCCGCGCGCTCATCACGATGCATCCGGGGTAGTGCAGGCGAAGCTCGGCCTCCAGCTCCTGGCGCCTGTGCGCATCGCCCACCTGGTCGATCTTGTTGAACACCCGAATGCGCGGCACGTCCTGCGCGCCGATCTCCGCCAGCACGTCGTCGGTCACCTGGCGCTGGCGCTCGAATCCCGGGTCGCTGGCATCGATCACGTGCAGCAGCAGCGAGGCGTCCAGCGCCTCCTCCAGCGTGGACTTGAAGGACTCCACCAGTCCGTGGGGAAGGTTCTTGATGAACCCCACGGTGTCGCTGACCAGCACGCGCGGCACGCTGTCGGGATGCAGCACGCGCACGGTGGTGTCCAGCGTGGCGAACAGTTTGTTGGCCACCAGGACTTCGCTGCCGGTGAGCGCGCGCATCAGCGTGGACTTGCCCGCGTTGGTGTAGCCCACCAGGGCCACGCTGGCCACCCCCTGGCCCTGCTGCCGGCGCGCGCGCTGGGTCTGGCGCTCGGTGCCCATGGCCTCGATTTCCGTCTGCAGTTCCGCGATGCGGTCGCGAATCTTGCGCCGGTCCAGCTCCGTGTGCGACTCGCCGGCGCCGCGGCCTCCGGTGCCGCTGCGCTGGCGACCCTGTGGGCCGGCCAGCTTGGCCGCCTCGCGCAGACGAGGAGCCATGTAGCCCAGGCGAGCGATCTCCACCTGGGCGCGCGCCGCGCGCGAACGCGCGTGACGATGGAAGATCTCCAGGATCACCATGGTGCGATCCATGACCTCGCAGCCCACGGCCTTTTCCAGGTTGCGTGCCTGGGATGGCGAGATCTCGTGGTCGATCAACAGGACCTGGATGCCCTCGTGTTCCGGAGTGGTCGCATGCCCCGGTCGCTCCTCCTGGCCGGTGCCGCCGTGGCTCTCGATGTAGGCGCGAAGTTCCTCGCGCTTGCCCGTTCCCAGGTAGGCAGTGGTGTCGAAGCTGGCGCGCTTCTGGGTGAAGGTCTGCACCACCCGGTAGCCGAGAGTCTTGGCCAGTTCGCGCAGCTCGGCCAGCGAGGACTCGAAATCCCCGTCGCTCACCTCGGGCAATTGCACCGAGGCGACGATGGCGTCGAGTGGTCTGTCCTGGGATTCTGGCGGCATGGGCTGCTGGCGTGGCGAAGGGAGCTTCGCATCGTACGCGCAGCGCCGGGCCCCGGGGAGGGAGTCAGCTCGCGTGGGCCCGCGGATCGTCGCCCGGCAGGTAGGCGTGGCGCGGATCCTCGGGTGTGCCCTCGAGCGCGCTGCCGGGCTGGTTCGCGGGATTCCAGCTCAGCAGTTGCTCGATGCGCTCGGCGAGCTCGTAGTCCTTGTCGGTCACCCCGCCCGCGCTGTGCGTGCTCAGGCGCACCACGACATGGTCGTAGCCCACCGTGAGTTCCGGGTGATGCCAGGCCGCTTCCGCCAGGTGAGCCACCGCGCCCACGGCCAGCACGCTGGCCTTCCAGCCAGCGGTGCGATAGCGGCGCTGGATGCAGTCGCCGTCGCGCGACCAGCGCGGCAAATGCGCGCGAAGGTGCGCGTCGATGGCTTGCGAGCTGTGCACCCGCTCGCTCGGGGCGTTTGCGCGACGCTGCGGCATCGTCTCCTCCCATGCAAGGCTCGTCCGGCGGCGGACCCTTGCGCCGGTACCGGACCGTACCGGGATTGTCCCCCTCGGTCCGGGCGCTCGCAAGTCGGAGGCCGCTGCGCGCGCGAGTGCGGTCCGCCGCCTGCCCGCGTGGGGCCAGGCCGCGCAAATGCGCGGATCACAACGCCTTGCCAGGCATTTCCCCGGGTCTCGGCTACCTTTTTCGATCCAAGGACGGATGGGAACCCCGCATGAAGCGCCATGTCCGAACCCTGATGCTCGCCCTTCTGACGGGGGCCGGGGCGCCGCTTGCCGGCTGCGCAAGCCTGGGCTGCGGCGGCCCCGGCCTGCCGGGCCCGGCCTGCGCGCCGGGGCCGATGCGCATGGGCTCGACCACCAAGGCGCAGGTGGTGAATGCCCTGGGCAACCCGCAGAGCGTGACATTCGACCGGGGGCAGGAGGAGTGGATCTACACCCTGCGTGGCAGCACACGCAGGCTCATCGACTTTGTCCCGATGGTCTCGCTGGTCGGGCCCGAACCCCTTGCAGCGCGGACGAGCTTGCGGATTCGCTTCGACCCGAGGGGCATCGTGCAAGGCTACGTGTTCACCGCGGGCCGCACGCGAGTGCGCCTCGACCGGCTGGCCTGAGCCGGGCAGGGGCCGAGGCTACATCAACACATAGTCGCTGGGTTGCGCCGCGGCGGGCAAGTCGGCCTCGCCGAGCAGTTCGCGCAGCGTGATCTCGATGCCGCCGGCCAGTGCATCCAGCGCCAGGTCGTTGGGCATGGCGCCGAAGGGATCCTCGAGTTCCTCGTTGAGAGCGTCCAGCGCGAGAAAGGTGTAGGCGACGAAGGTGACCATCAGCGGGGTCAGCAGGCCGATGGAGCTGACCAGCCCGAAGGGCAGCAGGAAGCAGTAGATGTAGACCGTGCGATGGACGATCACCGAATAGGTGAAGGGGATCGGAGTGTTGGCGATGCGCTCGCAACCCCCCAGCACGTCGGTCAGCTCGCCCAGGCTGTGTTCCATCACGGCGGCCAGCTGGGGGTGCAGGGTGCCCCGCGCGAGCGCAGCGGTCGTCATCTCGCCCAGGGATTGCAGCAGCAGGGTCGGGCGTGAGCGCGCCGTGCGCAGCCGCTCGAGCAGCGCGGCGTCGTCCGGCGCGTCGAGCAGGCAAGCCAGCTGGGGCATGGGGTCGGTGCCGCGCATCTGGTGCCGCAGGGCGTGCACGAAGCCGATCAGGCGATGCACGAACCGGGGCGCGCCGCTTCCGGCGTTGCACCACAAGAGGTACTGCCGTGTCAGCGAGCGCGAAGCGTTGAGCATGGTGCCCCAGAGCTTGCGCGCCTCCCAGTAGCGGTCGTAGCTGGCGCTGTTGCGGAAGCCCAGGAAGATCGCCAGGGCGACGCCGATGGAGGTGAAGGGGACGTAGGTCAGGCCGACGCGCCAGCCCAGCAGATCGCCCCGGCTGAGGGTCACCGCGGCCGCCAGGGCCGCGATCACCACGAGTTGCAGCCAGATCTTGGGCAACACCGAGCCCCGCAGCACGAAAAGCATGCGGAACCAATGCAGGCGCGGTCGAACGATCATCGCCGACCATGCTGCCAGACGGGCGCGGCCTTGTCCATATGTCGCCCGAGCGAACCGGCGGGACTTCATAACCCTCGCGGGTTTCGCGTGGAAATCGCCGGCGCGCACAGGATATACCCGCGCCAAGGGATTCGACGGGGTCTGCGCGATTCAGGATTCCGTCAGCGGGGGTCATTAGCATCACGCGGCATTTGTGCGCCCCGGATTTCCTTGACGATCCCTGACTGCGAAAACCCGGCACGACGAGTTTCGTTTCGAGACGTTGCAGAAGTGACTGGCCGCGACATCGGCCTCCCGTGGATATGGGGGTTGAATTTCGCGAAATTCCCGCCGGATGGACAAATGGCCATGATTCAGGCTGGGGTAAACGAGAAGAACGTCCATCCATGATTCCTGCCGCGACATTGCGCGAAAGTGACGGTAACTTTCCTTTGCACAAGAATCTGCGGTCCATCCAGGGATTGGCGCCTGCAGACATGTTCCAGTTTCGAGATCAGAGCAAGCAACCTCAGGCACGAGCTCCCATCACCCACGAATTCTTGCCGCGGCCGCGCAGCGGGGCGGTTTTCAAACGCGACTCCCTGCTGCGTTTTGTGATGGGCCCATGGGCCGTGGCGGTGAGCCGGCCCGCTGGTCCTCATCCGGTGCATTACCCGTTTTCTCTTCCGCAACCATGACATCATGAAAAACACCATGACGCTCGCTTTTCGCCGAATCAGCCTTGCCGCTTCCATCGTCTGCGCCGCCGCGGCCATCACGGGTTGTGCCAATGTCCCGGGACTGGGGTCCACCGACAGTTCCGCGGCCGGCGGAAGTTCACAAGGCAAGAAGCTGGCCGATGCCAGCTGCACCGCGCCCCTGGGCACGGTGAATATCGACGAAAACACCTCCCAGAGCTGGTACAGCATCCTGACCAGCCAATACCAGCTGCCCAGCCTGATTCCGGTCATTCGCCTGCTGGTGCAGCAGTCGAACTGTTTCGTGGTCGTGGACCGCAACGCAGCATTGAATCATTCCATGCAGGAGCGCCAGCTGGCCAACGCCGGCCTGCTGCGCTCGAATTCGAATTACCACGGGAACCAGATCGTGGCGGCCGACTACACGATCGAGCCGTCGGTGACCTTCTCCAACTCCAACATGGGGGGCCTGGTCGGCGCCGTCAGTTCCTTCGTGCCCTTGCCCGGGGTCGGCCAGGTCGCCAGCAACCTGAACATGAAGGAGGCCGAGGCCAGCCTGATCATGGTCGACAACCGCTCCAGCGTGCAGCTCGCCGCCGCCACGGGCAGTGCGAAGGGCTTCGACATCGGCGGCTTCGCCACCGGAACCATCCAGGGCAAGTACGCCAGTCTCGGGGCCTATGCGAACACGCCCCAGGGCAAGGTCGTGCTGGCTTCCTTCATCGACGCGTACAACCAGCTCGTGGCGTCGGTGAAGCAGTACAAGCAGCAAAACGTCCAGGGCGGCCTGGGCACCGGTGGCGGCCTCACGGTGCAGGGCGGGGATTCGGGATCCTCCGCGCAGGCTGGAGGCCAGGCGCAGCAGGGCGCGCAGATGTCCATGATCGACGCCCAGCGGAGACTCAACCAGCTGGGCTTCAACGTGGGCACGCCCGACGGCTCCTACGGCCCGCACACGCGTGCGGCGATCATCGCCTTCCAGCGTTCGCGTGAACTGCCGGAGACCGGAAGGCTCGACGCTTCCACCGAGCAGGCGCTGAGTCACTGAGGCCAAGCTGCCTGGCCCGGCCATGGCGCAAGGCTCAGGGCCGCGGCAAGTCGCTTGCCGGGTCGCCCGAGAAGTCCCCTCCCACGAGTCCGATGACGGGCTCGTGGGGTGTTGCGACGCGAAGCGCGTGGGCAAAGCTCAGGGCCGCGTGCTCATGGTCGAAACCGTCGGCCATGCCGATCGGCGTGTCGCCCGCGGTGGCGTACACGAGCACCACGGCGGAGTGCAGGGTGGCCGAGTCGCGGAGTTTCCGCAGCCGGGAGGCGCTCATCCGGCGCAGCAGCTCCGCCGCGCAGGGGTCGTCTCCATCGCAACCCTGGATCTGCTCGGGCACCCAGCGAGGACCGGTCCGGACCAGGGCGACGACCTGGTAGCCGCGCAGTGCATAGCGCATCGCGCCTCCATGCAACAAGTCCGTCGTGATCGCGGCATTCGGACTGCCGTCGTCGTAGACCACCACCAGCCCCTTCTCGCCTTGCGCCTTCAAGGCTCCGAGCAGGCTCGAAAGGGGCGAGGGAAGGGGCGCGGCCCAGACGAGCGAGCCAAGCAGGGACAGCATGATGGCGAGAAGGGACTTGGGCATGGCAGGGCTCCTGGAGTCGGTGGGGAACAGGCGCGGCCGAAGCCACGCGCACTTTCCCTGAAACGCCGGAGCTCGCCTGATTTGAAACGCAGCGTCAGCGCCTGGTCTACGCTGCGGGCTCGCGCCGCCTGGACGCCCTCGTGAAGGCTTCCCCGCATTCCAGATCCCTGGAGAGGCTCGATGTGCAATGACGGAGGCATGGATTGAGAGCGCTGTGGCGGATGGGGGGACGGCTGGCGGGCCAGTTCTGGTACGAGACGCTGATCCGCACCCTGCGCAGCTCCTTCCTGATCGGCGGCGCGGCCGTGATCGTGTCGTCCACCGGGGCCTGGAAATACCTGGTCAGCAGTTTCGGGGCCGACCCGCGGCGCTGGGTGCTGGCAGCTCCGGGCCTGGCCTTGGCGAAGGACTCTCCCGTGCGCGAGGCCTGGCGCCAGCGCCTGTGCACAGCGGGAATCCGCCTGGGCCTGCCCTATCTGCCCACGGACTTCGGCTATGCCTCCACGAGGTTCCAATTCCGCGGCTCCCTGAGCCAGGTGGCGCCCGACCCGGGCTTCGACTGCGCACGCATGCGGCGACTCTTGCAGGGGCTGCCGCGCGGCCAGGGGCAGCTGCGCCTGCCACGCGTCGCTGCTCCCCTGGCACCCGACGTCGCGCGCCAGGGCGTGGTCATTCCCTTCCAGGGAGATCTTGCGCAACTCGGCATGCTCCTGCGGGAAATCCAGCCGCAATGGGTCGTGGTCGGCGGAGCCTGGGGGCGCAACGAGCTTTTCGACAGCCCGGTCGGTCCGCGTTACGGGGTGCAGCTGCAGGCGGCGGCCCTGGCCGGCCGACTGCGCGGCTATGAGCTCGCGCCGCTTGCCGTGCAACTGCTGGTCGCCTGGCTGTTCCTGGCCATCATGGACCTGGTGCTCGGGGTGTTCTACGCGGGCGTCGAGCAATGCCTGGACCCCTGGAAGCAGGACTACCCGGGGCATCGCTTCCTGGCCGAGCGCCTGTGGCCCATCGCACTGGTCCTGCTGGTGAGCGCGGGAATTCTCGCGGCCTCCTATGCCGCAGCACGCCTGTGGATGCTCAGCGGCTACTGGATCGCCTCGCCGGTGCTCGCTGCCGCGGCCTGGGTCAATGTCCTGTTCGTCTGGAAATGGGGCCTGGCCAGGCCCCAGCGCCACGACACCACGGCCTCGGCGTGGACCCAGGTATTCCTGGATCCGGTGCGCGCCGACTGGCGCGCGATGCGTGCAGCGGCCGGTGCCTTGCTGGCGGCTCTTTCGGGCGACGCGGGCTCGCCCGGCCGGCCTGGCGCGGCCCGCTCGCTGCTGGAATGGCTGGCGGCCGGCGCGAGCCTGCTGGTGCAGACAGGCTTTCCGCTGCTGGTGATCTGGCGCGCCCTTCGTGGAAACCCCCTGTGACCGCGAGCGCCCGATCCCGACTGCGCAAGATGCTCGTCTCGCTCGCGCTGTGCGCGGCGGGATCCCGGTTGCACGCGCTCGCCGCCTCCTGCATGGTGTTCGGCGATGCGCAGGCCCGCGTGGCCGCCGTCGGGGCACCGTCTCCCAGGTCTGGGCACAGCTGACCACGACCCGCGCGCAGCAGCGCCCCGCCTACAGCCGCGGCATCGGGGTTCCCCATGTTCAGGACCTGTACATGCCGAGCGCCGGCCTGCGTCTTCCCGGCGAGCGGCAGGGCGGCACCCGCGTGCGCATCGCGCCGGCCGGGGGCTCCGGCGGGCCGACTCGCCGCCTGCGCATCGCACCGGGTGGAGTCCTGCATCTGAAGGCCCGCTGGTTCCGGCCGGGGCGGGTCTACCGCGTCGAGCTCCTGGGCCCAAGCGGCGAGCAGGTGCTGGTCTGGAGAATCCTGGGTCCGCGCGCATCCGCGCAAGTGGAGGCGCGCCTTCGCGGCTTGAGGCAGTCGCTGCCCGATGCTCGACAGCGAGCGGTCATGGACGCGCTGGTGCTGTACCAGATGGGATTGAGCGCCGATCTGCCCTGGCTGCGGGCGCGCTGGCGGCCGGCACCGCGCTGAGCCCGCAGCGCCCCCGCGCGCGGCCTCCCCGGGGCTTCAACCGAGGGCAGCCCAGACTCCTAGGGCTGCTGCGTCATGGCCTTGCGCAAGAGACGGGAAATGCCCTGCAAGGCGGCCTGTTCCGCCTGCCTGTACTGCTGGTAGCCCTGCTGAACGGCATTGGGCTGCCCGGACAGCATGGCTTCTTCGACCAGCATGTTGTCGACGTCGAGTTCGGCCCGCGTCGATCCCTCCTGCGCCGCCAGGTGCAGCCAGGAATAGGCCAGCGCGTAGTTCCTGCGCCGATAGGCCAGCTCACCCAGGAACACCTGGGCCGGAACGTAGCCCCTGCGGGCAGCGCGCAGGAACAGCTCCTGGGCCTGGTCCAGGGCGCGTCGCTCCGGCCAGTAGGTCTCCAGCATCATCGCGCCCAGCGTCTGCTCCATGACGGAGGCTCCCGGGCGTCGCCCACTGGCGATCGCGTGGCGCGTCTGCTGGTCGTCCAGGCTCTGCGCCACGTTGGTCAGACGCCGGAAATCCTGCTCCCAGGTCAGTGGCTGGCCCATGGGCGGGGCTGCCTCCAGCCCGGCCTGGTAATGTCCCAGGCCTCGGGTTCCCCGGCTGCCCGCGCGGCCGATGTCCGGGGCCGCGCCGGGGTGCACGCTCAGCCTGCCTCCGTCGAGCCATACCCGTGTGCGCAGGTCCGAGTAGTAGCCCGGCACCTGGCGGTGCCGGGTACTGGTCCAGACGGCATCCGCCACGGCGCGGAACACATCCTCGATCGGTCGATTCCCTCCCTGCAGCAAGGCCCTCGACAAGGCCGTGGCGTAGGGCCCGTTGGGGCGGGTCGGCCAGTCCATGGCCTCGGTGAACGGAGCGGTGGAATAGGCGGTCAGCGTGCCGCCCCAGCGACGCGGGATCAGGCCGGGGTTGACCGCGATGCCCCGGGTGGAACTCGGCCCGGACATCAGGAAGGGATCGTTGCGGCAAGCGTCCTCCACCAGCACCGCGGCATCCGGAAGCGCCTGATGGAGCATGCCCCGCAAGGCGTCCAGGTCGAAACCCTGGGCCAGCAGCGAGGTCTCGGAATCCGCCACGGTATCCACGCCGAGCATGATGTTCCGGTCACGCAGGTAGACGCCGTGCCCCGAGAAGTAGAACCACACCAGTCCGACCGGCGCCTGTCCCACGCGGGAGAGGAACTCCTGCACCGCCGAGCCCATGCGGGCATTCGTGCAGTCGGTCAGGCAGGTGCACTCCACCCCCAGGCGATCCAGGGTGGTCTGCATCAACCTGGCGTCGTGCGACGGATTCGCCAGGCGTCCGACGTTGCGGTAATCGGCGTTGCCGATGATCAGCCCCAGCTGCCGCAAGCGCGGGCGCGGCAGCGCGAGGGCATCGCCGCCCCACAGGGCGCCCAGGGCGGAGCCGGCGCGGAGGATGTCGCGACGTTTCATGGTGTTTTTTCCGACCAGCTCAGCACCAGGTTCGAACTTCCCAGCAGCTTGCGAGCCTTCGCGGCCTGGGCCGCGGGTGCCGCCAGCACATAGGCCTCCTGGAAGTCCGGCCCCGAAACCAGCGCCATGTCAGCCTGCTGCAGCCAGGCCGTGAGCATGCCCAGCGTCGTGCCCGGGGCGAAATGCACGACAAACAGGATCCTGCCGCCTTGCGGGGCCAGACCCCGCTCGGCCACCACGGCCTCGGGCGAGGAGACGAGGCCGGGATGGCGCGTGCGCAGGTAGGGAAGACCCACCACCAGCAACAGGGCCGCCGCGGTCGCCGCGCCGCGCCAGAAGTCGGCCCGTCTCCACGCCGCGGGCCGCGATCTTGCGTTGCCGCGAGCCGGCTCCAAGGGAAGCGACATACTCGCGGCCATGGCTGCGTGGTCCTCGTGGGCGAACTCTTGTTGCGTCTTGTCGAGCAGCCTGGCCAGTCGTCGATACAGCGCCTGGTAGGCGAGCCTGGGGTCCTGCTCCCCCAGGGGCGTGCCACACACCCGGCCGACGCCGTCGGCTTGCACCCATCCGACGCGCCCCGGCGCCGGGCGGATCGGCAGGGCAGCCTCGGGGGCCAGGGCCAGGCGCTCGATGTCGCGCAGGCTCGATTCGCGCAGGCGCCCGGCGAATTCGACCAGGCTCGAAAGAGGGACCGTGACCGGGTTCCACAATTGCACCATGCCGAGCCGTGGGTCGAGCTCGCCCTCCACCTCTGCGTCCTGCAGCACCCAGTCCCGGGGGCCGGCATACAGGCTTTCTCCGGCCGTCACCCAGCCCTGAGCCAGCAGGCGGTCGACCCGGCTGACCAGCAGGGCCACCGCCTGCTCCGCGCCCGCCGGCAGACGCAGCCACCACAACTCGCCCGCCTGGGCCCTGAACGGCCTCGAGCCGGCCGGGTCGTGCCGGCGGCGGGACTCCTCGCTGGCCGCGCGGCGGGCGATCATGGCTTGCAGCGCCGGCCCCATGGGCACGGCCTCCCCGAGCCCGGCCTCGATGGGGGCCGGATCGGCGGGCGTGGGCTCTCGTTCGTCATCGACAGGCCCGAAAAGGCCCCGCTCGATGCTCGCCAGCGTGGGCGTGAGCGATCCTGGGTTCATGCGCGCGCCTCCCACCACTGCCGGGCCCGCTCGCACAAGAGCCGAAACACCTGCAGCAGGTCCTCGCCCATCGTCGCCTCGATCTTCAACCCGAGTTCGGCCACCATGCGGCCGATCTTGCTTCGCGCCCATTCCTCGGGCAAGGTGTTCCTGCCCAGCACGATCCCCAGCTGCCTGCTCCGGTAATGCGCACTGCGGATACGGTACTGGTCCTGCACCGATAGAACGGATTCGCCGTCGCAATGCGAAACCTGCAGCAACAGGCGCTCATCCTCGCTCAGTGCCTCGAAAAAGGTCGCGATGCGCTTGGCTCGCTGCTGGCGAAACAGCTCGGCCGCGGGGTCCGGTGCGTCGACCACCGGAGCACCCAGGCACCCCTCGCAGCCCTCGACCCAGCTCAGATCGCCCCGGCGTTCGCGAGGGAGCTGGTCCAACTGGTAGCGCTGAAACCAGGCCAGCAGGGCCGCCTCATGGTCGGGGACCGAGGATCCGCGCCCGCACAGCACGCGATCGCAGAAATAACCCTGGACCATGTCCTCCCGGTCCAGTCCATCCAGGATGCGCGCGCGGCGCAGGACCGCCTCGACCAGGGTGTAAAGCTCATGCCACTGTTCCTGCGTGGCGCCGCTTCGATTTCCCCACAATTCGCGTAGGCGTTGGAAATCGGCGCGTGTCGCCATTGCGATGGAGTCCCTGGGGTTTTTTCGGTGTTTTGTTTCATTATCCTCAAGAGTCGCGCTGGACGTATGCGCGAGAGCCCGCGCATTCGAGGGGGCCATGCACGGTGACGCCGCAAGCGCCTGCCCGGCAGGCCTCGACGAGCGGGAGCGGACCAGTTCCTCGAGCTCGGTGACGAGCTGGTCGATGGGGCGGCGCCAGGCGTCCGCCACATGATCGGGGCCATCCGGCGGCTCGTAGGGACTGTCGATGCCTGTCATGTCGGGAATTTCTCCCGCGCGCGCCTTCCGGTGCCAGTGTCCGGCGCCATGGCGGCTGTCTGGCCTGTGCGTGGATGCATGCATCATTGTATGGACATGTGGCATACAATAACGTCCTTACGAATGCAATACGCACCAATACGCACGAGGCGTCTCATGGCCCAAGCCCAGGAACCCGTCACCATCAGCATCCGGGCCAAGGCCGGGCAACGCGACCTGATCGACCAGGCTGCTGATCGCCTGGGCCGCAGCCGCTCCGACTTCATGCTCGAAGCTGCCTGCCGGCGGGCCGAGAACGTGCTGCTCGACCAAACCTACTTCGCCCTCGACACGAAGAGCTTTGCCGCCTTTCAGGCCATGCTCGACCAGCCGCCCCCGCCAACCGATCGCCTGCGCCGCACCCTCAAGGCCCCCGCTCCCTGGGAATCGGCGACGGCCGAGGTCGCTGACCCAGCCCATGCCACCGGCCAAGGCGTGAAGTGACCAGGCCGATGCTCTCGGCGCCGCAACCGCTGGCCGAACGGCACCAACTCGCCGACTTCGACAGCGGCCGGCCGACCCTGGACGATTGGCTCAAACGCCGCGCGGCCAAGAATCAGGCCAACGGTTCGTCACGCACGTACGTCGTGTGCGATGGCGACGCCGTCATCGGCTACTACTGCCTGGCCGCCGGCGCCCTCGGCCATGCGCAAGCTCCCTCCACCCTGAAGCGCAACCGGCCTGATCCGCTTCCCGTGCTCGTCCTCGGTCGCCTGACCATCCACAAGGACCACCAACAGAAGGGCATCGGCACCGCGCTGCTGGGTGACGCCATCCGGCGCGCGATCCAGGCCGCCGACATCGCCGGCGTCACCGCGCTGCTGGTGCATGCCATCTCGGAACAGGCACGGCGCTTCTACCTCTCGCGCGGTTTCATCGAGTCGCCCGTCCAGCCCATGACCCTGTGCCTGATGCTGGCGACGGTTCACCAGGCCCTGCGCGAGCCTTGAACCATCGCCAGGGCAACTCCCAGAGCGGCAGCACTGGGGCTGGGGGCTCGGAGTCGCTGAATTCTTTCAAGGGCCTCGCATTGCTTCCCCCCGTGGCGCAGCTCGGGTAGGAAAGGGAGCTCTTGGGCGGCATGCTGCGCAACGGCCGACCCTGGAAAGGACAAACGCCGACTCGACGTCGGCGTTTGTCCTTTCCATCTTGCCTGCGTGGGCCCGCTTCGAATGCTGCTTGACGGTTGTGCGGGTGCCGTTGCACCTCAACCCTCGCGCGGGCGTGGAAGCTGGGGGCAAGGGTGCCGACGATTCGCTATGATCAATTAGCGGATGAATCGTTAATAGGCATCTTGCCTATCTTCAGTCGTGAGAACAACCATGCAACGTGGAGCGAGCGGGCGGGTCGAGACGATCAGCACTGTGGGCGAGACGGTACGTGCCTTCGTGCCGGACCCCTTGCCGCCGGCACCCCCTCTCGAGCTCAGCGGTGCTCGGCAACAGCGACTTGAATCGGCGCTGCTGGCTTGCGGCAGGCTGGATGGGATCGCCGCGATGTTGCCGGATCCGGAGTTGTTCCTCTACACCTATGTGCGTCGAGAGGCTGTCCTGTCCAGCCAGATCGAGGGGACGCAGTCGTCGCTCTCGGATCTGCTGTTGTTCGAGTTGGACGATGCGCCAGGGGCTCCGCTGGACGACGTGGTCGAGGTCTCGAACTATGTGGCCGCGCTGGAGCACGGCCTGACCCGATTGCGGGGAGGCTTCCCGCTGTCGAATCGACTGCTGCGCGAGGTCCACGCGAAGTTGCTGGCCCGCGGGCGCGGCGCCGACAAGCAACCGGGCGAGTTCAGGCGCAGCCGGAACTGGATCGGCGGAACGAGGCCGGGAAACGCGCTGTTCGTCCCGCCGCCTCCCCAAGCGGTCGACACCTGCATGGGACAGCTCGAGGCCTTTGTGCACCGCTCCGACGACGGCCTGCCCACGCTCGTGCGGGCAGCCTTGGCCCATGTGCAGTTTGAGACCATCCATCCCTTCCTGGACGGCAACGGGCGTGTCGGGCGATTGCTCATCGCGCTGGTGCTGTTCGACGCCGACGTGCTGCGGCAGCCGCTCCTGTACCTGTCCCTGTACTTCAAGCAGCACAGGGACGAGTACTACCGTCTGCTCGGACACGTTCGCACGACGGGCGACTGGGAGGCGTGGCTCGACTTTTTCCTGGACGGCGTGTCGCATACCGCGGGCCAGGCCGTGGATACGGCGCATCGCCTGCTCGCGTTGTTCAGGGAGGATTCCCTGCGGGTGCAGGACCTGGGCCGTGCAGCCGCGAACGCCTTGCGGGTCTTCGACGCACTGCGCGCACGACCGCTGAGCAGCATCAAAAGCCTGGTCGATCGAACCGGAGCCGCCTATCCCACCGTGGCGAGAGCCATCGAGTCGCTGGAGCGTCTGGGCATCGTGCGGGAAGTCACCGGACGCAAACGCGAACGCATGTTCAGCTACACGCGTTATCTGGACATTCTCAACGAGGGTGCCGAGCCCCTTTGAGGCTGCGCGCCAGGGCCGAAAAGTCAAACGCCGACTCGAGGTCGGCGTTTGCGTACTGATTTGGTTGCGGGGGCCGGATTTGAACCAGCGACCTTCGGGTTATGAGCCCGACGAGCTACCAGGCTGCTCCACCCCGCGTCTGGAAGAAGTGAACTATAGCAAAAAATGGCGCGCTGCACAAGGGCAGGGCGCTGGCGGATTCGTGGGGGCGTCTGCCCCGGGCGGGCCTTGCGGGCGCGTCGGACAAAAAAACGGCCGCCGGGTGTGCCGCCGGCGGCCGTTCGATGGGGCGGGGTGCTGATCAGACCGCGCCCTGCTCTCCGGAATCGCCGGCGGTCTCGTGCTCGGAGGCGTTGGCGCTGTCCTCCAGGGCCTGGAGTTCCGCCGCCGCCTGCGCGGTGCGCTCGGCATGATCCAGCACTTCCTTGGCCTTGCGGGCCTGGTGGAAGGCCATGCCGGTGCCCGCGGGAATCAGGCGCCCGACGATGACGTTTTCCTTCAGACCGCGCAGTTCGTCGCGCTTGCCCATGATGGCGGCTTCGGTCAGCACGCGGGTGGTCTCCTGGAAGGAGGCCGCGGAGATGAAGCTGTCGGTGGACAGGCTGGCCTTGGTGATGCCCAGCAGCACGTTGTTGAAGGTGGCGCTGACCTTGCCCTGTTCGGCCAGTTCCGCGTTGGTCTGCAGCACCTCCGAGCGCTCCACCTGCTCGCCGGTGATGTAGTCGCTGTCGCCGGAGTCCTTGATCTCGACGCGGCGCAGCATCTGGCGAACGATCACCTCGATGTGCTTGTCGTTGATCTTCACGCCCTGCAGACGGTAGACGTCCTGCACCTCGTCGACGATGTAGCGCGCCAGGGCCTCCACGCCGAGCAGGCGAAGGATGTCCTGGGGCTCGGCAGCGCCGTCGACCACCAGTTCGCCCTTGTTGACCACCTGGCCCTCGTGCACCAGGATGGTCTTTTCCTTGGGCACCAGGAACTCGTGGGACTGGCCGTCCAGGTCGGTGATGACCAGGCGCACCTTGCCCTTGGTTTCCTTGCCGAAGGAGACGGTGCCGGTGATCTCGGCCAGCATGCCCGCGTCCTTGGGCGAGCGGGCCTCGAACAGCTCGGCCACGCGCGGCAGACCCCCGGTGATGTCGCGGGTCTTCTGGCCTTCCATCGGGATGCGCGCCAGCACTTCGCCGGGGCCCACGTCCTGGCCGTCGCGCACCTGGATCAGCGCGCCCACCTGGAAGCCCACGGTCACCGAGTGCTCGGTGCCGGGGATCTTCACCTCCTGGCCCTGCTCGTTGAGCAGCTTGACCTGCGGGCGCATGACCTTGGCGGAGCCGCGGCGCTTGGGGTCGATCACGACCAGCGTGGACAGGCCGGTGATCTCGTCGACCTGCTTGGCCACCGTGACGCCTTCCTCGATGTTCTCGAACTTGGCGCGGCCGGCGTACTCGGTGATGATCGGGCGGGTCAGGGGATCCCAGCTGGCAAGCGCCGTCCCTGCCTTGACCGCCATGCCGTCCTTGACGAACAGCGTGGCGCCGTAGGGCACCTTGTGACGCTCGCGCTCGCGGCCGTAGTCGTCGGTCACCAGCACTTCGCCGGAACGCGAGATCACGACCTGCTCGCCCTTGGAGTTGGTCACGTAGCGCATGGTCGCGGTGAAGCGCGCCACGCCGGCGCTCTTGGCCTCGACGCTCGACGCCACCGCGGCGCGCGACGCGGCGCCGCCGATGTGGAAGGTGCGCATGGTCAGCTGCGTGCCCGGCTCGCCGATGGACTGCGCGGCGATCACGCCCACCGCCTCGCCCACGTTGACCAGCACGCCGCGGCCCAGGTCGCGGCCGTAGCACTTGGCGCACATGCCGTAGCGGGTCTCGCAGGTCAGCGCGGTGCGCACGCGGATCTCGTCGATGCCGGCGGATTCCACGGCGTCGAGCATGTCCTCGTCCAGCATCTCCCCGGCGGGGACGATGGTCTCCTGGTTCTCCGGGTTGATCACGTCGGTGGCGGCCACGCGCCCCAGCACGCGATCGCGCAGGGATTCGATGACCTCGCCGCCCTCGACCAGCGCGCGCATGGCCACGCCCTGCGCGGTGCCGCAGTCCGGCTCGGTGATCACCAGATCCTGGGTCACGTCGACCAGGCGGCGGGTGAGGTAGCCGGAGTTCGCGGTCTTCAGCGCCGTGTCGGCCAGACCCTTGCGGGCGCCGTGGGTGGAGATGAAGTACTGCAGAACGTTCAGGCCTTCGCGGAAGTTGGCCGTGATCGGGGTCTCGATGATCGAGCCGTCCGGCTTGGCCATCAGGCCGCGCATTCCCGCGAGCTGGCGGATCTGCGCGGCCGAGCCGCGCGCGCCGGAGTCGGCCATCATGTAGATGGAGTTGAAGGACTCCTGGCGCACTTCCTTGCCGTGGCGGTCGATCACCGGCTCGGTGGCCAGGCCCGCCATCAGCGCCTTGCCGACCTCGTCGCCGGTGCGACCCCAGATATCCACCACCTTGTTGTAGCGCTCGCCCTGGGTGACCAGGCCGGAGGCGTACTGTTGCTCGATCTCCTTGACCTCGTTCTCGGCGCGGCTGATCAGGTCGTGCTTGAGTTGGGGCACGAGCATGTCGTCCACGCTGATCGAGATGCCGGCGCGGGTGGCCAGCGTGAAGCCCGACTGCAGCAGCTTGTCGGCGAAGATCACGGTGTCGCGCAGTCCGCAGCGGCGGAAGGAGGAGTTGATCAGGCGCGAGATCTCCTTCTTCTTCAGCGCCTTGTTCATCACGCTGAAGGGCAGGCCCTTGGGCAGGATCTCCGACAGCAGCGAGCGCCCGGCGGTGGTTTCCGCCACGAAGGTGCGCGGCGTGAGCTCGCCGGTGGCCTTGTCCTTGCTGTACTCGGTCAGGCGCACGTTGATGCGCGCGGTGAGCTCGAGCTCGCCGGCGGCCAGCGCGCGCTGCACCTCGCCGACGTCGGCGAACACCATGCCTTCACCGCGGCCGTTGATGCGCTCGCGCGTGGCGTAGTACAGGCCCAGCACCATGTCCTGCGAGGGCACGATGGAGGGCTCGCCGTTGGCCGGGAACAGCACGTTGTTGGAGGCCAGCATCAGCGTGCGGGCTTCCATCTGCGCTTCGAGCGACAGCGGGACGTGCACGGCCATCTGGTCGCCGTCGAAGTCGGCGTTGAAGGCCGCGCACACCAGCGGATGCAGCTGGATGGCCTTGCCCTCGATGAGCACCGGCTCGAAGGCCTGGATGCCCA
>JAKBBK010000116.1 GCA_021808525.1 Pseudomonadota bacterium
GGGTGGACGCCAGCTGCCTGGCCCTGTTCTGCACCCCGGTGCTCAATCTGTACGAAGCCCGCACGGATCGCGTGCAGCTGGCCGAGGATCGTTGCGAATACCAGATCCTCGGCGATCGTGCCCGGCCCCTGGATCATGAGGTCTGGGCCGTGGACGAACTGCTGGGGCATCGGCCCGGCACCATGGAGACCCTTTGCTTCAGGCCCCTGTACCAGACCGTGCATCGGGACGGAGGGGACCACGGCCGCTATTTCGCGATTCGGCGGGCCCAGCGCGCGCCGTCGGACGCCGTGCGCCGCTGGGGTGCGCGCTCGCCCTACGTGGGGACCGAGGTGTTCGTCAGCCTGGTCGATCAGTTCGACGCGCCGGTATCGGTCGACATGCACCAGATCTCCGTGCGCGCCTGGTTGACCAACCGGGACCTTCCCCTGTGGATCGGGGGAGCCACGGCGCAAGCTCGCAGGCTCTCGGTCGATGCACGGGTCGCGTCCGTGGAGCTGCTTCGCGCGCCGGCGCCACCACGGCCGCCCCTGGCCATGGACAGCGGTGCCTGGGGACTCATCCGCCTGCTCGGCATGCATCATCTTCCGCTGGCCGAACTCGGGCCGGAGCCGGCGGCGCAGGCGTTGCGTGAGCTGCTCGGCCTGTTCGCGCGGCCCGAGGATGCCGACGCCCTTCGGCGCATCGAGGCGCTTCGGGCGGCGCGCATGCGCTGCGTCACGCGGCGCCTGCCCATCGCGGGCCCCATGGTGTTCGGCCGCGCACTGGAGTGCGAACTCGACGTCGATGAGCAGGCCTTCGCGCCCGCGAGTCCGCTGTTGCTGGGCATGGTGCTGGACCAGGTGCTCGCGCACTACGTGTCCATCAACACCTGCTCCCGGCTTGGCCTGAACTCCCTGCAACGCGGAGCGCTCTGGAGCGGCCCGATGCGCATGGGCGCGCGAGGCCTGCTCTGATGGCGACGCAGCGAGTCTGTCCCGCCGAGCCCCGCGAGCCTTCCCCTGGCGCGGATCCGCCGCATTGGCTGCGGCTTGCCGAGCATGAGCCCTGGCGCCATGAGCTGTTCGCGCTGCTGCGCCGTCTGTGCGCCGCGGCCGTGGCCCGGCCGCGCATCGGCGAGGCGCGCCTGCCGCGTCAGGAGTTCGTGCGCCTGGGCCAGCAGCCCAGCCTGGCCTTCGCGCCCAGGGAGATCGCGCAGGTTCGGGCCGGACCGGGTCGGGTGCGCGTGCAGTGCTTCGGCCTGGGCATGCTGGGGCCCAACGGCGCACTGCCCTTGCATTACACGGAATTCGTGCGCGAGCGCCTGCACGCCAGCCGGGACAGCTCGCTGGCCGATTTTCTCGATCTGTTCCATCATCGCGCCATGTCCCTGTTGTATCGCGCCTGGGCGCAGGGGCAGGCGGCGGCCGCGCTCGACCGGCCGCAGGATGAGCGCTTCACCCGCTACGTGGCCAGCCTGGTCGGGGACAGTGCCCGGCAGCCCGCATCGGCCTGGCCCGCGCACGCTCGCTGGGCCAGCGCCGCCCAGCGCCTGCGGCCGGTGCGCAGCGCGCAGGGGCTGCGCAGCGCATTGCGCGACTATCTGCGCGTCGAGGTGCAGGTCGAGGAGTTCGAATGGCAATGGCTGCGCATCCAGGTTTCGGAGCGCACCCGTCTGGGCGCGCGGGGCCGCGGCGCCTGCCTGGGCGACGCCGCCTTCCTGGGGGCGTGGGTACCCGACCGGCAGGGGCGATTCGGCATCCGCTTGGGCCCCTTGAGCCGGGCGGAATTCCTGGATCTGCTGCCGGGCGCCGGCGGGCGTGCCCTGCCGGCGCTCGCGGCCTGCGTGCGTGGCTTCGTGGGCCAGGAGCTCGACTGGAGCCTGTGCCTGCTGGTGCGCGCCGCCGAGCTGCGCCTCACGGCCCTGGGAGGTCCCCAGGCCCTGGCGCGAGATGCCTGGCTGGGAAAGCCCTGCGCCGCCGCGGACGCAGCCGGCCTGGTTGCGGTGCGGTTCGACTATCCCATCGACCGTGCCGCCTCGAGCGCAAGGAGCCAGCCATGAGCCGCGATCGTCGCAGGGGAACACCCGAGCAGCCTGTGCGCCCCGCGCCCCCGGATTCCCCACCTCCGAGCCAGGAGGAGGCCGCGGACCTGTCCGACGAACTGCGCGCCTGGCTGCTGCCGCTTCCCGGCGCCTGCCCGGCGGGCCCCTGCCTGGAGTACACCCCGGAATACGCCGCGCTGCAGGCGCGCATGAGCGCCCCCGTGGAGGTGCAGTACGGTTCCTTCACGCAGCGCCGCGAAACCCCGCCGTGGCGCGAGCTCGAGCGGGAATGCCAGGCCCTGCTGCAGCGCAGCCGCGACATCACCGTACTGGTGTGGTGGCTGCGCTGTCGCGTGCACAACGCGGGTGCGTCCGGGCTGGAGCAAGGTCTGCGCGTCATCGTGCTCGTGCTTCGCGCCTTCGGAGAGCATGTGCATCCGCAGGCCCTGGTCGACGGCGAGCAGGACCCGGCGATGCGCGCCAACGCGCTGGCCCTGCTGTGCGACGCGGAGGGCCTGCTCGCGGATGTGCGCGACCTGGTCGCGTTGCGTGCGCAGGGCGAACAGCGTCGGGTGCGCGAGGTCGAACGCGGACTCGCGGCGAGCGCCAGCTCGCGCCAGGCCCTGCAGGCCCTGCTCGTGCGCAGCTGGCTCGACGGGGATCCCGAGCGCCGCGCGCTGGGGGCTGCCCGGGATGCCTTGGGCCGGCTGCTGGCCTGGGCGCGCGAGGATCTGCAGCATGCGGCCCCCGATCTGGGGGCGCTCGAAGGCCTGCTGGAGCCCCTGGCCCCTCCGCCTGCCTGCGCGGCCGATGAGCCGGCGGGACCCGCCTGCGCGCCGGGGCCGCCTGTCGCCACGCCCACCCGGACGATCGAGGTCGAGCCCGAGGCGCCCGACGAGGTCGCGCCGGCATCGAGCCGTCCTGCCCCCTGGGAGGCCGGGGACCGGGCGGCCGCCCAGGCGAGCATCGCCCGGGCCCGTGCCTGGTTCGAGCGCTACGAGCCGAGCAGCCCTGTGGCCGTGCTGCTGCGCCAGGCCGAACGCCTGGTGGGCAAGCGCTACGCCGAAGTGGTGCAGGCCATTCCCGGCGAGCTGCTGGCGCGCTGGGAGTCGGGCTGAGACTCGCGCCCCAGCCCGGGCCCGTCGTGCTCAGGCCGCGGACAGGGTCGCGTTGTCGATCACGAAGCGGTACTTGACGTCGCCGCGGAGCATGCGCTCGTAGCTGGCATTGATCTGGTCGGCGCGGATCAGCTCGATGTCGGCGACGATGCCGTGCTCGGCACAGAAGTCCAGCATCTCCTGGGTCTCGGGGATGCCCCCGATCATCGAGCCGGCCAGCGAGCGGCGACGGGTGATGAGGTCGAAGACCTGGGGCGAGGGGTGGGGCGTGGCCGGCGCGCCGACCAGCACCAGGGTGCCGTCGCGCCGCAGAAGCACCAGCAGCGCATCCAGGTCGTGCGGGGCGGCGACCGTGTCCAGGATCAGGTCGAAGCTCTTGGCATGCGCGGTCATTTCCTCGGGGTGACGCGACACCACGACCTCGTCGGCACCCAGTTGTTTCGCGGCGGCGCGCTTGGATTCGGAGGTGGTGAAGGCCACCACCCGCGCGCCCATCGCATGGGCGATCTTGATGCCCATGTGGCCCAGGCCGCCGATGCCGACCACGCCCACCTTGCTGCCAGGCCCGACCTTCCAGTGACGCAGGGGCGAATAGGTGGTGATCCCGGCGCAAAGCAGCGGCGCCACCGCCGCGAGTTGCGACTCCGGGTGGCGCACGTGCAGCACGTAGCGCTCATGCACCACGATGTGCTGCGAGTATCCGCCCAGGGTCCAGCCGGGTTCGTCGGGAGTGGGGCCGTTGTAGGTGCCGACCATGCCGTCGCAATAGTTTTCCAGCCCGGACTGGCAGTCCTCGCATTCCTTGCAGCTGTCGACGATGCAGCCCACGCCCACCAGGTCACCCATGCGGAAGCCCTTCACATGCGCGCCCAGCGCCGACACCCGGCCCACGATCTCATGACCTGGAACGCAGGGATAGAGGGTGCCCGCCCATTCGGAGCGCACCTGGTGCAGGTCCGAGTGGCAGATGCCGCAATAGGCGATGTCGATCTGCACATCGTGCGCGCCGGGATCGCGGCGGCGGATGCGCAGGGGTTCCAGCGCTTTGTCGCTGGCGTGGGCGCCGTAGGCGTGGGTGTGCATTCCTAGCTCCTTTGTGCGTTGCGTTTGCTGCTGCTGCCGCGAACCTGGTCGGCCGGGTAGCGCAGCGCGTTGCGTTTCATCTTGTCGCGCACCGCCGCGTCGAGGTCCACGCCCAGCCTGTCGGCCAGGCGCACCAGATAGACCAGCACGTCGGCGAGTTCGTCGCGCACGGCCTGCGCGGTGCGTGGATCCAGGCCGGCATCGGCGGACTCCTCGGCGCTCATCCACTGGAAGATCTCGACCAGTTCGCCCACCTCGCCGGTCAGCGCCATGGCCAGGTTCTTCGGGCTGTGGAACTGGGTCCAGTCGCGCTCCCGCGCGAAGTCTTCGAGGGCGCGGGACAGCGCGCCGACCTCGACCAGGCGCGGGGCTTCGGAATCGTCGGTCATGGGCGGGCGTGAGGGTGATGGCTCGCCAGCACAGCGGGCGAGCCCAGCAGGAAGATAGCGAATCGCGAGGATTCCTGCGCGATGCCTCGCGGCCGGGGCCGGCTCCGGTCCTCGAAGGCTCCCAAGACAAAACGGCCCAGGTGCCGAAGCAACTGGGCCGTGCAGGGATATTCTTGGTGGC
>JAKBBK010000117.1 GCA_021808525.1 Pseudomonadota bacterium
TCAACGGCATCGACATCCGCTACTACAACATCATCTACGAGGCGGTGGACGAGATCAAGGCCGCCATGTCGGGCATGCTGGCGCCGGAGAAGCGCGAGGAAGTGCTGGGCATGGTCGAGGTGCGCCAGGTGTTCCGCATCAGCAAGGTCGGCACGGTCGCCGGCTGCCGCGTGCTGTCGGGCCTGGTTCGCCGCTCGGCGCAGGTGCGGGTGCTGCGCGACAACGTGGTGATCCACACCGGCGAGCTCGACTCCCTCAAGCGCTTCAAGGACGATGTGCGCGAGGTGCAGGAAGGCTTCGAGTGCGGCTTGTCGCTCAAGAGCTTCCACGACCTGCAGGAAGGGGACCAGCTCGAGGTGTTCGAGGTCAAGGAAATCGCGCGCACGCTCTGATACGCCGCAGTCGCCGGCCCTTCGGGGTCGGCCCCATCGCAACCCGGGCCCGTGCCGATGCACGGGCCCTTGCCGTTCCGCTCCATGCCACGTCAGGCCCCCAGTTCGCATCGCATCCACCGCATCGCCGACCAGATCCAGCGGGATCTGTCGGAGATGATCGGGCGCGAGATCCGCGACCCCGGGCTCGGCCTGGTCACCGTGTCCGAGGTGCGCCTGACGCCCGACTACGCGCACGCCAAGGTGTTCTTCACCGTGCTGGGCGCCGAGCCCGAGCATGCGCAGCAGCTGCTCAACGAGCGCGCCGGCTACCTGCACAGCCTGTTGTTCAAGCGTCTGCGCATCCACACCGTGCCGACGCTGCATTTCGTGTTCGACTCCACCACGCGCGACGCCGGCAGCATGAACGAGCTGATCCGCCGCGCGGTGTCGGACAAGGCCCGGGACTGAGCGCCCGCACGCCGGCAGGACATCCATGAACCCGCAGGGCCGTTCGGGCCGCGAACCGGTGCACGGCGTGCTGCTGCTGGACAAGCCGCGCGGCTGCACCTCGCAGCAGGCCCTGCAGCAGGCGCGCCGCGCCCTGGGCGCGGCCAAGGCCGGCCATACCGGTACCCTGGACCCGCTGGCCGAAGGCCTGCTGCCGCTGTGCTTCGGCGCTGCCACCAAGTTCGCGCAGACCCACCTGGAGGCCGACAAGGCCTACGTGGCGCAGCTGCGCCTGGGCGTGCGCACCAGCACCTGCGACGGCGAGGGCGAGGTCCTGGGGCAGGCTCCCGTGCCCCCGCTGGAGCAGGGCGCGCTGCGCCGTGTGCTCGACGGTTTCATCGGAAATATCCAGCAGGTTCCGCCCATGCACAGCGCGCTCAAGCGCGACGGGCGGCCGCTGTACGAATACGCGCGGGCCGGCCAGGATCTCGATCTTCCCGCGCGCCCGGTGCGCATCGACTCCATCGAGGTGCTCGAGCTCGAGCACGATCTCCTGAGCATCGAGGTGCGCTGCGGCAAGGGCACCTATATCCGCTCCCTGGCGCGCGACATCGGCGACGCGCTGGGCTGCGGGGCCTACCTGGCCGGGCTGCGACGCACCCGCAGCGGCGGCTTCGACCTGGCGCAGGCCAGGCCGCTGCAGCAGGTGTGCGAGGCCGGGCGCGAGCAGGCCCGGGCATGGCTGCTGCCCGCGGACGCACTGTTGCACGAGCTGCCCGCGCTGGAGCTCGATCAGGCGCTGGCCGCAGCCTTGCTGCAAGGGCGCGTCGTCGCGCCTGAGCCGCGGCAATGCCCGGCCGAGGCCACGAAGCTGCGCATCTACGGAGCCTGCGGTCCCGCCGCGGCCCCCGTATTCCTGGGAGTTGCACGCTGGGACGGCCGCGAGCTGTCCGTGCAACGCCTGTTGAGTCCCGAAGAGCTGCACATGCAGCCGCAATGATCATGACCTCCTCGATTCGCAATATCGCCATCATCGCCCACGTCGACCACGGCAAGACCACCATGGTGGACCAGCTGCTGCGCCAGTCCGGCACCTTCCGCCAGAACCAGCAGGTGGCCGAACGCGTGATGGACTCCAACGACCTGGAGCGCGAGCGCGGCATCACCATCCTGTCGAAGAACTGCGCCGTGGAGTGGAAGGGCACCCACATCAACATCGTCGACACCCCCGGGCACGCCGATTTCGGCGGGGAGGTCGAGCGCGTGCTGTCCATGGTCGACAGCGTGCTGCTGCTGGTCGACGCGGTGGAAGGCCCGATGCCCCAGACCCGTTTCGTCACCAAGAAGGCGCTGGCCCTGGGGCTCAAGCCCATCGTGGTGATCAACAAGGTGGATCGCCCCGGCGCGCGCGCCGACTACGTGATCAACGCCACCTTCGACCTGTTCGACAAGCTCGGCGCCACCGAGGAGCAGCTTGATTTCCCCGTGGTGTACGCCTCGGGCCTGAACGGTTGGGCCACGCGCACCGCGGGCGAGGTCGGCACCGACCTGTCGCCGCTGTTCGAGGCCGTGCTGGAGCACGTGCCCCCGCACCAGGGCTCGGAAAGCGACCCCCTGCAGCTGCAGATCTGCTCGCTGGACTACTCCAGTTTCGTCGGGCGCATCGGCATCGGCCGGGTCAACAGCGGCACCCTGCGCCCGGGGCAGGACGTGGCCGTGTACCACGGCCCCGACTCCACCCCGGCCAAGGCGCGCGTGAACCAGGTGCTCAAGTTCGAGGGCCTGGAGCGGCGCATGGCCGAGCAGGCCGGCCCCGGGGACATCGTGCTGGTCAACGGCATCGAGGACATCGGCATCGGCGTGACCCTGACCAGCCTGGAGGACCCGCGCCCGTTGCCCATGCTCGCGGTGGACGAGCCCACGCTGACCATGAACTTCTGCGTCAACACCAGCCCGCTGGCCGGACGCGAAGGAAAGTTCGTCACCAGCCGCCAGATCCGCGACCGCCTGGACCGGGAGCTGCAGAGCAACGTGGCCCTGCGCGTGCGCGACACCGACGAGGACGGCGTGTTCGAGGTCTCGGGCCGCGGCGAGCTGCACCTGACCATCCTGCTGGAGAACATGCGCCGCGAGGGCTACGAGCTCGCGGTGAGCAAGCCGCGGGTGGTGTTCCGCGAGCTCGACGGGCGCCGCCAGGAGCCCATCGAGCTGGTCACCGCCGACGTCGAGGAGCAGCACCAGGGCGGGGTCATGCAGGCGCTCGGCGAGCGCCGCGGCGAACTCGTGAACATGGAGCCCGACGGCATGGGCCGCGTGCGCCTGGAATACCGCATCCCGGCGCGCGGGCTGATCGGCTTCCAGACCGAATTCCTCAACCTGACCCGGGGCACCGGGCTGATCAGCAACATCTTCGACAGCTACGACGACTACCGGGGCGAGATCCAGGGCCGCAAGAACGGCGTGCTGATCAGCCAGGACCAGGGCGAGATCGTCACCTACGCGCTGGGCAAGCTGGACGACCGCGGGCGCATGTTCGTCAAGCCGGGAGACCCGGTGTACGAGGGCATGATCGTCGGCGTGCACAGCCGCGACAACGACCTCGTGGTGAATCCGGTGCGCGCCAAGCAGCTCACCAACTTCCGGGTCTCGGGCAAGGAAGACGCGATCAAGATCACCCCGCCCATCGAGCTGAGCCTGGAATACGCGGTGGAGTTCATCGCCGACGACGAACTGGTGGAGATCACGCCCAAGTCGATCCGCCTGCGCAAGCGCCACCTCAGCGAGCACGATCGCAAGCGCGCGGACCGCGCGATGGCGCAGGGCATCTGAGCGCGGCCTCGCCGCGCCAGGTCCGAACCGGGCAGGGCAGCTTGGACACCCGTGCCGACCCGCAGCGCGCCGGCGCGCGCACGCACCGCCAGGCCGTCGCGGCCATGGTCGTGTGCACGCTGCTGTGGAGCATCGCCGGCGTGATCACACGCCACCTGCATCGCCACGACGGGGGCGTGCTGGTGTTCTGGCGCAGCGGCTTCGCGGCGCTGGCCCTGCTGCTGGTGCTGGGCGCGCGCCGCGGGCCCGTGGCGCTGGCGCGACAGGCGCTGGCGCCGCCCGGTGGCGGCGCCGCGCTGCTGTGGCTGTCCGGGCTGTGCTGGGCCGTCATGTACACCGCCTTCATGGTCGCGCTGAGCCTGACCACGGTGGCCCAGACCCTGGTGGCCGAGAGCCTGGGCCCCTTGTTCGCCGCGCTGATGGGGCTGTTGTTCCTGGGCGTGCCGGTGCGCGCGCGCACCTGGGGCGCGATCGCCGTGGCCATGCTGGGCATGGGCTGGATGTTCTGGCACAACCTGCATGCCAGCAGCGGCTCGCGCGAAGTGGCGGGCCTGCTCATCGGGCTGCTCGTGCCGGTGGCCGCGGCCGGCAACTGGGTGGCGCTGCGCCACGCCGGCGAGCGTCTTCCCATGCAATTGGCGCCCATGCTGGGCGCGGCCCTGTCGGCCGCCCTGATGGGCGCGTTCGCAGGCGCCCGACTGGCGGTGGACGCGCACGACCTGGCGTGGCTGGCCGTGCTCGGCGTGTTCCAACTGGCGCTGCCCGGTGCCTTCGCGGTCTGGGCCGCGCAACGCCTGGCGCCGGCGGAGGTCGCCCTGCTGGGGCTGCTGGAGGTGGTGTTCGGCACCCTGTGGGCCTGGCTGGGCGCCTCCGAGGTGCCGAGCACGAGCACCCTGCTGGGCGGCGGCCTGATCGTGGTCGCGCTGGTGGGCAATGAGTTGCTGGCCTCGGCAGGGGGCTCGGCGCGGCGTTCTACGCGCCCATGATGACTTTTTGTTGAAGGGGACTTGCGCGGCTTGCGGAAGCGTGCAAGAATTCATTCTTCGCTGCTTCGCGCAGCACCGCTTCGAAAGAAGCTCGATCATTAACAAGAAGCAGCCGATAAGTGTGGGCGTTTGGCTTTTCGGGAATTCAAGAGAAAA
>JAKBBK010000118.1 GCA_021808525.1 Pseudomonadota bacterium
TCGAAACGCGGGTTCATGCCTGCGGCTCCTGCGCCAGCCCGAGCTGCTCGGCGATGCGCCCGAAGTAGGCGCGCACCACGTCGTGGTAGTGCGGCTCGTCCATGAGGAAGGCGTCGTGCCCGTGGGGGGACTCGATTTCCGCGTAGCTGACCTCGCGCCGGTTGGCCAGCAGCGCGCGCACGATCTCGCGCGAGCGCTCGGGCGAGAAGCGCCAGTCGGTGGTGAAGCTGGTGAGCAGGAAGCGCGCCCGGGCCGGAGCCAGCGCGGCCGCGAGGTTGCCGTCATGCTCGCCGGCGGGGTCGAAATAGTCCAGCGCGCGGGTGAGCAGCAGATAGGTGTTGGCGTCGAAATAGCCGCTGAACTTCTCGCCCTGGTGGCGCAGGTAGCTCTCGATCTGGAAATCGACGTCGAAGCCGTAGTTCAGCGCCCCCGAGCGCAGGCTGCGCCCGAATTTGCGCGCCATGGCGTCGTCGCTGAGATAGGTGATGTGGCCGATCATGCGCGCCACGCTCAAGCCCTGGCGCGGCACCACGCCGTGGGCGTAGTAGTCGCCGCCGTGGAATTCGGGGTCGGTGATGATGGCGCGGCGCGCCACTTCGTTGAAGGCGATGTTCTGCGCCGACAGGCTCGGCGCGGTGGCACTGGCCACGCAATGGGCCACGCGCTCGGGGTGGCGCACGGCCCAGGCCAGCGCCTGCATGCCGCCCAGGCTGCCGCCCATCACCGCGGCCAGGCGCTGGATGCCCAGGCGGTCGAGCACGCGGGCCTGCGCGTCCACCCAGTCCTCCACGGTGACGACGGGGAAGCGGCTGCCCCAGGGCTTGCCGGTGGACGCGTCGATGCTCATCGGGCCGGTCGAGCCGAAGCAGGAGCCCAGGTTGTTCACGCCGATGACGAAAAAGCGCCGCGTGTCCACCGGGCGCCCCGGCCCCACCATGTTGTCCCACCAGCCGCGGGTCTTCTCGTCGCCGCCGTAGCGCCCGGCCACGTGGTGGCTGGCGTTGAGCGCATGGCATACCAGCACCGCGTTGCCGCGCGCGGCGTCGAGCCTGCCGTAGGTCTCGACCATGAGGTCGTAGGCGGGCATCACCGCGCCGCTCTTGAGCGGCAGCGGGGTGTCGAAGTGCATGCGCTCGGGCTGCGGCTCGGGCGCTTCCGGGATCGGGACCATGGGGCTTCGGGCAATGGCGGGTGCGCTCCCCGCCGCGGCGGCCAGTATAGGGTTCGCGTACAGTCGGGGCATGTCCAGGAAACACAAGAGCTCGCTGCACGCGCGCAATTTCCCCAGCGCGCAGGAAGAAGCCGCCGCGCACCGGCTGCCCTCGCGCTATTCCGGCCCCGAGAGCAGCTACCGGCTGGCCTTCACCGACACCGCCTTCCTGCTGCAGGAGGACCTGCGCCCCGTGCGCATGCAACTCGAGCTGCTCAAGCCGGAGATGGTGCAGCGCGAGCGCGGCATCGACGCCACCGTGGTGGTGTTCGGCAGCGCGCGCATCAAGGCGCCCGAGCTGGCGCAGCAACTGCTCGAGCAGGCACAGGCCGGCGGCGACGCGCAGGACATCGCCCGCGCGCGCCAGGCGCTCAAGCTGTCGCGCCATTACGTGGAGGCCCGGCGCTTCGCCGAGCTGGTGACCCGCGCCAGCCACGAGCTGGCGCAGCCCCTGGCGGTGGTCACCGGCGGCGGGCCGGGCATCATGGAAGCCGGCAACCGTGGCGCGCTCGACGCCGGCGGGCCCAGCGTGGGGCTCAACATCGTGCTGCCCCACGAGGAGGAGCCCAACCCCTACATCACGCCCGAGTTGTGCTTCCGCTTCCACTATTTCGCGATGCGCAAGATGCACTTTCTCATGCGCGCGGTGGCCCTCGTGTGCTTCCCCGGCGGCTTCGGCACCCTGGACGAGCTGTTCGAGGTGCTCACGCTGACCCAGACCCGCAAGGTGCACAAGCGCCCCATCCTGCTGTTCGACCGCGAGTTCTGGACCTCGCTGATCGATTTCGACCACCTGGTGCACACCGGCATGATCAGCGCCCACGACCTGCAGCTGTTCCATTACGTGGAAACGGCCGAGCAGGCCTGGGAACTCCTGCAGCGCGAGCTCGGCATCGACGCCGACTCCGGCGCGGCCTGAGCCCAGCGGGAGCCGCCGGGCCATGGCCTTCGGACGTTTCGAGCGCCCCCAGGGCGAGGCGCCCCTGGCCGACATCAACATGACCCCGCTGATCGACGTCATGCTGGTGCTGCTGGTGATCCTGCTGCTGACGGCGCCGCTGCTGGACGGGCGCATCGCGCTGGAGCTGCCGCGCGTGAGCGCCTCGCCGGCGCCCGCGGCGCCCGGCGCGCTGCTGCTCGAGCTGCAGCGCGACGGACACATGGCGCTGGACGGGCATGCGGTGAGCCCGGCGGCGCTGCCCGGGCTGCTGCGCGCGCGCGCGCGGGCGGATGCCCGCGCCGAGCTGCGCATCCGCGCCGACAGCGCGGTGCCCTACGGCGACGTGGCGCGGGTGATGGCCGCCGCCCAGGCGGCCGGCCTGAGCCGCGTGGGCCTGCTCACCCAGCCCCCCGGCGCCCCCGCGTCGGCCGCGCGCTGAGCCCCGCGGCGGGCCCGCTCGCGGGGGAATTCCAGCCGGCGGCGCGCGCAGCGCGTCGCGCCCCAACTAACATGCGGGTTTGCGCCCTGCCGCGCGCGGCGGGGCGAAACACCTCTTCCCAGCAGCCGACATGAATTCCAAGTACGACGCAGCCGCGGTCGAACGCGCCGCGCAGGAGCACTGGCAGGCCACCGACGCCTACCGAGTGCGCGAGGACGCCCCGGGCCGGAAGTTCTACGCCTGCTCCATGCTGCCCTACCCCAGCGGCAAGCTGCACATGGGGCACGTGCGCAACTACACCATCAACGACATGTTGACGCGTTACCTGCGCATGAACGGCTGCAACGTGCTCATGCCCATGGGCTGGGACGCCTTCGGGCTGCCGGCCGAGAACGCGGCCATGAAAAACCGCGTGCCGCCCGCCCGCTGGACCTACGACAACATCGCCACCATGAAGCGGCAGATGCAGTCCATGGGCCTGGCCATCGACTGGAGCCGCGAGGTGGCGACCTGTTCGCCCGAGTACTACCGCTGGAACCAGTGGCTGTTCCTCAAGATGCTCGAGAAGGGCATCGCCGAGCGGCGCACCCAGGTGGTCAACTGGGATCCGGTGGACCAGACCGTGCTGGCCAACGAGCAGGTCATCGACGGCCGCGGCTGGCGCAGCGGCGCCCCGGTGGAGCGCCGCGAGATTCCCGGCTACTACCTGCGCATCACCGACTACGCCGAGGAGCTGCTGGCGGCGGTGGCGGACCCCTCCGACCCCCATTTCCTGTCCGGCTGGCCCGAGCGGGTGCGCCTGATGCAGGAGAACTGGATCGGGCGCAGCGAGGGCCTGCGCTTCGCCTTCGAGCACGACATCCGCGACGCCGCCGGCCGCCCCATCCAGGACGGGCGCATGTACGTGTTCACCACGCGCGCCGACACCATCCTGGGGGTCACGTTCTGCGCCGTCGCGCCCGAGCACCCGCTGGCCGCCCACGCGGCCGCCTCCGACCCCGCGCTGGCCGCCTTCATCGAGCGCTGCGCCCAGGGCGGCACCACCGAGGCCGAGCTGGCCCTGAAGGACAAGGAGGGCATGCCCACCGGGCTGCACGTGCGCCATCCCCTGACCGGACAGGCGGTGCCGGTGTGGGTGGGCAACTATGTGCTGATGAGCTATGGCGACGGCGCCGTCATGGGGGTGCCCGCGCACGACGAGCGCGACTTCGCCTTCGCGCGCAAGTACGGCCTGCCCATCCGCCAGGTGGTGGAGGTGCCCGGCGAGCGCTTCAGCGACGCCGCCTGGGCCGACTGGTACGGCGACAAGCTGCGCTGCCAGTGCGTGAACTCCGGCCCCGGCTTCGAGTTCCTCGACGGCCTGGGCTACCGCGAGGCGGTGGACCGCGTGGCCTCGCTGCTGGCCGAGCGCGGCCTGGGGGAAAAGCGCACCACCTGGCGTCTGCGCGACTGGGGCATCTCGCGCCAGCGCTACTGGGGCACCCCGATCCCCATGATCCACTGCGAGCACTGCGGCACCGTGCCCGTGCCCGAGCGCGACCTGCCGGTGCTGCTGCCCGAGGACCTGATTCCCGACGGCAGCGGCAACCCCCTGGCGCGCTGCGAGTCCTTCCTGAAGGTCGACTGTCCCTGTTGCGGGCGCCCCGCGCGGCGCGAGACCGACACCATGGACACCTTCGTCGACTCGTCCTGGTACTTCATGCGCTACACCTGCGCCGACAACCACCAGGCCATGGTGGACGCACGCGCCGACCAGTGGCTGCCGATGGACCAGTACATCGGCGGCATCGAGCACGCCATCCTGCACCTGCTGTACGCGCGCTTCTGGACCAAGGTGATGCGCGACTGCGGCCTGATCCAGGCCGACGAGCCCTTCAAGCGCCTGCTCACCCAGGGCATGGTGCTCAACCACATCTACTCGCGTCGCGGGGCGACCGGGGGCATCGAGTACTTCTGGCCCCACGAGGTCGACAACCAGCTCGACGCCCAGGGCCACATCGTGGGCGCCAGGCTCAAGTCCGACGGCAGCGCCGTGGACTACGGCGGCATCGGCACCATGAGCAAGAGCAAGAACAACGGCGTCGACCCGCAGGA
>JAKBBK010000048.1 GCA_021808525.1 Pseudomonadota bacterium
CGCTTCGTCTGGCAGACGGCGACGAACAACAGCGTGACCACCAACTTCACGACCAGTTCGGTCAATGTGTTCCATTCCTCCAGCCTGGCGGTGGACCAGCAGAGCCAGTGGCAGAACGTGAATATCCAGACCGGCCAGCCGCAGAACCTGCCCAACGGTACCTACATCTCGACCCTCGACACCATCACGAGCAGCAGCCAGATCGTCGACAACCAGAGCACGGGCGGGATCACCATCAACAACCCGCCCGCTCCCACCCAGCAGTCCAACGCCAGTCTGGACCAGACCGGCTACCAGCAGACGGTGAACGACTACCTGACCAGCAGCAACCTCACCCTCAACAGCTCGCAGTCGAGTTGCAACTGGTGGACCATTTGCATCGCGTCCAACCAGACCAACAGCTACACCCTGGTCCAGGACTACACGGAGATCACGAGCCATTCCATCAAGGCGGACTACGCGATCGGCGTGCAGTTCCAGGGCTCCCCCACCAGCCAGGTCAACGTGCAGTCCGCGGGCGACGTGGTGCTCACCGGCCTGATCAGCAGCCCGACCGGGCCGGCGAACATCGACGCCGGCGTGGGATCCTCCACGCCGGCGTCGATCATCCAGGGTTCGAGGCAGGCGGTGGTGAAGGCCGCCAGCATCGACCTGCAGGCCACCGGGTCGATCGGCGGGGTCACCGACACCGTCGACGCCGGCGCCGCGCCGAACGCCGCGGTGCAGGTCGCGCTCACCGGCGGCACGGGCTCGCTGAGCGCGGTGGCTGGCGCGGCCGGCGGCAGTGGCAATGTGCTCATCTCGGCCACCGGGAATCTGGTCGTGGGCACGGTCAGCGCGCAGGTTCCGCAAGGCCTCGGCTCGGTGCAGCTCAGCAGCGACCGCAGCATCGAGGCCGCCGACGCGGCTTCCCTGGTGCAAGCCGACCTGGTCTCGCTCGAGGCCCCGCAAGGCCAGATCGGCGGCAGCGGGCCGGCGCTGCGGGTGGACACCGGCTACACCACCGACCAGAGCCTGCGGCCCTTCGGCAGCACGCCGATGACCCCCTACTACGGCCTGCAGGCGCAGGCCGCGGGCACCATCGACATCACCAGCGCGGGCTGGGCCGACAACCCGCTCGGCAACATGCTGGTCGATACCGTGGTGTCCAGCGGAGGCGACGTCACCCTGAGCGCGCCTGGACAGATCCTCGACAACAACCCGCTGCAGTCCATCGACCAGCGTACGGCGCAGCAGCTGGTCAATTTCTGGAATTCCCTGCAACTGACCGCGGACAACCCGACCCAGCAGGCCGCCAACCTGGCCAAGCAGCAGCAGACCATCCGTGCCTACGACGCGTCGATCACCCAGGAGTACGACCAGTACTGGGCGATCCGCCGCACCCAGCCCGACGGCGGCGCCAGCTATGACCCGAACTTCCAGGTCACGTTCAGCCAGCAGCAGCTGCACGCCATGTCCGGGCAGGGGCTCACGCAAAAGGACATCAACAAGCTGGCGGCGCAGCAGACGCAGCAGTACCACACCCTCAACAGCGAGGTCGGCGGGCTGACCGGCCAGTTCATCGCGGGCTACCAGTACGTGGCCTCGCAGGCGCAGCAGCAGAGCCTGACGCGCGGGGCCGTGTGGACGGACAGCGAGCTGGGCTTCGCCTTCTCGGCCGGGGTGATCAAGACCGTCACCAACACCAACGACGTGGTGAAGGCGCCCAACGTGTCCGGCAAGCAGGTCACCCTGGATGCCGGCACCGGCGTGGGCGAGACCGTGCTCCAGCCCAATGCCAGCGGCGGCGGCTACCACTACGGGGTCATCATCGATGCCGGGACGCAGGCGACCAGCCTGAGCGACAGCCAGAAGATCGCGCTGGCCTCGGCCGAGGCCTCGGACCTGGATCTGACCATCGCCTACAACGGGCAGCTCGTGCAGGTGCCGCTGGGAACACCCTACGATCAGCTCAGTTCCGTGCAGCAGGCGGCGCTCGATGCCGCGGCCAACAACCAGGTCTCGCCCGGCAGCGCAAGCTACCTGAGCATCCTGACCAAGCGCCCGCTGAACGTCAGCGCCTCCGGCAGCCTGGACGTATCGGTCTCGGCGCCGCCCAATCCCCATCCGGACCCGTCCAATCCGAATGCCAACCTGGATGTCGGCAATGCCTACATCGCCTCGCTGGGCAGCCTGGACCTGGGCACCATCGACGTGCCCGGGCAGGCGCGCATCAAGGTGCTGGGCAACCTGGCCAACGCGGGCACCTCGAGCATCCACAGCGGCGACATCATCCTGGAGGCGGCCGACGGCGGCATCGGCAGCGCGGGAGTCGGTGCTTCGCCGGATCCCCTGGTGCTTTCGCTGCTGCCCGGGGCCACCATCACGGCGCGCGCCGAAAACGGCGTCTACCTGGCCACGCCGGGTGCCGACGCGGCGGTCGACAGCCTGTATTCGCCGGGCACCGTGTGGCTGAGCGCCGGGAATTCGATTCTCAACGCCACCGGCGAGCAGCAGATCGAAGTGCTGGGCAATCAGGTGGACCTGCTGGCCGCCACGGGCTCCATCGGCTCGGCCACGCAGGCGCTGGACGTGGGCGTCACCAGCGCGGCAGGCTCCATCACCGCCGACGCGCCCACCCCCGGGCAATCGGTGTGGCTGTTCGGGCCGGCCGGCTATGCCTTCGTGATCGGCGGAGTCGACTCCGGAGACCTGGCGAACCTGCAGTCGGCCGGCGACTCGACCATCGCCGGCGCCGTGGATGCGCTGGGACAGGTCTCGCTGCAGGCGGGCGGCGAACAGGTGTTCGGCGCCGGCGGCTCGGTGCTGAGCACCGCGGGCTCGGTCACCCTGGGCGCGGACAGCCTGAAGATGCTGAACGGCTCGGGCATCGATGCCGCCGTCGGCGACATCTCCATCGACACCACCGGCGACGCCCTGGTCACCGGGCTGAACAGCGGCAGCGGTGACGCCCGCGCGGTGCGCATCGACGCCGGCGGCCATGTGCTCGCCGGCACCGCGCCAGGGCGCACGGACATCCTCGCCGACGCGCCCGGCGCCGGCGTGAGCATCCAGGCGGGCCTGGGCATCGGCGACGAGACCGAGGCCGACACCGAGGCCTTCGACGCGCCGGGCGAGGCCCCCGGCACGGCCAACAGCATCAGCCCGACCCCCGATCCCCTGATCATTCGCACGGGAAACCTCAGCCTGTCGTCCACCCAGGGCGACATCGATGTGATCACCACGGCCCCGGTGGGCGCGGGAAGCGTGGCCGCGCTGGATGGCTCGGTGAACCTGCTGGCGCAGCAGGACCTGAGCCTGTCCGGCATCAGCGCTCCGCTGGGCAGCATCAGCGTGCAGGGCGACGGCGCCGTCACGCTGGGGACGGTGTCCAGCGGCGGTTCGCAGTCGCTGCAGGCGGCGGGGCCGCTGACCCTGGGGGACCTGCTGACCACCGGCCTGCCCACGGATCCGGGCAACATCGTGCTGGGTTCCAGCGGTGGCGGCATTCGCGTGACCAGCGTGAACGGCCATGCCGGGCTGAGCGCCACGGCACAGGGTTCGATCGAGTTCGGCGCACTCAGCATCCAGGGTCCGCTGGACCTGAGCTCGCAGACCTCGCTGAGCCTGCCGGTGGTCACCGTGGGTTCGGGTTCGTCCTTCGCCGCGCCGACCATCGAGATCGCCGGCATCGTGCCGGCGGCCGGCAGCACCGGGCCTTTCATGCTCGATCTCGGCGGCCCGCAGGGTTCGGTCGGTCTGTACGCCAGCGTGTCCATCGACACCACCCTGCCGGTGGTCTTCGGTTCCCTGCGCGAAGGCCAGGCCACCATTGCGTCGAACTCGCTGGATTTCCGCATTCTGGACGGCTACATCCTGCAGAACCTGGTGCTGAGCCTGCCTGATCAGTTGCTCGACATCAACAGCCAGTCCCCGCGACCGGCGGGGCCGCAGATCGTGAGCATCTACAACCCGGGCCTGTCCTTCCAGTTCAGCCAGTTGGGCGATCTCACGCTGACCACGGCCTTTTTCGTCAACAACACCACCACCTCGCAACTGGGCTACCTGCTGGGCCAAGGCATGATCCAGAACCAGAATTTCGTGGACGACTTCGTGCGCGGGCTGCGCAACGGCGACGGCGAGGTCCTGGCCGGCGACACCGGACAGGGCCTGGGCAGCTGGTTCTCGGTATTCCAGGCGCCGCCGTTGTTCGGCAGCGATTTCGGCTTCGCCTGGCCCTCGCAGCCGGCGGTGGACCTGCAGCAGCCGGGCGGGGACGAGGGCCTGCGGCGCAGACACGGCGCGCTGCTCGTGTCCAGGCTGTGATGCCCATGCGCCAGTCCTGTTCCGTGCGCGTCCTGGCCCTGCGCAGCCTGGGCCCGCTGCTCCTGGGCTGCGCCGCCACGGCCGCGCTCGCCGCCACGCCGCTGCCGCCCACGCTCAACCCCGGCCTGCTCAACAAGCAGGGGCAGGGCAACCTGAACCAGCTCGAGCACAACAACGCGCTGCCCAAGCCCGCTTCGCCCCTGCAGGCCACGCCCCCCGCGCCCGCCGCGTCCGGCGCGCAGGGGCCCAGCTTCCTGCTGCGGGGGGTGCGTGTGGACCCCACCCCCTTCCTGACGCGCCGGGAGATCGCTGCGGTCACCTCGCCCCATGTCGGGCGCCCGGCCAGCATCGCCACGCTGCGCCGCATGGTGGCCGAGCTGAACCAGGTGCTGGCGCGCAAGCACGAGGTCACGGTGTCGGCCTATCTGCCGCCCCAGACCATTTCCGGAGGAGTGGTGCACATCGCGGTGCTGCAGGGTCGCCTGGGGCAACTGGCGGTGAGCGGCACCCGGCACCTGGCGCCGTCCTTCGTGCGCGACTTCGTCGCGCTGCGGCCCGGCCAGGTGGTGAACCTGCCGCGGGTGTCCGATGATCTGGCGCGTTTCAACGACACGGGCCTGGCGCGTATCCAGGCGCTGCTCAAGCCGGGTGCGCGTTTCGGGCTCACCGACATCGAGCTGGCCGTCACCGAGCCGCCGCGCAATCTCCTGCAGGTGTTCCTGGACAACCAGGGTGTGTCCGCCGTCGGCCGCGACGAGGCGGGAGTCCTGTACCAGCTCTATGCCCCGGCGGGCATCGACGACCGGCTCACCCTGTACGCACTCAAGTCCCGCGGCAACGAAATGGGCAGCCTGGCCTACAACCTGCCCATCAACGCCTCGGGCGGGCGCGCCGGCATCAGCCTGAGCTCGGGGAAGATCCACGATGTCTCCGGCATCTACCAGCAACTGCAGGTCTCGGGCTGGTCCAACAGCCTGTCCGCCAACCTCGCGCAGCCGGTCTACGTGGGGCAGGAATGGATTCTTCTGGGCACCGGCTCGCTGAGCTGGGCCAACGCCAAGTCCTTCGAGCTCGGCACCCTGGTGAGTTCCGACAGCGCCACCACCGAGTCCCTGGGCCTGAAGACCGGCTATACGGCGCCGGGGCTGAGCGCGGGCGCCACGCTCACCGGTAGTTTCGTGCAGTCGGCCAGCGAGGTCAGCGGTCAGCACACCGACTTCGAGTTGCTGGGCGGTACCCTGTACGCGCGGCGCGTGCTGCCCGAGGGGCTGTTCGGCGTGGCCTCGGCCGCCTGGCAGGTGTCGTCGCAGCAGGCCATCCCCGGCGGGCAGCTGTTCCAGGTCGGCGGCCCCACCACGGTGCGCGGCTATCCGGCCAACGCGGTGGCCGGCCCCAGCGGCTATTACGCCCAGTTCGAGCTGCACCATGCCTTCCAGCTGCCCAGCGCCGCCGCCACGCCGGGCCCCACGCTGGACGGCTTCGTGTTCCTGGACCAGGGCGGCGTGTTCAACCACTATCCGCGTCACCAGGACCTGCGCTCGGTGGGCGTGGGATGCAACTGGCCCCTGTGGCCGGGTGTGAGCGCGGCCTTCACCCTGGGGGTCCCGCTGGAGACCACGGTCTATGGCCAATCGGGCTCGGAGGCCTATTTCAGCCTGACGGCGCGCCTGCTGTAGACTCCGCGGCTCATGCGCAGACGTGATCTCTGGACCCATCCCACGGTGGTGGCGATGATCCTCGGCTGTGTCGCCCTGCTGACGGCCGCGTGGCGTCTGGGCGTGGCTCGACGCGCCTGGCCCCTGCTGCTCGTCCCGGTCGTCCTGGCGCCCTTCGTCGAGTTCGGCTTGCATCGATTCGTGCTGCATGCTCCCCTGCCGGCGCGGGACGGGCTGCGCCGCAGGCTGCAGGTCGACCTGCACCACGCCCACCACGCCGAGCCGCAGGACGTGGCGCGCCTGTTCTGGCCGGCCTGGGCCCTGTTGCCGCTTGCCGCGGCCACCTACGGGGCCTATGCGCTGCTGTTGGGCCCCCGGGTCGCTCTGGTTCCCATGGCAGGCAGCGTGGGATATTTCGTGTTCTACGAGTGGATGCATTTCTCGCACCACGACCCGGCGTACCGGCCGCGCACGCGCTACGGCCTGCGCATGCGCCGTGCACACATGCATCACCACTACTACAACGCCACGCACTGGTGGGGCATCACCAACGATCTCGCCGACGTGCTGTTCCACACCGGCGGTGGCGCGGCCTATCCCAAGCCCCCGCGCGGCGATCCGCGCAGCCTGCGCTGAAGCCGGCGCGGGGCGTGGCACCATCCGCCCGACGCGCGATCGACCGGGTTCAGGCGCGCATGCTCCCCGTGTCCAGGTAGCGCTGGTGCCACGACAGCGCCTCGCCGGGCAGCGAAGGCGACTGCTGGCCGTAGGAATGCTCGCGCGCACGACGGTAGTACTCGTCCAGCGCCGGCCGGTAGTCGGGGTGGGCGCAGTTCTCGATGATGCAGCGCGCGCGCTGCTTGGGAGACAGGCCGCGCAGGTCGGCCAGACCCTGCTCGGTGACGATCACCTGCACGTCCTGGGTGATGTGGTCCACGTGGCTGGCCTGGGGCACGATGGCCGAGATCGTGCCGCCCTTGGCGGTCGACGGGGTCATGAACATCGACACATAGGCGTTGCGCGCGAAGTCGCCCGAGCCGCCGATCCCGTTCTGGATGCGCGAGCCCATGACGTGGGTGGAATTCACGTTGCCGTAGATGTCCGCCTCGATCAGGCCGTTCATGGCGATGCAGCCCAGGCGTCGCACCAGTTCGGGGTGGTTGCTGATTTCCTGCGGGCGCAGGATCAGCTTGTCGCGAAAACGGGCCATGTCGGCGTTGAGCTTCGCGGCCGCCTCGGGGCTGAGCGAAAAGGCGGTGGCCGAGGCCACGTGCAGCTTGCCGGCGGCCAGCAGATCCAGCATGCCGTCCTGGATCACCTCGGTGTAGGCGCTCATGCCCTCGAAGGGCGCGTCGAGCAGGCCCGACATGACGGCGTTGGCCACGTTGCCCACGCCGGACTGCAGGGGAAGCAGCGACGGCGGCAGGCGCCCCACCTTGACCTCGTGGCGCAGGAATTCCATCAGATGCCCGGCAATGGCGCGCGCCGTGTCGTCGGGTGCCGCGAAGGGCAGGTTGCGATCGGGGGCATGGGTCTCGACCACCGCCACCACCTTGTCGGGGTCGCAGCGGAAGTAGGGCTCGCCGATGCGGTCGTCGGCCCTCAGCAGGGGAATGGGGATCCGATGGGGCGGCAGCGCGGTGCCGTAATAGATGTCATGCATGCCCGCCAGGGATTCGCTTTGCCAGGCGTTGACCTCGAGGATGACCTTGCGGGCGCGATCCAGCCAGGTCTTGTTGTTGCCCACCGAGGACGAGGGCACCAGCGAACCGTCGGGCAGCACCCCGCTGACCTCGATCACCGCCGTGTCCAGAGGGCCCAGGAAGCCCTGCCAGGCCATCGGCGCGACCTGGCTGAGGTGCATGTCGAAGTACTCCATCTCCCCGCGGTTGATGCGCTCGCGGGCATGGGGATCGGAGTTGTAGGGAAGGCGGAACTCGATGCCGTTGGCCCGCGCCAGCGCGCCATCCAGCTCGGGGCCGGTGGAGGCTCCGGTCCATACGCGCACGCGGAAGGGGTCCCCCGCGGCGTGGTGGCGCTCGATGATGCGTGCCAGCGCCAGCGGCACCGCCTTGGGGTAGCCCGAGCCGGTGAAGCCGCTCAGGCCCACCGTGCTGCCGGGCTCGATCAACGCCGCCGCGGCGTCCGCGTCCATCACCTTGGCGCGAAGTCGTTCGCAGCCGATGCGCGTGGGTCCCATGTGCCTGTACTCCTCGTGGTTCCAAAGGGTACAAGCCTAGGAGCGGATGCGGCGGGGAGTTTTGCTCCAGGTGAAAGCTTTCGCGATTCGGCGCTCAGGCCCCCGCCAGCAGGCTGGCGAAGCGTGCCATGTCCACGTTGCCGCCGCTGAGCAGCACGCCCACGCGCTGGCCGCGCAACTGCGTGCCCATGCGGCGGGCCGCGGCCAGGCCCAGGCAGCCGGTGGGCTCGACCACCAGTTTCATGCGCTCGGCCAGGAAACGCATGGTGTCGACCAGCTCGGAATCGCTGGCGGTGAGGATGTCGCTGACCTCGCGCCGGATGATGGGGAAGGTCAGCGTTCCCAGGTGCTGGGTCTGCGCGCCGTCGGCGATGGTACGAGGGGTCTCGATGTGCACGATGGAGCCGCTGCGCAGCGAGCGCCGGCCGTCGTCGCCGGCCTCCGGCTCGACCCCGTACAGCCGGCAGCCGGGTGCCAGCGCCTGGCGGGCCAGGGCGCTGCCCGACAGCAGCCCGCCGCCGCCCAGGGGCACGAACAGCGCGTCGAGTTCCCCCACCTCCTCGAAGAGTTCCCGGGCCGCGGTGCCCTGGCCGCAGATCACGTCGGGGTGGTCATAGGGCGGGATCAGGGTGAGCCCGTCGCGTTCGGCCAGTTCACGGCCGATCTGCTCGCGGTCCTCGCGGTAGCGGTCGTAGACCACCACCTTGCCGCCGTAGCCACGCGTGGCCGCCATCTTGGCGGCCGGCGCGTCCTGGGGCATCAGGATGGTCGCCGGCATGCCCAGCAGGCTGGCCGACAGCGCGATGGCCTGCGCGTGATTGCCCGAGGAGAAGGCCACCACCCCGGCCTTGCGCCGGGCCGGCTCCAGGCTGGCCAGGGCGTTGAAGGCACCGCGGAACTTGAAGGCGCCCATGCGCTGCAGGTTCTCGCATTTGAGATGCACGCTGGCCCCCAGCTCGGCATCCAGGGTGCGCGAGCGCAGCACGGGCGTGCGGTGGGCATGGCCCTCGATGCGGCGCGCGGCGGCGAGCACGCCGTCGTAGTTGGCTTGGTTCATGAAAAATCCGTGAGTCCCACCTTGCTGCGCCGCGATTCTTGCGGCTGATCAACGGAAAATGTAGCAGTCCGGACCATACTGCCCGGTTCGCAAGCCCGGTTCACACGCGAGGGGCGCGTGCGAACCGCAGGACCTCGGCCCAGGAGCCTTCCGATGCGCATGTCCCACCTCCTCGTGCTGGCCCTCGCGGCCACCAGCGCGGCCTCGGCCGCCTCCTTGCCGGGCCTGCCCGCCGGCCCGCTGGGCCAGGCCGTGCAGCATGGCCACGACATGATCATGAACCCCGGCGCCGACCCGGAGATGAAGGTCTACGTGGGCAATGCCCTGAGTTGCGCCAACTGCCACACCGAGGCGGGAAACAACGATCGCCCCGGCAACTTCCGGTCCACGGCCAGCAGGTATCCCTCGTATTCCAGGCGCGAGGACGCCGTCATCACCCTCGAGGATCGCATCGCCAACTGCTTCATGCGCAGCATGAACGGCATGCGCCCGGGCACCGACAGCCAGGTGGTGGTGGACATGGCGGCCTACATCGGGTGGCTGGACCGCGGCCAGCCGATCATGGCGCCTGCGCCGCCCGCCACCCCCGATCCCTACACGGCGATGATCCACGCCGCCGGGCGCGCCGACGTGGTCGCGGGCGCCGGCTTGTACAAGGCCGAATGCGCATCCTGCCATGGCGCCACGGGCGCTGGCGTGGCCGGCAGCTTTCCGCCCCTGTGGGGCCCCGACAGCTACAACGCCGGCGCCGGCCTGGCCAACGTGGCCAAGCTGGCGCGCTGGGTGAAGGGCAACATGCCCCTGGGCCATGCCCACCTGGACGAGAGGCAGGCCTTCGAGGTGGCATTGTTCGTGGACACCCAGGCTCGTCCGGATTTCGTGCTGTCGCAACACCTTCCGGCCGGCGCCCGGCCGCAGGACTACAACGCCCGTGTGCGCAGCGAGACCGACACGGTCGAGAGCAATCTGCGCAAGCTCGGGCTGTCGCTGAAGGCCTTGCGCTGAACCTGGAGGGCGCGGCGCCGGCCGCCTTGACCCCTTGGCATCGTCGGCTCCAGGGTCGGGCGCCGGTGGCTACAGTGCCGCGGGTGTCCCGTTCCAGGAGCCCGCGATGCCATCGCCTCACCAGGAAGCCTCCAACCAGTTCGCGCTGCTCGGGCAGCGGCGCTTCGCCCCGTTTTTCGCGACCCTGTTTCTCGGCGCGGCCAACGACAACCTGTTCAAGTTCGCGTTCACCGTGCTGCTGACTTACCAGCTGCAGGTGGAGTGGCTGCCCCCGCGCACCGCGGGGCTGTGGATCGGCGCCGTGTTCATCGCGCCCTTCGTGCTGTTTTCCGCCAGCAGCGGACAACTGGCCGACAAGTTCGACAAGGCCCAGCTGATCCGCGGGGTCAAGAACCTGGAGGTCGCCATCATGGCGCTGGCCGCCTGGGGCTTCGCGCGTCACGCCGCGGGTCTGTTGCTGGCCTGCGTGTTCCTCATGGGCCTGCACTCCACCTTGTTCGGGCCCGTCAAGTACGCCTACCTCCCCGCCCATCTGCACGAGCGCGAGCTCACCGGCGGCAACGGCATGGTCGAGACCGGCACCTTCCTGGCCATCCTGCTGGGCAATCTGGCCGGGGGCCTGCTGATGGCGGTGCCGGCGACCGGGGCGCGACAGGTGGGTTGGGTCTGCCTGGCGCTGGCGCTGCTGGGGCGCGCCGCGGCATGGCGCATTCCGGCCACGCCGCCCACCGACCCCGCGCTGCGCCTGAGCGCCAACCCCATCGCCGAGACCTGGCGCAACCTGCGCCTGGCGCACGGCAACCTGGTGGTGTTCCGCTCGCTGCTGGGCATCAGCTGGATGTGGTTCTTCGGTGCCGTGTTCCTGAGCCAGTTCCCCGGCTTCGCCAGGGAGGTGCTGCATGGCGACGTGCAGGTTGCATCGCTGCTGCTGGTGGTGTTCTCGGTGGGCCTCGGCGCGGGCTCGCTGCTGTGCGAGAGCCTGGGTCGACACCATGTGGAAATCGGCCTGGTCCCGCTGGGAGCGCTGGGCATGAGCTTGTTCACCATCGATCTGTATTTCGCGTCGCGCTCCCTGCCGCTGCCATCCGGGCCGGGCCTGCGCGAGTTCCTGGCCGGCCCCGCGAACTGGCGGGTGATGGCCGACCTGGGGCTGCTGAGCCTGTGTGCCGGGCTGTACAGCGTGCCCATGTACGCGCTGGTGCAATTGCGCGCGCAGCCCTCCCACCGCGCGCGCATCATCGCCGCCAACAACATGCTCAACGCCTTGTTCATGGTGGCCAGCGCGGTCTTCGCGTCCTGCCTGCTCGGCCTCGGCTGGTCGGTGCCGCGGGTGTTCCTGGCCACCGGCGTGGTCAACGTGGCCGTCGCCGCCTACATCTTCCTGCTGGTTCCCGAGTACCTGCTGCGATTTTTCGCCTGGGTGCTCACGCACCTCGTGTACCGCTTCCGGGTGCAGGGCGCGGCGGCGATTCCGGCCTCGGGCCCGGCGGTGCTGGTGTGCAACCACGTGAGTTTCGTCGACGCCGTGCTGCTCATGGCCGCCAGTCCGCGGCCGGTTCGTTTCCTGATGGATCACGAGATTTTCCGCATCCCCTTGCTGGGCTGGCTGTTCCGGCTTGCGCGCGCCATTCCGGTGGCCCCGCGCGAGCGCCAGCCCCAGGTCTACGAGGCCGCCTTCGAGCAGGCATTGCACACCCTGCGCGATGGAGATCTGCTGGCGATCTTCCCGGAGGGCGCCATCACCCGCGACGGCCGGCTGCAGGAGTTCAAGCCCGGCGTGCTGCGCATCCTGGAGCGCGCGCAGTCCGAGGGCCTGGCCGTGCCGGTGGTTCCCATGGCCCTGACCCACATGTGGGGTTCCTTTTTCAGCCGCATCGAGGTGCGCCAGGGGCGCAACGTCGCGATGGTGCGGCCCTTGCGACGCGGCTGCCTGAATCGCGTGGGCCTGCGCGTGGGCGAGCCGCTGCCAGGCGGCCAGCTCAGTTGCCAGACCTTGCGCGATGCCGTGCAGCGCCTCGCGCAGGCCTGAAGGGAGCGTTCATCCACACCGGGCGCGTCCGTATCGGCGTGGCCGTATCAGCGTGGTCGTTTCAGCGCAGGAGTTCGACCGTCATGTCCTGCTGGCTGGGTACACCGGAACCGCGCATGCGCTCGGCACAGGCGGCGAAGTATTCCAGGCAGCGCGCCTGGTCCAGAGGGGCGCTGTGGTACCAGCCCTGGAACACATCGCATCCCATGGCCTCGAGCGCCCGGCGCTGCTGCACGGTCTCGACGAACTCCGCCACCACCTGGACATCGCGCGTGCGTCCGAGCATCACGATGGTGCGGATGATGTCCGCGTTGGTGGGGTTGTCCAGCAGATCGCGCGTGAGCGAGCCGTCGATCTTGATGGCGTGCACGTCGAATCGCCGCAGGTACAGCAGCGAGGACGACCCCATGCCGAAGTCGTCGATGGCCAGGCGGACTCCCGTGCGCTCGAGTTCCCCCAGCACATGGTCCACCACCTGCCCGTCGGGCAGCGCGACGGTTTCCGTGATCTCCAGCTCGATTTCCTCGGCGGCCAGGCCGTGGCGCTCCAGGCAACGCCGCACATGCTGGGCCAGCAGGGGGTCGGTCAGTTGCAGGGGCGACAGATTGACCGCCATGGTCAGGCCGCGATGGCCGGCCAGGTTCCAGCGCGCCTTCGCGGCGCAGGCCTGGTCCAGCACCCAGCTTCCCAGGCGAAGCATGTCGCCGCTCTGCTCGGCCAGGCGCACGATCAGCGCCGCCGGCACCGGGCCGTGACGGGGGTGATCCCAGCGCAGCAGGGCCTCGGCGCCCACCACCCATCCGGCACGGTCATGCATGGGCTGGAAGGCCAGCCACAGCTGGTTGCTCGCCAGTGCCGAGCGCAGCTCGTCGAGCAGCCCGCGGGCGATCATGCGGGACTGGCCGTGCCACGCCGATGCGGGGGTGTCGCTGCCGCCGGCCAGGATCTCCCGCTTGGCCGACTCGAAGGCCTGCGCGCGCGACTGGCGCAACCGCGCATCCGCGTGGCGCACGAAGGGCAGGTAGCAGGCCGCTCCCAGCCCGATCTCCAGCAACTGCAGCGCGGCCCCGCGCCAGGAACCCGTGAGCAGCCAGCCGGACAGCAGGGCCGGCGTGGTCCAGACCAGACCCGGATCCTGCATATGCACCCATCCCCCCTGCACGGCGCCGACCACCAGCAGGGTGAGCAGCAGGGGAACTCCCAGGAAGGGCAGCAGGTACACGGGGTTGAGCACCAGCGGCAGGCCGTACAGCAGGATGTCGTTGATGTTGAACAGCGAGGGCAGCAGCGCGAGCTTGGCGATGCCCCGCTGGGCGCGGTCGCGCGAGCCGACGGCGATGGCCAGCAGCAGGCCCAGCGTGGCGCCCGAACCGCCGAGCATCACGAAAGCGTTGAACATCGGCCTCCAGGCCAGCGAGGCCGCGTAGGCCGCGCCGTCCGGCGCGAACAGATCCGGCGACACGTAGGCGTCCATGGCCATGGTTCCGTGCAGGCCGACGAACCACAGCAGCTGATTGATCCCCGCCGCGGCCACGCTGAGCACCCAGACTCCCGCCTGGCGCGCCTGGGCCCAGGCCACCAGCGGGCCCAGCGGATGCGCGCCCAGCGCCGGCAGGCGGACCCAGGCCAGGGCGCAGAAGAACATCAGCAGCCCGATGGCCACCATGGCCGGGCTCAGGCGCAGTGCGTGGTACAGCGAGGCGTCGGTGTCGTAGGGCAGTCGGATCAGGTCCATCAGGCGCCAACGCTCGGCCAGGCGCAGCAGCTCCACCGTGGCCACGCCGACCAGGAGCCCCAGGAACATGCTGCCGAAGCCGAAGTTCACGACTCCGTCGTGCAGCACCGCCGAGACCACGACGAAATTGACGATCGCGCAGATGGCCACCATCAAGGGGGGCTGGCGCCCGGCCAGGCCGCCGGGCGGGGGAAGGCGGTGGGCCAGCTGCACCGCGGTCACCGCGCACAGGGCGATGCCGAAGATGCCCAGGAAGGCCATGTCGGCATGATCCAGGCGGGTGTGCCAGTCGGGCCCGAAGGCACGGCCCATCGCCATCTGGTACGCGGCCAGCGGAAAGGAGCCCGCCAGCACGGCCAGCACGCGCAGGAAGGTCAGCGGAAGCAGCGCGACAAAGCCGTCGCGTATGGACATCAGCCAGGCATGCGCGCGCTGCAGGGCCATGGGTCGCCGGGGTCGGGAACGGAGTTCGGCTGCGGGTAAACCCGAGTCGCGGGGCAGCTTCCAGTCATGCGCCCATTGTGGATGAATCGGCGCGATGCCGGAAGTGGCCGAGGAATTGCGCGCCGAACCCTGCCGCCCGAATGAAACGGACGAGGATGAGGTGAAATCCTCGCGCAGCCGTGCGATCATTTGGCACAAAGTGGAACAGCCTTGCGGAAAGGTCGCGGCGCCTCGGCTTCCCCGGCTGCGCTGCCGGGTTTCGTGTCCTGGGCCTGTTGTCGATGACGCGGGAGATGTCGATGAATTCGCCGCTGCACGCGCATCATCCCCCTGCCTGGATGCCCGCCCCGGTGCCCGCGCGCGAAACCGAGCGCCTGCAGGCGCTGGAGCAACTGGGGGTGCTGGACACGCCGCCGGAGCCGGTGTTCGACCAGCTCGCGCAATGCGCGGCCCGCGTGCTGGAAGTCCCCGTGGCCGCGGTGTCGCTGATCGACGCCCGGCGCCAGTGGTTCAAGGCCCTGGTGGGCCTGGTTCCCGCGGACGCTCCGCGGGAGACACCCCGCGAGGAGTCGCTTTGCGCGCACACCATCGCCGGCGAAGGCTGGCTGGAAGTGCCCGATGCGAGCGCCGATCCGCGCTTCGCCGACAACCCCCTGGTGCTGGGTTCTCCGGGGCTGCGCTTCTACGCGGGCGCCGCGCTGCGCAGCAGCGAGGGCCTCCACGTGGGCACGTTGTGCGTGCTGGACTTCCGGCCTCGCCGGCTCTCGCCGGCGCAGCGCCAGACCTTGCAGGCGCTGGCCGACCAGGCCAGCCATGCCTTGCAGGCGCGGCAGACGGCCTGCCGCCTGGAGCTCACGCGACGCCAACTGCAGCGCGCCGTCGATTTCAACGCCATGCTCGCGCAGGCTTCCGAGGCCATCGCCGTGGCGCGCGAGCCCGGCGCATTGCTGCAGGCGGTGTGCGACATCGCCGTGCGCCGCGGAGGCCTGGCGCTGGCCTACGTGGCGCGCGCCGGTGTCGCGCCTCGACTCGACTTGCTCGCCTTCGCCGGGGACGAAGCGCGGCATCCCGGGCCGGATGCCGGCACCACGGTGCCCATCCTGCGCTCGGGCAGGGACTGGGGGGTACTGGGGGCGCTGCATGCCGAGGCCGACCTGCGCTCCCCCGAACTGCAGGGCCTGATGGGCGAGCTGGCCGCGAACATCGCGCGTGGACTCGACCGCCTGGAGGCGCAGCAGCGCGAGCGCGAACTGGCCGCCATCCAGCGCACGCTCCTGGACAACACCCTGGCTGGCATCGTCATGGTGCGCGATCGCAGGGTGCTCACGGCCAACCAGCGCTTCGCGCAACTGCTGGGCTACGAAAGCCCCGCCAGCGTCGAAGGCCAGCCCGGACGCAGATTCTTCGCCGACGATGCGGAATACGAGCGCATCGGGCGGTTGTACGCGCAGGCCGGCACGCGGGGGCCCGTCTCGGTCATGGACATGCGCCTGCTGCGCGCCGATGGCCAGGAGCTGTTGTGCGACGGCTCGCTCGGACTGCCCGCCGACGGGGACGGCACGATGTTCGTGTGGACCCTGCAGGACGTGACCGAACGCGCGCGCCTGCAGCGGCGCCTGCGCTACGAGGCCTTGCACGACCCGCTGAGCGCGCTGCCCAACCGCCGCGCGCTCGAGCAGCATCTGCCGGGGGCCCTGGAGCGCGCGCGCAGGCGCGAGGCGGTACTGGCCGTGGGCATACTCGACCTCGACGATTTCAAGCCGGTCAACGACCTGTACGGCCACGAGGCCGGAGACCTGCTGCTGCGCGAGTTCGCGGCGCGCATGCGCGGCCTGTTGCGGGAATCGGACTTCCTGGCCCGCCTGGGCGGCGACGAGTTCGTGGTGGTGGTCGAGGACCTCAGCGAGCCGGCGCTGCTGCGCGAGCTCGACGCCGTCATGCGCCGCCTGCACACCGCCGTGGAACGCGGCTTCAACCTGGCCTCCGGCGCGCAGGCCGCGGTGGGCATGACCATGGGCCTGGCCGTGTTCCCGGCCGACGGGCCGGATGCCGATTCCCTGCTGCGCAAGGCCGATGCGGCGCTGTACCAGGCCAAGGCGCGCAAGGCCGATCGTGTGCGCTGGTGGCAGCTGGGCGCGCGCTCCGCGGGCGACGAGGCCCAGGATGTGCGCCCCGATCCCTACGGGCCTCGGGCATGCGCCTTGCTCGGCGAGCTCGCGGGGCAACTGGCCCAGGCCGTCGATGGATTCCTGCGCGACTTCTACGCGCAGGTGGCCGGCCACGACGACGCCGCCCCGATGGTGGATCTGCTGTCCGACCAGGAGCTCGACGCCATCCGCGACGTGCACGCCCGGCATCTGCGCCAGCTCCTCGACCCAGCGCGCACGCGCGAGGAACTGGCGCAGCGCTCGGAGCGCGTGGGGGTCAAGCAGGCGCTGATGGGCATCGAGCCCAGCCTGCTGGTGCGCCCGATGGCCGCCTTTCGACAGCAGGTGATCGAAGGCCTGGGCGCCGCTCGCATTCCCGCGGCCACGCGACGGGAGATCCTGCGGGTCATCGAGGACCGGCTGCAGGAGGACCTGCAGCATGAACTGCGCGGCATGTCCGCCACGGTGCGTGCCTACCAGAACGTGCTGATCGGCCACACGGTGCCCGCCGGCGCGCTGTGGCGCGACGCGCTGCGCGACCTGATCGGGCCCATCGGCGCCTTGCCTGGCGTGGTCGCCTGCGAGGTCTTGCGCCCGAATGCCAGCAATGAATTCGCCGTGGAGGCCGCGAGCGGCCCCTGCGCGGACGCGGTCTCGGGCATCCTGGGCGATGCGCGCTACAGGGCACGGCTGGATCCCGGCGAGCTGACCGGACGCGGGCCCATCGCGCTGGCCTGGCGCGGCGCCACCATCCAGCGCATCGCCTCCTATGCGCGCGACGAACGCGTGGCGCAGTGGCGCGCTCCGATGCTGGCGCTGGGGGTGCGCAGCGCGGTCACGCTCGCCGTGCTGGACACGCAGGGCAAGCCGAGCTTCGTGCTGGCCATCTACGGGGCCTATCCCCACCAGTTCGATTCCGCCTGGATGCAGCAGACCGTCAAGGCGCTGCAGCAACACGCCGGGCGCGTGTGGCAGGCCAGCCGCGTGCCCCTGCCAGGCGGGATCATCCCGCAGGACGCGGCCAACGCCTGCCGCGAGAGCCTGTTCAGCAACGGCCTGCGCATGTACGTGCAGCCGGTGGTCAACCTGCTCGACGGGCGCTGCGAGCGAGTCGAGGCGCTGGCGCGCCTGATGATGCCCGACGGGCGCGTGCTGGCGCCGGGCTCCTTCCTGCCCATTCTCGGCGACGCCGAGCTCGACCACCTGTTCCGCAGCGGCCTCGAGCAAGTGTGCTCCCTGCTGCGTACCTGGGATGCCGAGGGCCTGCACATGGGGGCGGCGCTGAACCTGGCGCCATCCACGCTGCTGGACCCGCAATGTCCCCAGTGGGTGCGCGAAACCTTGCGGCGCCACGGCGTCGACGCCTCGCGCATCAGCCTGGAGCTGCTGGAGTCGCAGGCGCTGGACAGCGCCGCGCAGACCCGTGCCATCGATGCGTTGCGCGATATCGGCGTCGGCCTGTCGATGGACGATCTGGGGGCTGGCTACAGCAGCCTGCAGCGCCTTTCGGTGCTGCCCTTCGACACCATCAAGATCGACCAGGGGCTGATCTCCACCCTGCGGCGCCTGCCGTTGCAGACCTTCGGCGTGATCCGCTCCATCGTGCAATTGGCCAACGACCTGCGGCGTACCGTGATCGTCGAGGGCGTCGAGGACCAGGGCATCCAGGAGGTGGTGCGCATCCTGGGCGCGCGCTGGGCGCAGGGCTACGCCTTCACCCGGCCGATGCCGGCCGGCGCCTTCGCGCAGTGGCGGGCGGCTTTCTCCCTGCCCAGGCGCGGGCAGGCGGTGTCGACCTTCCTGGGGGCCCTGGCCCATCATTGGTTGCTGGCGCCCGGGCGCATGCACCCGGCGCGCCATGCGGCACGAACCGCCCTGCTCGAGTTCCTGCGCCAGTCGGGTGAGCAAGGCAGCGAGATCTATCGCTACTACGAGCAGGCCTCGCCGGGTTCCGCCTCCGCGCGCCATGCGCTGCATGAAGGCCATGGCGAATGGCTGCTGGCGCGTCTGGAGGCCGGGCCCGAGCGGGTGGTCTGAGCCAGCGCCGCGACCGGCCCGCGTGCTTCGCCCCAGCAGTTTCGCGGTTACGAGCCTAGGATGGGAACGAAGCCGGCCACGGGTTTTCGCGGCGCCGGCGCCCCTCGAACCAAGGAGCCAAGGATGAGCGACCCCGCTTCGCAGTCGTCCGCGCGTTTTCGCGTGGGCGGTGAACTCGAGATCCACCGTCTGGGATTCGGCGCCATGCGCATCACCGGCAAGGGCGTCTGGGGCCCGCCGCCCGACCGCGAGGCCGCCTTGCGCCTGCTGCGCCGCGTGCCGGAGCTGGGTGTGGATTTCATCGACACCGCGGATTCCTACGGACCCGACGTGTCCGAACAGTTGATCCGCGAGGCCCTGCATCCCTACGCCGGCCTGGTGATCGCCACCAAGGGCGGCCTCACCCGGGGCGGCCCCGACCAGTGGACACCGGACGGGCGCCCCGATTACCTCATGGCCCAGGCCCGCAAGAGCCTGCGCAAGCTCGGGGTCGAGCGCATCGACCTGTGGCAACTGCACCGCATCGATCCCAAGGTGCCTCGCGACGAACAGTTCGGCGCCATCCGTCGCATGCTCGACGAGGGCCTGATCCGCCATGCCGGTCTCAGCGAGGTGGGGGTGGAGGACATCGAGGCGGCGCGCAAGGTGTTCCCCGTGGCCACGGTGCAGAACCGCTACAACCTGGCCGATCGCGCGAGCGAGCATGTGCTCGATCACTGCGAGCGCCTGGGCATCGGCTTCATCCCCTGGTATCCCCTGGCGGCGGGCAGCCTGGCGCGTCCGGGTTCGGTGCTCGAGACCGTGGCGCGGCGCCACGGCGCCAGCAGCGGGCAGATCGCCCTGGCCTGGCTGCTGCGGCGCAGCCCGGTGATGCTGCCGATCCCCGGCACCGGAAGCATCGAGCACCTGGAACAGAACATGGGCGCGGCCTCCATTCGCCTGTCCGACGAGGACTTCCAGGCCATCGAGCAGGCCGCGCGCTGAAGCGCGGCGGCCTCGCGCTCACCGCGCGGGCGCGTCGGGCGGCAGGTCCATGGCGCGGCGGAACAGCTCCAGGTCGACATTGCCGCCGCTCAACCACAGCCCGACCCGGCGGCCCCGCAGGCGCTCGCGCTGGCTCAGCGCCGCGGCCAGCGCGGCGGCGCCCGCGCCCTCGGCGATGTTGTGGGTGGCCGTGTAGTACAGGCGCATCGCCCGCAGCACCTGCTCGTCGTCCACGCGCACGATCTCGTCCACCTGGCTCCAGATGATCTCCAGCGCCTGTGCGTCGGGCACGCGGCAGGCCATGCCGTCGGCCACCTCGGTCAGGGCCGGGGCCTCCACCGCCCGGCGCTGCTCGAAGGACAGCGCGTAGGCCTCGGCGAGGGTGGACACCACGCCGACGATACGCGGCCCCGCGCCCAGCGCGGCGCGCGCGGCCGCGGCCGCGCAAATGCCCGAGCCCAGCCCGATGGGCACGAACAGCAGGTCCAGCTCCGGCACGGACTCCAGGAATTCGGCCCATGCGCTGGCCACGCCCAGCACCAGATCGGGGTGGAAGGAGGGGATGGCATGCAGGCCGCGCTCGGCACCCAGGCGCTGGGCCTGCTCACGCGCCGCCTGGAAGTCCTCGCCGTGCTCGAGCAGTTCCACGCCCAGCGCGCGCATGGCGGCGTTTTTCTCGCGGCTGTTGCCGTGGGGCACGACGATGGTGGCGGCCAGCCCATGGCGCCGCGCCGCGAAGCCGATGCTCTGGCCGTGGTTTCCGCGGGTGGCCGAGATCAGGCCCTTGCAATCCGGCTCGCGACGGCGCAGGCCGTCGAGGTAGACCAGGCCGCCGCGCACCTTGAAGGCGCCCGTGGGCGTGTGGTTCTCATGCTTGACCCACGCCTGGGTGCCCAGGGCCTCGCACAGCAGGGGCCATGGGTATTGCGGGGTCGGCGGCATCGCGCGGTAGACCAGGTCGGCCGCTTCGCGGATGCGGGACAGCCGGGAGATTTCTGCGAACATCGGGGACTCCGGTACGTGGCGCGCCCAGCCCGCTGTTGCGGGACGGGACACAGGCCCGCCCAGCCTAGCAGGGCCTCGCCGGCCGGGGCCACCCGGCGCCACCCGAAGCGTTCGGCCGCGTCGTGACGCCGGCTTGATGCAGCGCAGTCCCCGGCAGCGCGCGCGCGCGCAAGGCGGGGCGAGCGCATCGATACTGCACAGGCGGGTCGGTGGTGCGCGCCCTTTGGCAGCCAGGCATCGGCCCGGGGAGCACGCACCATGGAACTTCTCGAGGCCATTCGCCAGCGGCGCGCGGTACGCGACTACCTGCCCGATGCCGTGGACGACATCACGCTCGATGCCTTGCTGCACGCGGCGGTGCAGGCGCCCAGCGCGGTCGACAGCCAGCCGTGGCGCTTTGTCGTGGTGCGCCGGCGCGCCATGCTCGATCGCATCGCCCGCGAGGCCAAGGCCTGGCGCCTTCGCCTGGAACAGTCGGCCGAGTTGCGCGTGCACCTGGAGAACCCGGGCTTTCACGTGTTCTACAACGCTCCGGCGCTGGTGGTGATCGCGGCCGTGCAGGAATCTCCCTGGATGGTCGAGGATTGCTCGCTGGCGGCGCAGAACCTGATGCTTGCCGCCTGCGACAAGGGCCTGGGCAGTTGCTGGATCGGCCTGGCGCAGGACTACCTGCGCAGCCACGCGGGCAGGGAACTGCTCGGCATTCCGGAGCAGTGGGTTCCGGTGGCCCCCATCATCCTGGGTTGGCCGCGGGCCCATGTCGAGGGGCATGGACGGCGCGAGCCCCAGGTACGCTGGATCGACGAGCCGCGCTGAGGCTCAGGCGTCGGCACGGCGCCGGGCCGCCGATGGCGCCGCGCCGGTGATGCGCTGGAAGGCGCGGCGCATGCGCTCGGGGTGGCCGAAGCCGCATTGCGCGGCGACCCGCTGGATGGAATGCACTCCGCTTTCCAGCGCTGCCCTGGCAGCCTCCACCCGAAGGGCTTCGACGGCGCGCGCCGGCGGCATGCCCACCTCGGCGTGGAACAAGCGGGAGAACTGGCGCGAGCTGAGGTGGGCACGCTCGGCCAGTTGTTCCACGCTCAGGCGCTGGTGCAGGTTCGCGCGCACGAAATCCAGCAAGGGCGCGAAGCGGCCGCCGGGAGTCGCCATGTCCAGCAGCGCCGAGAACTGGGACTGTCCCCCCGGGCGGCGGTAATAGAACACCAATTGCTGCGCGGCGCGCCGCGCCACCTGCTCGCCCAGGTCCTCGGCGATCAGCGCCAACGCCAGGTCGATGCCCGCGCTGATGCCGGCCGAGGTCCAGATGCGGCCCTCGCGGATGTAGATGCGGTCGGGCTCGAGGCGCACCCGCGGGAAGCGCTGCACGAAATCCCGGCTGCGGCTCCAGTGCGTGGTGGCGCGCAGGCCATCGAGCAGGCCGCTGCGGGCCAGCAGGTAGGCGCCCGAGCACACGCTGGCCACGCGCTGCGCGCGCGCGGCGATGCGCCGCAGCAGCCGGCGCGTGGCATCGCAGCCCGCCGCCCGGTCCACGCCATCGCCTCCGGCGATCAGCAAGGTGTGCACGCCCCGCAGGCCGCGTGCATCGCCGGCCTGCAGCAGCGCACCGGAGGAACTGCGCACCAGGCCGGCCTGCACGGCCACGGTGCGCAGCCTGTAGCTGCCCGGCACGTAACGCTCGGCGATCTCGAAAGCGGCGATGGGGCCGGTCGCGTCGAGAATCTGGAAGTCCGGAAACAGCAGAACGGCGACGGTGCGCATGGCAGAAAAAGTGGGATCTTTGACCTTTGCGTCAGGGCATTATGCGGCGAACATGCCCATCAGGCATCCCCCGATCATCCAGGAGACCCGCATGAGCCAGGCCTTTCCCGTCGTGTTCGCCCTCTACCCCGGAGTCACCCAGCTCGACTTCACCGGGCCCTACGAGGTGCTCTCTCGCCTTCCCGGGGCTCGCTGCGTGCTCGCCTCCACCACCGGGCAGGGCCTCGCCACGCCCCAGGGACTGCGCTTCGAGGGCCTGCAACGCCTGTCCGAGCTGCGGGACTGCGCGTTGCTGTGCGTGCCCGGGGGCCACGGATGCGTGCAGGCCATGGAGGACCCGGAGTTCCTCGGCGAATTGCGGCGCCTGGCGGCCGGCGCGCGCTACCTGAGTTCGGTGTGCACCGGCTCCTTGCTGCTCGGCGCGGCGGGCTTGTTGCGCGGGCGGCGCGCCGCCTGCCACTGGGCCTGGCGCGAGGGGCTGCGCGCCTTCGGCGCCATTCCCGACGAGGCGCGGGTGGTACGCGACGGCCCCGTGTTCACCGGCGGCGGCGTGACCGCCGGCATCGACCTGGCCCTGAGCGTGATGGCCGAGGTGGCTGGCGAGCACTACGCCCAGGAGGTCCAGCTCGCCATCGAATACGCGCCGCAGCCGCCCTTCGACAGCGGGCGCCCGGAGCGCGCCCCGGCGGAAGTGCTCGCCGCCGTCGAGGCCCGCATGCAGGGGCTGCGCGCCGAGCGCGACGGGGCGATCGCCCGCGCGGCGCGGCGGTTGCAGGCGCCGGGTTGAGGGCGAAGGAGCCGATGGACAGGGGTTCGAGCCCTGGTTGGCGAGCCA
>JAKBBK010000119.1 GCA_021808525.1 Pseudomonadota bacterium
TCCCCCAGCCCTCTCACACCACCGGACGTGCGGTTCCGCATCCGGCGGTTCAAGCAGAACGCTGGAGCCTCTGGTGGATGTCCACCAGCGAGACCAGCCCCATGCTGGCAAAGTATTTCGGCGGCAAGGCGTGGGTCATGTGACTGGCCCCCGCGGTCCACCACGGCCCGCGCCCGTTGACGCTCGATTTCCACGCCCGGTGGGCGTCGAGGCCGAGCGCGCGCAGACGCGATTCCCGGGTCCGTGGCCGCTTCCACTGCCTCCAGGCGATGACGCGCAACCGTCGCCGCACCCATGCATCCATCTCCTCGAGGGCCCGCCGCCCCTGCGTGTGCTGGAAGTAATGCATCCAGCCCCGCAGGATGGGCGTGAGTTCCTCGATGGTCCGCCCCAGCGAGCGCCCACGCCCCTGCAGGCACAGGTCCGTGACCCGTTGCCGCAGGCGCTTGAGGCTCTCGGGGGCGATGCGCAGCCGAGCCTCTTTGTGCAGGGTGACGCTGTAGCCCAGGAACTTGCGTTGCCAGGGCCGCGCCACCGCGCTCTTGGCCGCGTTCACGCTCAGTTTCAGGCGCTCCGCGAGGAACGCCGTGACCCCGGCCATGATCCGCTGCCCGGCGCGTTCGCTGGACACGTAGATGTTGCAATCGTCGGCGTAGCGGCAGAAGGCCAGTCCGCGCCGCTCCAGTTCGTGGTCCAGATCGCTCAGCAGGATGTTCGACAGCAGCGGCGACAGCGGCCCGCCTTGCGGCGTGCCCTGCATCCTTGCCGTCTCGACCCCGTCGGCCATCAGGCCCGCTTGCAGGAAGCGGCGGATCAGGGCCAGCACGCGTCTGTCCCCGATCCTCCTGGCAACCCGGTGCATCAGCACGTCGTGGTTCACACGGTCGAAGAATTTCTCCAGGTCCATGTCCACCACCCAGCGCCTGCCCTCCCGGATGTACCCTGCGGCCCGGCGCACCGCCTGCCCCGCGCTGCGCCCCGGACGGAAGCCGTAGCTGCCGTCCGAGAACGTCGGCTCGAACATCGGCTGCATCACCTGGTGCAGGGCCTGCTGGATCAGGCGGTCCACCACGGTGGGCACGCCCAGTGTCCTCACCCCGCCTTGCGGCTTGGGGATGTCCACCCGGCGCACCGCGCGCGGCAGGTACGTCCCGTCCAGCAGCGCCGCCTTGACGCTTTGCCAGTGGCGCTGCAGCCAGCCCTTGAGGTCGTCGCAGTGCAGTCCGTCGATACCCGGTGCCCCGCGATTGCGCATGACCTGGCTGTACGCCCTTTGCATGTTGCTGCGTTCGACCACCCGCTCCATGAGCCGGCGGCCCTCCGATTTCGTTCGCCCGTTCGTCGCTGCGCCCACCTCGGCACCGACGCGCGCACTCCCCGGATTCCGTCCGGCTGCTTCGCGCTCGGCCCGCCTCGCGGCGGCTTCTGCCTCATCGATGGGCGTCAAGATCGAACGTCCTACTCTCGGTCCTGCTCGTTCGGCCCTTCGGTCCGTGCAGGCACCTACTATGGCCTCGGCTGACTTCTGGCCGCGCATCCCGTCGCCTCTCGACGCCGGTAGCCCTCTCGGGCACACGACCAGATCTCCCCGGGTATTGCGCACCTGCCTTCACGCTTATGCCTGTCGGATCTACGCCGCACCGTTCCGTGCAAGTTTCGGGCTTTGATGATCTTGGACATCTCACCCCGATGCGTCGCCTCGTATCCGCTCGCCTGGAGTCAGGCCAGCGCTTTGCCATCCGGCTTCCTTCAGACTCGCAGTCGCCCGCGAAACCCTTGCCTTCGGCTAACCGTTCCCCTTGCCGGGCCGGTAGAGGACTTTCACCTCCAAGCAGGTGCGCCCTGCCGGGCGCACCAACAAAAAGGGCCCGGTCCGCGAGGACCGAGCCCTTTTCCTGAATTCCTGGTCGGGGTGAGAGGATTCGAACCTCCGGCCTCTACGTCCCGAACGTAGCGCTCTACCAGGCTAAGCTACACCCCGAAATTCCTGCATTTCCCGCCTGGGGCTGCCTGGGGTTTTCCGATCGGCTTGCATTCCTGCTTGCTTTCCCGAAAGCACCAAGGCCCGGCGCGCGAAAGCCAAGCAGTCTAGCAGAGTGCGCGAAGGGGTGGCAAGGCGGCAAGGCCGTTGCGCCGGCCGTGCTCCGCGGTCGTGGGGCTCGCCGCCATGCAACGCGGCGCAAACGTCCGGCTCATGCCGGCGAGGCTCTAATCCGGCCCAGGCCACGGCACGGGGGAATGCAGGCATGCGGCAAGCACGAATCGCGTCCATCGACGGCCTGCGCGGCCTGGCCATCGCCCTGGTCGTGCTGTTCCACGCCTACCGGCGCTGGCCCGGCCATGTGCCCTGGGCGACGGTGCATGCCGACTTTCCCCTGTTCCATTACGGGTGGATGGGGGTGGAGTTGTTTTTCCTGATCTCCGGTTTCGTGATCCACAGGACCCTGGAGAACTGCAAGGGCTACGGGGAATTCGTCGCCAGGCGATGGATCCGCCTGTTCCCGGCCATGCTGGTGGCCACGCTGCTGGTGTACTGCACGGCGGGCCTGTTCACGCAGCGCCCCGCGGGGGCGCCGAGCCTGCCGGAGATCATTCCGGGGCTGGCGTTCACCAGCCCGGACATCCTGTACCAGATCACCGGGGTCCATCTCGAGCCCATCGAAGGGGCCTTCTGGTCCCTGTTCGTCGAGGTGCCCTTCTACCTGGTCTTCGGCCTGCTGTACTTCGCCGACCGGGGCGGCGCGGTGCCGGCGCTGCTCGGCCTGTTCGGCGCCGCCTGTCTGCAGGCGCTGCTGAACCACATCGGCCTGCCGGGCTGGCCGGGATTCGGCCTGCTGGTCAGCCTGCTGGGGGTCCGGTATTACGGCTGGTTCGTCGCCGGCGCGCTGCTGCATGCGGGCCACGGGCGTCGCGACCGCTCGCATCTGCTGGCCGCGCTGGTGCTTCCGGCCGCCATCCTCATGACCCCGGGGGCCGGCACGGATCCGGGGGCGGCGGCCTTCGGGGCGGGGTTGTTCATGCTGTTCTACCTGGGGGTGTTCCACCCGGGCTTCGGGCGCCTGCTGGCGAGTCGTCCCCTCGGATTCCTGGGATTCATCAGCTATCCCCTGTACCTGATGCATGAGAACGCCATGATCGCGATGACCGTGGACGTCCATGCCGGGCTGCCCGGCCTGCCCGCGATGCTCACCCCGCTGCCCGGCCTGGCGCTGCTGGCCGCGGTGGCCTACCTGGTCGCGCGATACCTGGAGCCCGCCATGCAAAAGCTCCTCCGCGCGCTGGCCACGCCGCCGGCACGCCCCCAGCCCGGCTGAGCTCCAAAGCCCGCAAGCGCCTTCAGGCGTTGCGCTGCAGGCTGTAGTCGCACAGCGCCAGCAGGGAGTCGCGGAAGGGGCCCGCGGGCATGGCCTGGGCCAGGCCGCGGGCCTTGTTCAGCTCGGTGCGCGCCACCGCATAGACCTCGTCCAGCGCGTTGCAGGCGCGCACCACCTCGAGAATGCGCGGAAGACTTTCGGTATCGCCGTCGCGGATGGCCTGCTGGATGAGGGCGCGCTGCTCGCCCTGGGCCCGTTGCATGGCCACGATCAGGGGCAGCGTGGGCTTGCCCTCGCGCAGATCGTCGCCCACGTTCTTGCCCATCTCCTCGGCGTTGCCGTTGTAGTCCAGCGCGTCGTCGATGAGCTGGAAGGCCAGGCCGATGGAGCGCCCGTAGCCGGCGGCGCCCTCCTCGGCCGCGGCATCGCAGCCGGCGAGCACCGCGCCGATGCGAGCGGCGGCCTCGAACAGGGCGGCGGTCTTGTCGTGGATCACCCGCATGTACTGTTCGCTGCTGATTTCCGGGTCATGCATGTTCATCAGCTGCAGCACTTCGCCTTCGGCGATCACGTTGGTCGCGTCGGCCAGGATCCGCAGGATGCGCAGTTCGCCGGCGGCCACCATCATCTGGAAGGAGCGCGAGTACAGGAAATCCCCGGAAAGCACGCTGGCCGCGTTGCCGTAGGCGGCATTGCTGGTCTGGCGCCCGCGACGCAGCTCGGACTCGTCGACCACGTCGTCGTGCAGCAAGGTGGCGGTGTGGATCATCTCCACCACCGCCGCCAGGTCGTGCAGGTGCTCGCCCGCGTAGCCGTGGGCGCGCGCCACCAGCAGCAGCAGCGCGGGACGCAGGCGCTTGCCGCCGGCGCCGACGATGTAGCTGCCGATGGCGCTGATCAGCGGCACCTCGGACGCCAGGGCGCGCCGGATCGACGCGTCGACCTGCAGCATGTCCTGGGAGATGGGGGCGAGGATGGACGTAATCGAGGCGGAGGAGGTCACGAACGGCGTGCGGGTTGGCGAAACGACACAATAGGACGCGAAAAGCCACGAAATTCTAATGAGCGCCGGCCGGAACGGCCCAACTGCGCCGCCTGGCGCCCCTTCGAAGCGACAGTTTTGGCCCCCGCCGTGACTCTGCTATGATGAGGGGTTCGTCAAGCTGCCTTTGTTGCGTGGCTTGCGCGAGCTCGTTCGGGCCTGCACCTCGCGGGCCGCAAATTTCAGGAGTTTGTCCCATGTATGCGGTCATAAAAACCGGCGGCAAGCAGTACAAGGTCGCTGCCGGCGACAAGATCAAGGTAGAACAGATTGCCGCAGACGTTGGCCAGGACATCGTGCTCGACC
>JAKBBK010000120.1 GCA_021808525.1 Pseudomonadota bacterium
TGGCGGAAGCGGTGAGATTCGAACTCACGGACGGTTGCCCGTCGCCGGTTTTCAAGACCGGTGCAATCGACCACTCTGCCACGCTTCCGGGGAACCCGTCATTCTATGCCGGAGGCGGGGCGGGCTCGGGCAGGAACAGCTCCAGCACCTCGTTGAGCAGTTCCCAGCCGCGCGGGGTCGCGGCGATGCGCGTGGCGCTGGACTCCAGCAGCCCCAGTTGCTCGGCTCGCCGCAAGCCCGGCTGCAGGCTCGACAGGGGCATGCCGGTGCGCTCGACGTAGCGCGCGGGATCGAAGCCCTCGGCCAGGCGCAGGGCGTTGAGCAGGAACTCGAAGGGAAGTTCGCGCCGGCTCACTTCGTGCTCGCTGTCCACCGCCAGGCCCTGCGCGGCCTGGCTCATGTAGCGCTCGGGCTGGGCGTGGCGGGTCTGGCGCAGGATGCGATGCGCGAAGGACAGCTTGGAATGCGCGCCGGCGCCGATGCCCAGGTAGTCGCCGAACTCCCAGTAATTGCGGTTGTGGCGGCTGGCATGCCCGGCACGCGCGTAGGCCGAGACTTCGTAGCGCTGCAGGCCGGCGGCGGCGGCCTGCTCGGCCAGCGCCTGCTGCATGTCGGCCGCCAGGTCGGGCTCGGGCAGGCCCCCGGGCGGGCGGCGCGCGAAGGCCGTCTGCGGCTCGATGGTGAGCTGGTACAGCGACAGGTGCGGAGGCTGGAATTGCAGCGCGCGGCGCAGCTCCTCGCGCGCCTGGGCCAGGCCCTGCCCGGGCAGCGCGAACATGAGGTCGATGTTGAAACTGGGCATCACCCGCGCGGCCTCCTCGATGGCCGCGCAGGCCTGCGCGCTGTCGTGCACGCGGCCCAGGCGCTCGAGCATGGCGTCGTCGAAACTCTGCACGCCGATGGACAGGCGGTTCACCCCCGCCTGCGCATAGGCGGCGAAACGCTCGCGCTCGAAGGTGCCGGGGTTGGCCTCCAGGGTGATCTCGGCGTCCGCGGCCAGGCGCAGGCGGGCGCGGATGCCCGCCAGCAGTTCATCGATGGCCTCGGGGGCGAACAGGCTGGGGGTGCCGCCGCCCAGGAATACGCTGAGCACCGTGCGCCCCCACACCAGCGGTAGGGCCGTCTCCAGGTCCTGCAGCAGCGCCTGCACGTAGGCGCGCTCGGGCAGCGCGCCCTGCCCCTCGCGGCGCGCATGGGAGTTGAAGTCGCAATAGGGGCATTTGCGCAGGCACCAGGGCAGGTGCACGTACAACGCCAGGGGCGGAAGCTCGCGCAGCTGCAGGGTGCCGGCGCGCATGCGCTGCGGCAATTCCGCCGCGGCGCGCCGCAGGGATTGTTCGTGCTCGGCCGGCGTGCCGGGCTCGGCGCGCTCGGGGTGCAGCGGGATGACGGGCATCAGATCGCCTGGTGCTGCGCGCGGGGCGCCACGCCCCAGAAGGCCTCCAGCAACTGGGCCATCTGCGCGGCGGCGCGGGCGCGGTGGCTGAGGCGGTTTTTCTCGGCGGGCTCGAGCTGGGCCAGGGTGAGCCCGCGTTGGGGCAGCACGAACAGCGGGTCGTAGCCGAAGCCGCCCTCGCCCGCCGGCGCTCCCGCGACATGGCCGTGCAGCCAGCCGTGGGCGATCAGGGGCTCGGGGTCCTCGGCATGGCGCAAGGCGACCAGCACGCACACGAAATGCGCGCGGCGCTCGCCCACGCCCTGCAGGCGCTGCAGCAACAGCTGGTTGTTGCGCGCGTCCTGCTCGGCGCGGGGCAGCGGCGCCTGGCCCTCGGGCGCGGCGTAGCGCGCCGACAGCACGCCGGGGGCTCCGCCGAGAGCGCGCACGCACAGCCCGGAGTCATCGGCCAGCGCGGGCTTGCCGGTGTGCAGGCTGGCGTGGCGCGCCTTGGCCAGCGCGTTCTCGACAAAGGTGCCGAAAGGCTCCGGGCACTCCGGCACCGCGGGATCGAGGCGCAGCAGTTCGACCTGCAGCGCGCCCAGCAGGGCCTGGAATTCCGCAAGCTTGCCCGGATTGCCCGTGGCCAGCACGAGTTCGCTGGGATGCATCGTGGGTCTGCGCAATCGGGGTTTCAGGCGGGCTGGCGCAGCGCCTGGAGCTGCAGTTCGTGGATGCGCAGCAGCGCGGCCTGCGCGGCGTCGACCAGGGCGTCGAGCTGGGCGCGGCTGAAGGGATCGCCTTCGGCGGTGCCCTGCACCTCCACCAGGTGACCCGCGCCGGTGCCCACCACGTTCATGTCGCAGTCGCAGCGCGAATCCTCCTCGTAGGCCAGGTCGACCAGCACGCGCCCGCCGAGCAGGCCCACCGAGACCGCGCCCACGAGTTCGCGCATGGGATGCGCGGCGACGGCGCCCTTGCGCAGCAGGCCCTCGCAGGCGTCCCAGGCGGCCACAGCGGCGCCGGTGATGGCCGCCGTGCGGGTGCCGCCGTCGGCCTGCAGCACGTCGCAGTCCAGCACGATCTGGCGCTCTCCCAGCGCGGAGAAGTCGAACACGCTGCGCAGGCTGCGCCCGATGAGGCGCTGGATTTCCTCGGTGCGCCCCTGCGGGCGCCCGCGCTTGACCTCGCGCTCGCTGCGCGTGTGGGTGGCGCGGGGCAGCATGCCGTACTCGGCGGTGACCCAGCCCAGGCCGCTGCCGCGACGGTGCGGGGGCACCTTCTCCTCCACGCTGGCATTGCACAGCACGCGGGTGCGGCCGAACTCGACCAGCACCGAGCCTTCGGCGTGGCAGGTGAAGGAACGGGTGAAGCGAATCTCGCGCAGCTGCTCGGCGGCGCGTCCATCGAAACGGGAATCGGACATCGTGGGAGGTGGGTGGCTATTTCTTGGCGGCGGCGCGGCGGATGGCCTCGTTGATCTCGGCGATGGAGCGCTCGATCGCGGCGTCGTCCAGGTCGTCCACCGGCATGTCGCGCAACTCGGCCTGGAAGGTGGAGGCGAACACGCCGGGGGCCAGGTTCTGGGTGCTCACGCCCTGCGTGGAGTCGCGCTCGGTGTCGGCTTCCCATTCGATGGCCAGCGCGGTCACGTTGTCCGACTCGGCCGAGCGGTTGCGCAGGGCGCGCTCGACCAGCTCGGGCACCGCATCGGACAGGGCGCGCGCACTGAGCACGCTGACGATCGAGCTTTCGTCGATCTGGCTCCACAGGCCGTCCGAGCACAGCATGATCAGGTCGCCGGTGCGCAGCTTCTGCGGCACGCCGATCTCGATGAAGGGAGCCTGCGGCGAACCCAGGCAGGTGTAGAGCACGTTGCGGTTGGCGGTGCGGGGCTGCGAGGATTGCGCCGCCGCGGCTCCGGGGATGGTCTGCAGCATGCGCTGCTCGGCATGGGAATGGTCCAGCGTGCGGGTCAGCAGCGAGCCTTCGCGCAGGTAGTACAGGCGCGAGTCGCCCACATGGGCCCATTGGGCGGTGCCGCCCTGCAGCACGCACAGCACGATGGTGGTGCGGGGGAAGTCCTCCAGGCGCTGGTCGCGGGCGTAGCGGTGGATGTGCTCGTGCGCGGTCTGCACGGCGCGGCGCAGGAAGGCCCGGGGATCATCCAGGGTCGGCTGGGCCTCGCGCTGGAACATGCCCGAGACGGTGGTCAGGGCGATCTGCGCGGCCACGTCGCCACGCGGGTGCCCGCCCATGCCGTCGGCAAGACCCAGCAGCACGCTGTCGCGGGTGTAGCAGTAGCCGACGCGGTCCTCGTTGTTGGAGCGCCCGCCGCGGCGGCTGACCTGGTAGACGGAAAACCTCATGGCAATTCCCCGTGAAGCACGTGCCGGCTCAATGCCGGCGCGCGCCGCTGCCGAAACGCGTGGCCTGGATCGCCTTGTCCACGCGGGCCTTCGTGTCGTTGACCAGTTCGTCGATCTGCATGCGCAGCTTCTCGCTCAGGGTGAGCTGGGTGTAGCGACGCGGATTCTCGGCGCCGAGTTCCTTCTGCAGGTTGAACACGCTTTGCGGACGCGCCAGCGGGTCCAGGGACATGCACCACTCGACGATCTCGATCAGGTTGTCCGAGTACACGCCGCGCAGCTTGGCCAGTTGCGCGCCCAGGCGGTCCTTCTCCAGGCGCTGGGTGGCCTCGTGCGGCGGGTAGCCGGTCATGCAGGCGTAGATGCAGGCCCCCACCGCGTAGATGTCGGTCCAGGGGCCGAAGGAGGCGTCGCGCTTGTACATCTCGGGGGGCGCGAAGCCGGGGGTGTACATGGGGCGGAAGCGCTTGTCCTGCTGCCCGATCACCTCGCGGGCGGCGCCGAAGTCGATGAGGATGGGCTTGTCGTCGTCGGTGATGAACAGGTTGGCCGGCTTGATGTCCAGGTGCAGCATCTTGTGCTGGTGCACCACGCGCAGGCCCTGCAGGATCTCGTCGTACAGCGAGCGGATGGTCGATTCGCGGAAGATCTTCTTGCGCTTGAGGTCGCGCGCCGTGATGATGAACTCCTGCAGGGACGAGCCCTCCAGGTAGTTCATCACCATGTAGACGGTTTCATTCTCGCGAAAGAAGTTGAGCACCCCCACGACGCTGGGGTGGGAGATCTGGGCCAGCGAGCGCCCTTCCTCGAAAAAGCTCTTCAGGCCCAGCCGGTACAGCGCGAGCTTCTCGGGCTGCACCACCGGCACGGTCTCGC
>JAKBBK010000049.1 GCA_021808525.1 Pseudomonadota bacterium
GCTCCACCACCGGTTCGGCGCAGCGAGCGCGCAAGAAGGTCCGCAAGAACGTTGCGGACGGCATTGCGCACGTGCACGCGTCGTTCAACAACACCATCATCACCATCACCGATCGCCAGGGCAACGCCCTGTCGTGGGCGTCCTCGGGCGGCCAGGGCTTCAAGGGCTCGCGCAAGTCGACCCCTTTCGCGGCCCAGGTCGCGGCCGAGAACGCCGGCCGCCAGGCCATCGAATGCGGCATCAAGCAGCTCGAAGTGCGCATCAAGGGCCCCGGCCCCGGGCGCGAGTCGGCGGTGCGCGCGCTCAACGGCCTGGGCATCAAGGTGATGCAGATCGCCGACGTGACCCCGGTGCCGCACAACGGCTGCCGTCCGCCCAAGCGCCGTCGCATCTGAGCCTGTCTTCCTGAACACCCGCCGCGCGAGCGGCGACAAGCCCACTGCCTGAGCCCCCAGGGCCCAGGCTCCCGCGGCAGCCATCACGGCCGCGGCAGCAACATCGAAGGAACCATCAAGTGGCACGCTATCTCGGCCCCAAGGCCAAACTCTCGCGTCGCGAAGGCGCGGACCTGTTCCTCAAGAGCTCGCGTCGCGGCATCGAGTCCAAGGCCAAGTTCGACACCAAGCCCGGCCAGCACGGCCGCACCTCGGGCTCGCGCCAGTCCGACTACGCCACCCAGCTGCGCGAGAAGCAGAAGGTCAAGCGCATGTACGGCGTGCTGGAAAAGCAGTTCCGCCGCACCTACGAAAAGGCGCAGACCCTGCGTGGCAACACCGGCACGCATCTGATGACCCTGCTCGAGTCGCGCCTGGACAACCTGGTGTATCGTGCCGGCTTCGCCTCCACCCGCGCCGAAGCCCGCCAGCTGGTCAGCCACCGCGCCATCCTGCTCGACGGCCACGTCACCGACATTCCGTCGGCGCGCGTGAATCCGGGCCAGACCATCTCGGTGCGCGACAAGGCGAAGAAGCAACTGCGCATCGCCGACGCGCTCAAGCTGGCCGAAGGCAACGGCTTTCCCGCGTGGATGCAGGTCGACGCCTCGAAGATGGAAGCCGTGTTCAAGAAGGCTCCCGACCGCGACGAGTTCGGCAGCGACATCAACGAGTCGCTGATCGTCGAACTGTATTCGCGTTGATTCGTGACCGCGGCACGCAGGTGCCGCGGCATCGTCCGGCGGGCCCTTGCCCGCCTTTCAGCCTTATCCGTGTAACGAGCGGAGGGTATTGAAGGAATCATGATGCAAACCGCACTGCTGCGTCCCAAGTCCATCCAGGTCGAGAGCCTCGGCGCCCTGCGCGCGAAGGTCACGCTCGAGCCCTTCGAGCGCGGCTACGGCCACACCCTGGGCAACGCCCTGCGTCGCGTGCTGCTGTCCTCGCTGGTGGGCTATGCGCCCACCGAGGTCAGCATCAACGGCGTGCTGCACGAGTACTCCGTGGTCGACGGCCTGCAGGAGGACGTGATCGCCGTGCTGCTGAACCTCAAGGGCGTGGTGTTCAAGCTCCACAACCGCGACGAGGTCACGCTGTCGCTGCGCAAGGAAGGTGAGGGCGTGGTCACCGCCGCCGACATCCAGACCCCGCACGACGTGGAAATCGTCAACCCCGAGCACGTGATCGCCCACCTGTCCCAGCAGGGCAAGCTGGACATGCAGATCAAGGTCGAGAAGGGCCGCGGCTACGTGCCGGGCAACCTGCGTCGCTATGCCGACGAAGGCGGCAAGACCATCGGGCGCATCGTGCTCGACGCCTCCTTCTCGCCGGTGCGTCGGGTGAGCTACGCGGTGGAGAACGCCCGCGTGGAGCAGCGCACCGACCTGGACAAACTGGTGATGGACATCGAGACCAACGGCTCGATCAGCGCCGAAGAGGCCATCCGTACCTCGGCGCGCATCCTGGTGGAGCAGCTGTCGGTGTTCGCCAGCCTGGAAGGCGCCGAGAAGTCCCTGGAGGCCGCCGGTTCCGCCAGCGCCCAGCAGTTCGACCCGATCCTGCTGCGCCCGGTGGACGACCTGGAACTGACGGTGCGCTCGGCCAACTGCCTGAAGGCCGAGAACATCTACTACATCGGCGACCTCATCCAGCGCAGCGAGACCGAGCTGCTGAAGACGCCGAACCTGGGACGCAAGTCCCTGAATGAAATCAAGGAAGTGCTGGCCGCCCGCGGCCTGACCCTGGGGATGAAGCTCGAGAGCTGGCCGCCGGCCGAGCTCGACAGCCGCAACCCCTGATAACGGGGCCGGTACCTGATACGGCCGGCCCGAGAACCCCTGCAAAAGGATCGTCACCATGCGTCACGGAAACGGACTGCGCAAACTCAACCGTACCTCGAGCCACCGGCTCGCCATGCTGCGCAACATGGCCAACTCGCTGATCGAGCACGAGGCCATCAAGACCACCCTGCCCAAGGCCAAGGAATTGCGCCGCGTGGTCGAGCCGCTGATCACCCTGGGCAAGAAGCCCAGCCTGGCCAACCGCCGCCTGGCCTTCGATCGCCTGCGCGACCGTGAATCCGTGGTCAAGCTGTTCGGCGAGCTGGGCGAGCGCTACCGCAGCCGCCCGGGTGGCTATACCCGCATCCTGAAGTTCGGCTACCGCGTCGGCGACAATGCGCCGATGGCGCTGGTCGAGCTGGTGGATCGTCCGGAGCCGGTCACGTCCGGCGACGACGGCAAGGCCGCCGAGTAATCCGCCGCCCCCGCACGGCGCGCCGCATCCCCGTTCACGGGGTGGGCGCGCCGTTTGCATTTGCGGCACGGCATTCCCCTTCCTCCGCGAGCAGCGCATCGTGCACACCCTTTCGGCAGCGCAAGTCCCCACCGCCACCCCGGCCGGGCAGTCCCCCGGCGGCGCGCCCCTGCTGAGGGTGCGCGGCCTGGTCAAGCGCTACGCCGGCGCCGAGGTGGTGCGCGAGCTGGATTTCGACATCCTGCCCGGCGAGTGCCACGGCATCATCGGGCCCAACGGGGCCGGCAAGACCACCACCATCCGCCTGTGCCTGGGCCTGGCCGCGCCCGACGCCGGGCGCATCGAGCTCATGGGCCTGCCGGTGCCCTCGCAGGCGGCCAGCGCGCGCATGCGCGTGGGCGTGGTCACCCAGTTCGACAGCCTGGACCCCGATTTCACGGTGCGCGAGAACCTCATGGTCTACGGGCGCTATTTCGGCATGTCCGACGAGCAGACCCGCCAGCGCATTCCCACGCTGCTGCAATTCGCCGCGCTGGAGCACAAGGCCGATGCACGCATCCAGGAACTCTCGGGGGGCATGAAACGGCGCCTGAGCCTGGCGCGCGCGCTGATCCACGACCCCGCGCTGATTTTCCTGGACGAGCCCACCACCGGGCTGGACCCGCAGGCCCGGCACCTGATCTGGGACCGCCTGAAAAGCCTGCTGGCGCAGGGCAAGTCGATCCTGCTGACCACCCATTTCATGGACGAGGCCGAGCGCCTGTGCGCGCGCGTGCTGGTGCTCGACCACGGCCGCCGGCTCGACGAGGACACCCCGCTGGCGCTGATCCAGCGCCATGTCGAGCCACGCGTGATCGAGGTCTACGGAGCCCTGGTCGACCAGGCGCAGGCCCTGGCCACGCCCCTGGCCGAGCGCGTGGAGCGCAGCGGAGATACGCTGTTCGCCTACGCGCACGCGCCCGATGCGGTACTCGAGGCCCTGCAGGCGCTGGGCGACGGCGTGCGCGTGCTGCACCGGCCCGCCAACCTGGAGGACGTGTTCCTCAAGCTCACCGGGCGCCAGTTGCGCGACTGAGCCGTCCCTCCCGAACCACCCCGCATCGACCTGTTCCCGACCCGTTCCTGACCCGTTCCCGACCCGTTCCCGACCCGTTCCCGGCCCGCCGCCCATCCGCCATGTCCGACCCGGCTTCCCTCTCCCGCGCAGCGCTGCCCGGCGTCACGCGCCCGGGCCCCGCGCCCCTGCCGCGCTGGCGCTTCGTGCCGGTCTGGCGGCGCAACGCCCTGGTGTGGCGCAAGCTCGCGCTGGCCAGCCTGATCGGCAACGTGGCCGAGCCCCTGCTCACCCTGGCCGCCTTCGGCTGGGGCGTGGGCTCGCTGGTCGGCCATGTCGACGGCGTGCCCTACATCCTGTTCCTCGCCTCGGGCAGCGTGTGCATGGGGGTGATGAACGCCGCCAGCTTCGAAGCCACCTATTCCAGCTTCTCGCGCATGCACGTGCAGCGCACCTGGGACGCCATCCTGCTCACGCCCACCGGCCTGGGCGACGTGCTGCTGGGCGAGCTCGCCTGGGCCGCCACCAAGGCGCTGATGAGCGGCGCGGCCCTGCTGCTGGTGGTCGTGCTCCTGGGCATCAGCCGCGCGCCCACGCTGCTGCTGGTGCTGCCGCTGCTGGCCCTGGTGGCGGCCGTGTTCGCCGCGCTGTCCCTGGTGGTCAACGCGCTGGCGCGCTCCTACGATTTCTTCACCTACTACCTGACCCTGGCGCTGACCCCGATGGCTTTCCTGTCGGGGATCTTCTTTCCCCTGTCGGCCATGCCGCCCTGGTTGCGCGGATTCGCGCAGTTCCTGCCGCTGCAGGCCGCGGTGCAACTCGTGCGCCCGCTGTTCCTGGGCGGCTTCGACCCGCGCTGGCCCTTGCACCTGGTCGTGCTGCTGCTGTACCTGGCGGCCGGCTGGTGGCTGGCGCTGGCGCTGACCCGCCGGCGTTTCCGCGCCTGAGGGGCGTGCAGGAAGCGCCGCGCAGGAGCACCATGGGAAGGTGTTGGTGCCACAATATCAACTTCGACTGATATAGAGCCGCCCGCGATGCTCCCGATCCGCCTTTCCCCCGCCGTGCTTCGCTGGCTGGCCGGCGCGCTGGCCCTGTTCGCCGTGGCCGGCGCGCAGGCCCAGCAGGGCCAGTTCCTGCAGCCCGACGAGGCCTTCCGCCTGTCGGTGCCCGCCCCCTCGGCGAACACCGTGCAGCTGCGCTTCGACATCGCCAAGGGCTACTACCTGTACCAGGAGCGCTTCCACTTCGAGGCGCAGACTCCCGGCGTGCGCCTGGGCGAGCCGGACTTCCCGCCGGCGCACCGCAAGTTCGACCCCAACCTGGGCCATGTCGTCGCCCATTACCGCAACCAGGTGGTGGTGCCCCTACCCGTGCAGGCCGCGCCGGCGAAGTTCGCGCTCAAGGTCACCTACCAGGGCTGCTCCGACCAGGGTCTGTGCTATCCCCCCATCGACAAGGTGGTCGAGGTGAGCCTGAAGGCCTTCGGCGGCAATGGCAGCGCCGGCCTGCAGGGCCAGGAGCAGGGCGCGTCCTCGGCCCTGGGCAGCCTGCTGGGCGCGCTGGGCGGCGGCCGTTCGCACAAGGACACGGACTCCGCGCCGCCGGCCGCGCCCGCCACGGGCTCCACGCCGGCCCCGGTTTCCCACGCTTCCGCGGCTTCCGCCGCCGAGGCCCCGCGGACCGCCGCGGCCGCCACCCACGCCGAGCCGCAGGCCGGCGCCGCGACCGACGCGGCTGGCGCCGGCGGCGGCGAGAACTCGCGCATCGGCGCCGCGCTGGCCGCCGGCAAGCTCTGGCGTATCGTGCCCATGTTCGTGCTGTTCGGGCTGCTGCTGGCCTTCACGCCCTGCGTGCTGCCCATGGTGCCCATCCTCTCCAGCATCATCGTGGGCGGCGGCGCGGCTGATCACCAGGTCTCCCGCTGGCGCGGGCTGGCGCTGGCCTTCGCCTACTCCCTGGGCATGGCCCTGGTCTACACGGCCTTCGGCGTGGCCGCGGGCTTGCTGGGCCACGGCCTGGCCGCCGCCTTGCAGAACCCCTGGGTGCTGGGCGTGTTCGCGGCCCTGCTGGTGCTGCTGTCGCTGTCCATGTTCGGTTTCTATGAACTGCAGATGCCCAGCGGCATCCAGAGCCGGCTCAGCCGCGGCTCCAGCTCCCTGTCCGGAGGCCATGCGCTGGGCGTGTTCCTCATGGGCGGCATCTCGGCGCTGATCGTCGGCCCCTGCGTGGCCGCGCCGCTGGCCGGCGCGCTGCTGTATATCAGCCAGACCGGCAACGCCCTGATCGGAGGCGTGGCCCTGTTCTCGCTGGCCGCGGGCATGAGCCTGCCCCTGCTGGCGGTGGGTGCCGGCGCATCCGCGCTGCTGCCGCGCGCCGGTCGCTGGATGGACGCCGTCAAGGCGCTGTTCGGCGTGCTGCTGCTGGCCACGGCCCTGTACATGCTGGCCGGGGTGCTGCCGGCCTGGGTCCAGATGCTGGCCTGGGCCGCGCTGCTGATCGTCAGCGCCAGTTTCCTGCACGTGTTCGATCGCCTGCCCGACGGCGCCTCCGGCTGGATGCGGCTGTGGAAGGGCCTGGGCGTGGTGCTGGCGCTGGCCGGAGCCGTGCTGGTGGTGGGCGTGGCCTCGGGCGGGCGCAGCCTGCTGCAGCCTCTGCAGGGTCTGGGCGCGGGCCCCTCCGTGGCGCAGGCCGGCGCGGCCGAGTTGCGCTTCGCGCCGGTGGCCTCCAATGCCCAGCTCGACGCGGCGCTGGGCCAGGCCCGCGGCACGGTGATGCTCGATTTCTGGGCCGACTGGTGCGTGTCCTGCAAGGAGATGGACCACTTCACCTTCACCGACCCGCGGGTGCGCGCGCGCCTGCAAGGCCTGCAGCTGCTGCGCGCCGACGTCACGGCCAACAACCCGGCCGACCAGGCGCTGCTCAAGCGCTTCCAGCTGTTCGGCCCGCCCGGGATCATCTTTTTCCGCGACGGCCGCGAGGTCGGCCGCGTGGTGGGCGAGGAAAACGCGCAGGCCTTCCTGCGGTCCCTGCAGCGCGTCGGCGCCTGATGCCCGCGGGGCTCAGGCCGGCGCCCGGGCGCCTGCATCCGCCTGGCTCGTGGCCCGCACCTCCACCAGGCAGTCATAGAAGCACGGCCCGCCGCCCAGGTCCGTGAGCTGCTGGTGGGTGAGGTCGTTCACGCTGCGCCCATCGGGCGAGAGCTTGCGCCACCACAGCCCGAGGGTGATCACCTGGCCTTCGCGGGTGTCCTCGCTGATGCGGCAGCGCGCCAGGATCTCGCCGCGGTCGTTGAAACAGCGCACCGCCTGCCCGTCGCTCAGCTCGCGCGCGGCCGCGTCGCGGGGATGCACCAGCAGCTGCGGGCCGGATTCTCCACCACGCAGCGACTCCACGTTGACGAAGCTGGAATTGAGGAAGTTGCGCGCCGGCGGGGACAGCATGGCCAGCGGGTAGCGCGCCGCCAGATCCGGCCGGGTCTGCGCGCTCTCATGGGGCAGGATCACCTGGGGCAGGGCCTCGGGCCCGGCCTGCGCATCGGGCGGGTAGACGAACTGGCAACGCCCGCTGGGAGTTGGAAAGCCTCCTTCGGCGAAGGGCGCATCGGGCACCGCGAGCTTGCCCCAGCCCTGGCGGCGCAGCGTGGCGAAATCCAGCCCGGCATTGCGCGGGTCCTCGGCCAGGGCCTGCGTCGCGATGGCCTCGTCGCTGTCGCCAAAACAGGGCTCGTCGAAGCCCATGCGAGCCGCCAGCTCGCGGAACACGGCCGAGTTCGGGCGCGCCTGGCCCACGGGAGCGATGGCCGGCTCGTTGGCCACCCAGTAGCGGTGCCCGTAGGACTTGAGCAGGTCCAGGTGTTCCAGCTGGGTGGTGGCCGGCAGCACGTAATCGGCATGGTCGGCGGTGTCGGTGCGGAAATGCTCCAGCACCACCGTGAACAGGTCCTCCCGGCGCAGCCCTTGCAGCACCTTGGTGGATTCGGGCGCCACCACCGCCGGGTTGCTGTTGTAGACCACCAGGGCGTCGATGCGCGGGCCGAAACCGCCGCCTCCGGGGTGCAGCAACGCGTCGCCGATGGTCGACATGTTGATGGTGCGCGGGCGCCTGGCACCCAGCAGATCCGGGCGCTCCAGGGCCTCCCGCGCCACCGCGAAATGCCCCGAGCTCGACAGCAGCAGGCCCCCGGCGGGCTCGCGCCAGGCGCCGGTGAGCGCGGGCAGGCAGGCGATGGCGCGCACCGCGTTGCCACCGCCGCGCACCCGCTGCAGCCCGTAATTGACCCGGATGCCGGCGGCGCGCGTGCTGCCCAGCAGGCGTGCCAGCTCGCGCACCTGCGCGGGCTCCAGCCCGCAGACCTCGGCGGCGCGCTCGGCGCTCCATTGCAGCGCCTGCTCGCGCAGCGCCTCGAAACCCAGGGTGTGGCGCTGGATGTAGTCGTGGTCCAGCCAGTCCTCGCGCACCAGCTCGCCCATCAGGCCCCAGGCCAGCGCCGCGTCGGTGCCGGGGCGCAGCTGCAGGTGCAGGTGGCAGCGCCGCGCCGTCTCGTTGCGCCAGGGATCGATGCACACCAGGGTGGCCCCGGCGCGCCGTGCCTGCTGGGCCAGGGACCAGAAGTGCAGGTTGCTGGTGATGCTGTTGCTGCCCCAGATGACGATCACGCGGCTGTGCGCGAATTGCTCCACGTCCATGCCCACCAGCCCGCCCAGCACCTGGCGCAGGCCCTCGGCGCCGGCGCTGGCGCAGATGGTGCGGTCCAGCAGGCTGGCGCCCAGGCGGTGGAAAAAGCGCGCGGCCATCGACTCGCCCTGCACGAATCCCATGGTGCCCGCGTAGCTGTAGGGCAGGATGGACTCGGCATTCACCGCGGCCAGCCTGCGCAGGCGGGAGGCGATGTCCTCCAGCGCCTGCTCCCAGGACACCGGCTCGAACTGCCCGCTGCCTTTAGGTCCGCTGCGCCGCAGCGGCTGCAGCACCCGCTCCGGGTGGTAGGTCCGCTCCAGGTAGCGCGACACCTTGGTGCACAGCGCGCCGCCGGTGGTCGGATGCTCCGGGTCGCCGCGCAGCTGCACGGCGACGCCGTCGCGCACGCTCACCAGCATGGCGCAGGTGTCGGGGCAGTCGTGGGGGCAGGCGGCGCGCACGATGCGCAGGCCCTCGTCGCCCCCGCTCGACGGGGAAGTCGCGCAACGAGGCGCGGGGGAGGCTGGGAGCGTGGACATGGTTGCGGCAGTCTAGATCCTGTTCGCGCCGATTTCACGCGGAATCCACGATGCCGGCATGGCGCGCTTGCGCGACAATCGGACCAGCCCGGGCCGCCGCGGCCTGGAGTCTCGAGGTGGTTGGTCATGCAGATTATCGATTCCATCGTCGCAGAAGCGGCTCTTTTTCGACAAATCCGAAGGGACATTCACGCGCACCCGGAACTTTGTTTCGAGGAGCACAGGACCTCGGACAAGATCGCCCAGCAGTTGCAGGACTGGGGCATCGAGGTGCACCGCGGGCTCGGGCGCACCGGCGTGGTGGGCGTCATCCAGGGCCGCAGGCCCGGCGAGCGCTGCATCGGCCTGCGCGCCGACATCGACGCCCTGCCGGTGACCGAGAAGAACACCTTCGACCACGCCAGCCGCCACGCCGGGCGCATGCATGCCTGCGGGCACGACGGCCACACGGCGATGTTGCTGGCCGCCGCGCGCCACCTGAGCCGCGAGCGCGATTTCCCCGGGCGCGTGGTGTGCATCTTCCAGCCGGCCGAGGAAGGCGGCGGCGGCGCCCGCGAAATGCTGCGCGACGGGTTGTTCGAGCGCTTCCCCGTGGACGCCGTATTCGCCATGCACAACTGGCCGGGAATCGAGGCGGGCAAGTTCGCGCTGGCCAGCGGCCCGGTGATGGCCTCCAGCAATGAATTCCGCATCGTGGTGCGGGGCAAGGGGGCGCACGCCGCCATGCCCCACCTCGGGCTCGACCCGGTGCCGGTGGCCTGCCAGATCGTGCTGGCGCTGCAAGGCGTGGTCAGCCGCAACAAGAACCCCCTGGAGGCCGGCGTGGTCTCGGTGACCATGGTGCACGGCGGCGAGGCCACCAACGTCATTCCCGACAGCGTGGAACTGCAGGGCACGGTGCGTACCTTCAGCACCTCGCTGCTGGACATGATCGAGGCCAACATGCAGCGCATCGCCACGCACACCGCGCAGGCCTGCGGGTTGGGCTGCGAGTTCGAGTTCTCGCGCAACTACCCGCCCACCGTCAACCACGCCGGGCCCACCGAGTTCGCGCGCCAGGTGCTGGTCGACCTGGTGGGGGAGCAGGGGGTGCTGGCCTTCGAGCCCTCGATGGGCGCGGAGGATTTTTCCTACATGCTGCAGCAGCGCCCGGGCGCCTACGTGATCATCGGCAACGGCGCCGGCGACCACCGCCTGCCGGGCCATGGCGCCGGCCCCTGCACCCTGCACAACGCCAGCTACGATTTCAACGACGAGATCCTGCCCCTGGGCGCCAGTTTCTGGGTGCACCTCGTGCAGCGCTGGCTGGCGCAGGGCGCCGCCTGAGCGGCGCCGCGCCCGCGCCCTCAATGCGCCAGGCAATCCTGCGCGTGCATGTCGGCGGCGTGCAGCGCGGGCAGTGCCCGCAGGCGCTGGGCCTGCGCGGCGTCGAGGCCGGGAAGCACCCAGTACAGGGCCTGCATGCCCAGGTTGCGCTGCACCACGTGGGCCGTCTGCACGCCGTGCGCCTGCAGGCGCTTGAGCTGCAGCTGGGCCTGCGCGCGCTGGTCGAACACCCCCAGGGAAATGCCGGGCTGATAGCGGGGCCGGCCGGTGACCTGGATGAAACTGCCGGCGGGCAGCGACAGGTGGCGCAGTTCGTCGAGCTTGCGCTGCAGGTCGGCGCTGTTCGCATAGGGGCCCATCAGCACCATCCACTGCTCGGGCAGGTTCTGGCGCTGCGCCTGGGCATGCAGCCCGGCCGCCTGCAGCGCGGCGCCCAGTTTCGCGTCGGCCTGGTCGGTGTAGGGGCCGATGCGCAGGCAGGTGGTGGCCTGCGCCGCGGCCTGGCTCAGGGACCCCGAGGCGCTGCGCGCCGGCGCGGTGGAGCCTGCCGGCCCCTGCGTGGCGCCTGCCGCGGCCCCACCCGCGGTCAATGTCGAGGAGGCGCCGCGCGCCGGTGCGGCGCCCGCGGCCCGGGCGGAACCTGACGAGCCGGGCGCCGACGCGGCGGAGGAAGCCGCGGACGCCGAAGACGCGGCGGCCGGGGCGGATGGGGCCGAGGCCGCGGATGGCGCGGAGGCCCCCGGGGCCGAAGCGGGCGATGCGGCCGACGCGGCGGGTGCCGAGGCCGGCGCCGCCTGGGGCGGGACCGCGGAGGCCGCCAGCGGCTGGCCGTCGGAGCCCAGCAGCACCAGGCTGGAGGCATGCACCTGTTCGCGCAGGCGCTGCGGCTCGCCCACCCGGGGCGCGGCCAGGCCGAAGGGGGCCAGCGCGCCGTGGACCCAGGCCCACAAGGCCACATTGCCCAGCAGCAGCAGCAACACCAGTTTGCGCAGCATGTTCGTTCGGCCCCCGGCTCAGTCTTCCCGCATGCGCAGCGACACATCGCCGCCGGTCACGCGTTCGCGCCCTTGCGCGGTGCGCAGCCACAGGAAGCCTTGCGCGTCCACGCCCAGCGCATCGCCCCGCAGGCGCGCCGCACCCTGCTCGTCCAGCACCTGCACCGGGTGCTCGGCCCAGGCATGGAGCCGGTTCCAGTCCTCCATCCACGGCGCGAAGCCGTGCTGCGCGAAGCCCTGCAGACCCGACAACAGCCGCGGCAGCAGCGCCTGCAGCACCTGCCAGCGGCCGGCCCGCAGCCCCGCCTGCTGCAGGCTGGCGGCCTGCGCCAGCCCCTCGGGCTGGCGCAGGTTCAGCCCGATGCCGATGACCACCCAGCGCGTCTGCGCGGTGTCGGCCACCTCCACCAGCACCCCGGCCAGCTTGCCCGCACCGAGCAGCAGGTCGTTGGGCCACTTCAGCCGCGCCTCGCGCAGCCCCAGGGTCTGCAGCGCCTGCGCCAGCCAGACCCCCACCGCCAGGCTCAATCCCGCCAGCTCGCAACCGCGCGGCAGCGGCCAGGCCAGGGAGCACAGCAGGCTGGCCTCGTCGTCCCCCGGGCCCTGGTCGCGCCAGCTGCGCGCGCGCCGGCCCCGGCCCGCGCTCTGGTGCCCGGCAACCAGGCACTGCACCATGCCGCGACCGGCTCGTACCTCGGCCAGCAGATCCGAATTGGTGGAGCCGGTCTCGGGCAGCCAGCGCAGCGCGCAGCCGTGACCGGCGGCTTCCAGCGCCGCCTGCAACGCCGCCGCGGCATGCTCGTCGGGCAGCCTTGCGGGCGGGGAGGCAGGCGCAGCGACGCTCACGCGCGAGGCCCCGTCAGCGCCGCGGCGCCAGCATGGTGCCGCGGCAGTCCGGCGCGCCGCAGCGACAGGCGTATTCGCGTTTGAGCCTGGGTGTGTGGCGCTCGTCCAGGCTCAGGTGGTAGTCGTAGAACAATTCCTCGCCGGCGCGCAGGTCGCGCAGGGCGTGAATGAACACGCGACCGTCGATTTCCCGGGCCTCGCAGTTCGGCGCGCAGGAGTGGTTGATCCAGCGCGCGCTGTTGCCGCCCACGTTGGCGTCGATGACCCCACCTGTTTCCAGGGAGAAATAGAAGGTATGGTTGGGCTGCTGCGGGTCGTGGGGATGGCGGCGCAGCGCCTCCTTCCACGAAATGCGCTCGCCGCGATATTCGAGGATGCGCGCGCCGGCGGCAATCGCGCGGCGCACGAACACCCCCTTGCCGTGTACCGGCGACTGCCGCACCTCGGTGCGCGGGCCGCGTTGCGCGGCGGGAACGGGGCTGGCGCGCGGGCGCCGGGGAGGATTGAGCAACGCGGACACGAATGTGGTTAAAGTAGAAAAAGGGCGATCCGGCCGGAAGGGCCCGGAGGAACTCCGCGCGCCATTGTAAATACGCGAATCATCCATGATCCCCGCGTGACGAAACCCATCCCATGAGCAAAACCCTGGTCATCGCCGAAAAGCCCAGCGTCGCACAGGACATCGTGCGTGCCCTGACCCCCATCGCGGGCAAGTTCGACAAGCACGACGAATACTTCGAGAACGAAAGCTACCTCGTGAGCTCGGCGGTCGGCCACCTGGTGGAGATCGGCGCGCCCGAGGCCTTCGAGGTCAAGCGCGGCAAGTGGAGCTTCGCGCACCTGCCGGTGGTGCCGCCGCATTTCGATCTCAAGCCCATCGAGAAGACCCGCTCGCGCCTGTCGGCGATCGTCAAGCTGCTCAAGCGCAAGGACGTGACCGCCGTGGTCAACGCCTGCGACGCCGGGCGCGAGGGCGAGCTGATCTTCCGTCTGATCCAGCAGTACGCCTCCGCGCGCCAGCCGGTGCGCCGGCTGTGGCTGCAGTCGATGACCCCGCAGGCCATCCGCGACGGTTTCCAGCACCTGCGCAGCGATGCCGACATGCTGCCCCTGGCCGATGCCGCCCGCTGCCGCAGCGAAGCCGACTGGCTGGTGGGCATCAACGGCACGCGCGCGATGACCGCCTTCAACTCCCGCGACGGGGGGTTTTTCCTCACCCCCGTCGGGCGCGTGCAGACCCCCACGCTGTCGGTGGTCGTGGCGCGCGAGGAGCAGATCCGCCGCCACGTGGCGCGTCCCTACTTCGAGGTGCAGGCGCATTTCGCGGCCGCCGCCGGCAGTTACGTGGGCAAGTGGTTCGACCCGGAGTTCAAGAAGGACGCCGACGCCGACCGCCGCGCCGACCGCCTCTGGGATCGCGCGCAGGCCCAGGCGGTGGTGGACGCCTGCAGCGGCGCGCGCGCCGAGGTGCAGGACGAATCCAAGCCGACCACGCAGATGTCGCCGGCGCTGTTCGACCTGACCACGCTGCAGCGCGAGGCCAACTCGCGTTTCGGGTTTTCCGCCAAGATGACCCTGGCGCTGGCGCAGTCGCTGTACGAGAAGCACAAGGCGCTGACCTACCCGCGTACCGATTCGCGCCACCTTCCGGAGGACTATGTCGGCGTGGCGCGCGACACCCTGCGCGCCATGGCCGACGCCGCCGGGCCGCTGTCCGGATTCGCGCGTCGCGCGCTGGACCAGGGCTATGTGAAACCCAGCAAGCGGGTGTTCGACAACACCAAGGTGTCCGACCACTTCGCCATCATCCCCACCAACCAGCAGCCCGGTGCGCTGTCGGAGGCGGAGGCCAAGCTGTACGACATGGTGACGCGGCGCTTCCTGTCGGTGTTCTATCCGGCCGCGGAATTCCTCGTGACCACGCGCATCAGCCGTATCGGCGATCAGCGATTCCGCACCGAAGGGCGCATCCTGGTGGTGCCCGGCTGGCTGGAGATCCACGGCCGCGCGCAGCAGGGCGACGAGGCCGACCTGCCGGCCGTCGCCGCCGGCGAGAAGGTGCTGGCCGAGTCGGTGGACCTGCTCGAGCTCAAGACCCGACCGCCGGCGCGCTACACCGAGGCCACCTTGCTGAGCGCGATGGAAAACGCCGGCAAGATGGTCGATGACGAGGACTACGCCGAGGCCATGGCCGGCAAGGGCCTGGGCACGCCGGCCACGCGCTCGTCGATCATCGAAGGCCTGTTGGCCGAGCAGTACATGATCCGCGAGGGGCGCGAACTGGTGCCCACCGCGAAGAGCTTCCAGCTCATGACCCTGCTGCGAGGCCTGGGCGTGGAGGAGCTGACCAAGCCGGAGCTCACCGGCGAGTGGGAGCACAAGCTGGCGCAGATGGAACGCGGGCAGATGCCGCGCGACGCCTTCATGCACGAAATCGCCCAGATGACCGAGACCATCGTGCGCCGTGCCAAGGAGTTCGACCGCGACAGCGTGCCGGGCGACTACGCCACGCTGGGCACGCCCTGCCCGAATTGCGGCGGCGTGGTGCGCGAGAACTACCACCGCTTCGCCTGCACCCAATGCGATTTCTCCATCGGCAAGCATCCGGGCGGGCGCAGCTTCGAGTTGTCCGAGGTGGAGCAGTTGCTGGAGCACAAGCACCTGGGCCCGCTCAGCGGATTCCGCAGCAAGATGGGCCGCCCCTTTTCCGCCGAGCTGCGCCTGGCGCGCGAGGGCGGCAGCGGCCAGTACAAGCTGGAGTTCGATTTCGGCCAGGCGGCGCCCGGCGAGTCCTCCGAGGCGCCCGACTTCAGCGCCCAGGAGCCGCTGGGCGCCTGCCCGAAATGCGGCGCCCGCGTGTTCGAGGCCGGCAGTTCCTACGTGTGCGAGCACAGCGTGGGCGCGCAGCCCAGTTGCGATTTCCGCACCGGAAAGATGATCCTGCAGCAGCCCATCGACGCCACCCAGTTGCGCAAGCTGCTGGCGGACGGGCGCACCGACCTGCTCGACGGCTTCGTCTCGGCGCGCACGCGGCGCAAGTTCAAGGCCTTCCTGGTGCGCCAGCCCGACGGCAAGGTGGGTTTCGAATTCGCGCCCAGGCCGGGCGGCGCGGCCGCGAAGGGCGCTGCGGCGCGCAAGGGCGCGCCGGCCCGGACCCCGGCGGCCAAGTCCGCCGCCGCCAAGGCCCCGGCAGCCAAGGCCCCCGCCGCGAAAAAAGCCCCCGCGACCCGCAAGCCGCGCGCCTGAGCGCGGCGCGCTCGCGCGCAAGGGCAGGGCGACCCCTGCGGCCCTGCGCCGGCCCGCCGGCGCCTGCTCAGCCGGGCTCGGCGCGCGGGTCCGGCACGGCCGGGAACTGCACCCGCACCACCAGCCCGGGATAGCTCGGATCGGTGCTCATCGGGTTGTCGTCCAGGCTCACGGCGGCGGCGTGCTGGCGCGCGATCTCCTGCACGATGCACAGGCCCAGGCCGCTGCCGTCGTGCCCGGTGCCCAGCACCCGGTAGAAGGGCCGGAACACCATGTCGCGCTCGGCCGGCACGATGCCCAGGCCGGTGTCTTCCACGCCCAGCATCACCTGCTCGTCGAGCTGGCGCAGACGGACCGCGACATGGCCGCGCGCCGGGGTGTAGGCGATGGCGTTGTCCAGCAGGTTTTTCGCCAGCTCCTGCAGCAGCATCGGGTTGCCCCGCACCCACAGCGCGTGGTCGGGGGCGTCGAATTCGAGCTCCAGGGACTTGGCCAGCGCCATCGGCGCCAGTTCCTGCAGGGCGTCGCGAACCGGCTGGCGCAGGTCCAGCAGCACCGGGCTGCGTTGCGCCAGCACCCCCTGGTTCTCCGCGCGCGCCAGGGCCAGCAGCTGGTTCACCAGGCGGGTCGTGCGCACCACCGACACCTCAATCTGGCGCAGGCTGGTGCGCAGCTCCTCCGGGTCGGTCTGGCGCTGCGCCAGCTCGGCCTGCATGCGCAGTCCCGCCAGGGGGGTCTTGAGCTGATGCGCGGCGTCGGCGATGAAGCGCTTGCGCGTGTGGATGGACTGCTCCAGGCGCCCCAGCAGGCTGTTGATGGAGTCCACCAGCGGCGCGATCTCCTCGGGCGCCTCGCGCTGGTCGATGGGGCTGAGGTCATCGGGGCGCCGGCGCCGGATGCGCGCCTGCAGCTCGTCCAGCGGAATGATGCCCTGGCCCAGCCCGAACCACACGAGCAGGATGGAGATGGGCACGATGACGAACTGGGGCAGGATCACCCCGCGCACGATATTGCGTGCCAGCTCGGAGCGTTGCCGCAGGCCCTCGGCCACCTGCACCAGCACCAGGCCGTCGCGCGGCGAGCGCACCCAGCGCCAGGCGATGCGCATGCGCTGTCCCCCCACGTCGGCGTCGCGCAGATGCGCGGCCGCGTCGCGCGGCCATTGCGCATCCGGCGCGTCGGGCAGGCGCGGGTCGCCGGCCAGCACGCGGCCGTCGCCGGCGCGCAGCTGCATCAGCAGGTCGCCGCCCAGCCGGGTTCCCCCGGCGCCTGCCGCGCGCGCCAGCGGGGGGCCGGCGCTCTGCACCCACTCGGCGATCACCCCGAGCCGGCGCTGCAGGCCCTGGTCGAAGGGCTGGGTGGCGATCGCCTGGGCCACCAGGAAGGTGATGCCGATGGCAACAGGCCACACCAGCAGCAGGGGAACGAGCATCCAGTCCAGGATCTCGCCGAACAGCGAGCGCTGGCGCCGGGGCCTGGAGGGGGCGTCGGAAGGCCCGGTCGCGCTGGCGTCGCCGCCGGCGGGGGCGGGCGTGGCGCCCACGGACATGGCTCAGGCGACCTGTGCCGACGGGCCCGCGGCAGCGGGTGCCGCCGATTCCCCGGCGGCCGAGGGGGCGATGCGCTCCAGGCAGTAGCCCAGGCCGCGCACCGTGGCGATGCGCACCGGGCCGGCCTCGATTTTCTTGCGCAGGCGGTGTATGTACACCTCGATGGCGTTGGTGCTGACTTCCTCGCCCCACACGCAGAGGTGGTCCACCAGCTGATCCTTGCTGACCAGGCGCCCGGCGCGCTGCAGCAGCACCTCCAGCAGGGCCAGTTCCCGGGCGGACAGGTCGACCACGCGGTCGTCCAGCATCACCACGCGCCCCGACAGGTCCACGCTGAGGGGGCCGTGGCGGATCACCGAACTCGTGGCCCCCATGCCGCGCCGGGTCAGCGCGCGCACCCGGGCCTCCAGCTCGGCCAGCTCGAAGGGCTTGGCCATGTAGTCGTCGGCGCCGAGGTCCAGGCCGCGCACCTTGTCCTCCAGGTTGTCCGCGGCGGTGAGGATCAGCACCGGCAGGCTGTCGCCCCGGCTGCGCAGGCGCTTGAGCACCTCGAAGCCGGACAGGCGCGGCAGCCCCAGGTCGAGGATCAGCAGGTCGAAACTGCCCGAGTGCAGCGCATGGTCGGCGCTCTGGCCGTCGCCGACCTGGTCGACGGCGTAGTGGCTGGCACGCAAGGAACGGGTCAGGCCGTCGGCCAGGACCTGGTCATCCTCGGCGATCAGGATGCGCATCGCGGTCTCCTCCTCCCGGATCGGCAGCTGCTGACGGCTGCTCCAGCCCATTCTAGAAGCAGCGCGGGCGCCCCCGGCGCGGCGGCCCGGATGGGCCCGCGGCCTCAGGCGTGCTCGAGCAGCGCGCGCAGCGCCGGCCAGGCCTGCTCGGCCCGCGGGTCGTTGACCAGCGCCACCACGCTGCGGCGCCGGCCGTCCTCGCCCTGCAGGTAACCGGCCAGGCCGAGCACGCCGTCCAGGGTGCCGGTTTTCGCGTGCAGCATGCCGCGCAGGTTTCCGCCCAGGCGTCGGCGCAGCGTGCCGTCCTCGCCCGACAGGGGCAGCGAGGCGACGAACTCGGGCATCAGCGGCCCGCGCCAGGCCGCGCGCAGCAGATGGTCCAGGTCGCGCGCACTGATGCGCGCCACCCGCGACAGCCCGCAGCCGTTGTCCAGCACCAGGTCGGGCATGGCCAGGCCCTGGGCGTCCAGCCACTGCTGCACCACCTGCGCGGCGCGTCCGAAATCGGCCGGCGCGAGCCCGGCGTGCAGTGCCAGCGTGAGAAACACCTGCTGCGCCATGACGTTGTTGCTGTATTTGTCGATGTCCCGCACCAGCACAGCCAGGGGTTCGCTCTCCCAGGTGGTCAGCAGCCTTGCGCCCGGCGGCACCCGCCCCGACACCACGCTGCCGCTCCATTCGATGCCGGCGTCGCGCAGCACCGCGCCCAGCACCGCCTGCACGAAGGCGTTGGGCGGCATGAGCGCGGCCAGGTTCCAGTCCATCGGGCCGCACGCGGCGCTCCAGCTGCCCTCCAGGTCCGGCGCCAGCGCCTGGCTGAAGTCCGGATGCAGACGCCGGTCCGGAGATCCGCAGGGGCCGGGCTCCAGGCGCGGCAGGCGAGGCGCGAAACCCCGCAGGGGAGGCTCGGTCCACGCGCGCACCTCGCCGTCCTGGGCGTCCATGTGCAACTGCACGCTGCCGAAGTCGATCAGAAAGGCATCCGGCCCCACGTTGTACGGGGCCAGCGGCTGCCCGTCGAACTGCGCCGGGTCGTGGGGGGGCAGGTTGAAGGCGCTGCGGTCGACGACCACGTTGCCGGCGATGCGCCGCAGGCCCAGCCCGCGCAGGCGCAGCGCCAGGCGCCACAGATCCTGCGCCATGAGGTGCGGGTCGCCGCTGCCGACAAAACCCAGGTCGCCGGCCAGCACGCCGTCCCGCAGGGGATCGATGGCATAGACGGGGGTACGCCAGCGGTAATCCGCCCCGAGCAGGTTGAGCGCGGCGTACATGGTCACCAGCTTGAGCACCGAGGCGGGGCTGCGTGGCGTATCGGCCTGCCAGTCCACCAGGGCCGTGCCCTGGTGCAGGTCGCGCAGCACGAAACTGCAATGCGCGGGGTCGATGCCCGCGGAGTGCAGCGCCAGGCGCACGGCGCGCGGCAGCGCCAGCAGCGCCGGCAGCGCCTGCGCGGCCCCGGCGCTGCCCGCCAGCGCCAGGCCGGCCAGCGAGCGGGCTCCCAGCAGCATGGCGCTGCGTCGGCGGGCATCGGGCAGGGCGCGGTTCGGTGGCGTGGGCATGGAGGCGAGCGGGCAGGGCGGGGGCGACCCGCCCGATGCTAATGCCGCCGGCTCGGAAACCCGCGCCTGCGCGGCTACACTGCGCATACCCGGCGCGGACTTCGCGCCGGCTCGCATTCCGTCGCGCCGGATGCACCGCCTCGTCCCCCTGAACTCCCGTGAATTCCCCGTCGATCGTGCTCGGCTTCGATTCCAGCACCGAGTGGCTCTCGGTGGCGCTGGATCTGGGCGACGGCCGCGTGCTCGAGCGCACCGAGCCGGGCGGCTCGCGTGCCTCGCAGCGCCTGCTGCCGCTGGTGCGCGAACTGCTCGCCCAGTCCGGCCACGCGCTGGACGAGGTGGCGCTGATCGGCTTCGGCGCCGGCCCCGGCGCCTTCACCGGCCTGCGCGCCGCCTGCGCTGCGGCGCAAGGTCTGGGGCGTGGCCTGCGTCGCCCGGTGGTGCCGGTGCCCACGCTGCTGGCGGTGGCCGCCGCGGCCGAGCCGGCGCTGCGCGACGGCCGCGTGCTGGTGGCCGACGATGCGCGCATGGGCGAGTTGTACTGGGCCCTCGCCGAATGCACGGGGGGCGCGTGGCGCCTGGCGGGCGGCTCGCGCGTGCAGTCGCCGCGCGAGGCCGCGGCCTGCTGGCGCCAGGAGTTCGGCGAGCATCCCGGCCCCATCTCCCTGTGCGGCAATGCCTGGGCCGAGCATGCGCGGGCGCTGGGCGAGGCGCTGGGCGCGGGCTGGGCCGGGGCCCTGGAGGCGGCGCGCACCGTGGCGCCGCAGGCCGGCGCGGTGGCGCGCCTGGCGCGTGCCGCGCAGGCCCGCGGCGAGAGCGTCGAGGCCGCCGCGGCACGCCCCCTGTACGTGCGCGACAAGGTCGCGCTGACCAGCGACGAGCGCGCCCGCGCCAGGCTCGCCGCCACGTCGCACAAGTCCCCGGCATGATCCAGGTCGCACGCACCGGCCTGCGCGAGATGCGCATGGGCGACCTCGATGCCGTGATGGATATCGAGGCGCGCGCCTACGAATTCGCGTGGAGCCGCGGGAATTTCGCCGATTCCCTGGCCGCCGGCTACGTCGCGCAGGTGCTGTGCGACGAAGAGGGGAGTCTGCAGGGCTACTACGTGGCCCTGGCCGGCGTGGAGGAAATGCACCTGCTGAACATCACCGTCGAGCCCCGGCTGCAGGGGCGCGGGCTGGGCCTGCAATTGCTCGACGGCGTGGTGCTCAGCGCCACCCTGCACGGAGCCGCGCTGCTGTGGCTGGAGGTGCGACCGAGCAACCAGCGCGCGCTGCGCCTGTACGAAGGCTACGGGCTGCACGCGGTGGCGCGCCGTCGCGCCTACTACCCCGCCATGGTCGACGGCAAGCCCGGGCGCGAGGACGCCATCGTCATGTCCTGCCCGCTGCAGACCCTGCGTCGGCGCAGGGGCATGGAATGAAGGCGCCCGCGATGCCCCACCCCCTGCTCGATCCGCGCCGCCTGGCCCTGCTGCACGCGCTGGGCCTGGACACGGCCTGGGTGCAGCGTGATGCGCTGGACCCGGCAGAACTGGCCGCGCTGCTGCCCGCAGGGCCCGGGGCCCCGGCAGCGCGCGGCGCCGCCCCGGCGCGCAGCCCGCGAGGCGCGGTCGAAGCGCGGGGCGCCGAGGTGGTGCCGCCCGCACCCCAGGCCGCACCCCAGGCCCCACCCGCGGTGCATGCCGCCGCCGCCCGCCCGCTCGCGCACGGCGCCCCCGCACCGATGAACGAGCAGCGGCTGCAGCAGGTGCGCGCCCTCGACTGGGAGCCGCTGCAGGCGCTTGCCCACGACTGCCGCGCCTGCAAGCTGGGCTCGATGCGCCACCGCGCGGTGTTCGGGGTCGGGCACCCGCAGGCCCGGGTCATGGTGGTCGGCGAGGCCCCGGGGGCCGAGGAGGACCGCCTGGGCGAGCCCTTCGTGGGCGCGGCCGGCAAATTGCTGGACAACATGCTGCGCGCCTGCGGGCTGAGCCGCGCCGGAGAGGATCCGGCGCGCACCGTCTACATCGCCAACGTCATCAAGTGCCGTCCGCCCGGCAACCGCAATCCGGAGCCCGACGAGATCGCGCAGTGCCTGCCCATCCTGCAGCGCCAGATCGAGCTGGTACGCCCGCGCCTGCTGCTGGCGCTGGGGCGCTTCGCGGCGCAGGCGCTGACCGGCAGCGCCGAGCCCATCGGGCGCCTGCGCCAGCGGGCATGGGACTGGCACGGCACGCCGCTGGTGGTCAGCTACCACCCCGCCTACCTGCTGCGCACGCCGCAGGACAAGGCCAAGGCCTGGGCCGACCTTTGCCTGGCCCAGGACCTGCTCGAAGGGCGGGGCGCCTAAAATCCGCGCATGCCTTTCCTCGACCAATGGCTCGCCGCCTGCCGGCGCAACTCCAGCCGCCTGTGCCTGGGCCTGGACCCCGAACCCGAGCGCCTGCCGGCGCCGTGGACCCACGAAACCTCGCGCCTGTTCGATTTCTGCGCCGCCGTGGTCGATGCCACGGCCGATCTGGTCTGCGCCTACAAGCCGCAGATCGCGCATTTCTCGGCCGTGGGCGCCGAGGCCCAGCTCGAGCGCCTGATCCGGCATATCCGCGAGCGCGCGCCCGGCGTGCCGGTGATTCTCGATGCCAAGCGCGGGGACATCGGTTCCACCGCGCGGCATTACGCCCGCGAGGCCTTCGAGCGCTACGGCGCCGACGCGCTGACCGTCTCGCCCTTCCTCGGCCGCGATTCGCTGGACCCGTACATGGAGGCCTACCCCGAGCGCGGCCTGTTCGTGCTGTGCCGCACCTCCAACCCCGGCAGCGACGACCTGCAGGCCCTGGCCCTGCGCGACGTCCAGCAGCCGGCGGAGCGCCTGTTCGAGCGCGTCGCGCGCCTGGCCGCCGGCCCCTGGAACCGCAACGGGCAGCTGGGTCTGGTCACCGGCGCCACGCGCCCGCAGGACATCCTCGCGGTGCGCGCGGTGGCGCCCGACCTGCCGCTGCTGATCCCCGGCGTGGGCGCGCAGGGCGGCGACCTGGAGGCCACGGTGCGCGCCGCCGGCGACCGTTTCCTGATCAACGCCTCGCGCAGCGTGCTGTACGCGGCGCCGGGCGGCCAGTTCGCCGCCGCCGCGCGCGACGAGGCCAGGCGCCTGCGCGACACCATGGCCGAGCTGGCCCCCCTCTGACCCCCCGTGCGCCCCTGTGCGACCCATCCCATGCCGGCCTCCGATCCCGCCTCGCCGCTGACCCATTTCGACGCCGCCGGCCAGGCGCACATGGTGGACGTGGGCGCGAAGGACGAGACCTCGCGCGTGGCGGTGGCCCGCGGCAGGATCCGCATGCTGCCGGCCACGCTGGCGCTGGTCGAGTCGGGCAGCGCGCGCAAGGGCGACGTGCTCGGCGTGGCCCGCCTGGCCGCCATCATGGCGGCCAAGCGCACCTCCGACCTGATTCCCCTGTGCCACCCCATCGCCCTGACCCGCGTGGCCGTGGAACTCGAGATCGACCGCGCCGCCTGCGCCGTGCGCTGCACCGCGCGCGCCGAGACCCGCGGGCGCACCGGCGTCGAGATGGAAGCCCTCACCGCCGTGCAGGTCGGCCTGCTCACCGTCTACGACATGTGCAAGGCCGTCGATCGCGGCATGGTCATCACCGACGTGCGCCTGCTGGAAAAGCATGGCGGCAAGTCGGGGGACTGGGTGGC
>JAKBBK010000121.1 GCA_021808525.1 Pseudomonadota bacterium
CCGGGCTGCGCCGAACGGAACATCCCGGTGGACTCGGTGCTGCCGCTGCCCGCCGCGTCGCCGGGCGCGGGCTGCACCTTCTCGATGGTGCACGCGAACGCCTCCGCGGGCATGCGTTCCAGGGCGCCGGCCTACGACCCGCGATGGCAGGACGAAACCGCCGCGGACCTGGAATGGGCCCACGCCAGCGCACCGCTGGCGCGACTCATCGAGGTGGACAGCGCGCCCGCGGACTGGGCCAGCGCGCTCGAACTCATCGACCGGCTCGGCCCCGGGGTGGTGTCGATGAGCATGATCGTGCCGGAAGGCGCCGCCATGCGCAAGCGCATGTTCGACAACGCCAACATGAGCTATCTCGCGGGCACGGGCGACTCCGGCTCCCAGGTGAACTGGCCCGCGGTCCTGCCCCAGGTGCTCGGGGTCGGGGGCACCGTGCTGCGCTCCTACACGGCCAACGCTCGCGACGAGACCGTCTGGGCGAATGCCGGAGGCGGCATCAGCCGCTACATCGCCGCGCCCGGCTACCAGGCGCGCCTGGGCCTGGGCATGCGCTCGGTGCCCGACGTGGCCATGAACGCGGGCTACGGCCAGGCCGTGCTGCGCATTCCTCCCGCGGCCTCGTCGCCCTCGGGTCGGGATATCTGCCAGGCACCGCCAGGCACGGCGATCCCCGCCCCGGGCATGTCCGCGTACGCCTCGGCGCCCGCGGGGCGCTGCGCGCCGGTGTGGACCTCCATCGTGGGTACCAGCCTGGCCACGCCCGAGTGGGCCGGCATCCTGGCGGTGGCCGATGCCGAGCGGGCCTTGTCCGGGCGGGGCGTGCTGGGGGAGGTACAACCCTTGCTGTACGCCCTGCTGCGCAGGCCCCGGCTGTACGCGCGCATGTTCCAGGACATCACCAGCGGCGGCAACGGCCACGGCCCGCACACCCGGGCCACGACGGGATTCGACACGCCCAGCGGCCTGGGCACGCCCAAGGTCGGCGCCCTGCTCGCGTATCTGCGCGACAGCCCGGAGCAGGTCGCCCCCATCGTCAGCCCCCTGTCCGTGGAAGGCGAGCCCTCGCGCGAGCTGTCCTTCAGCGTGCCCCTCAGCGCGGTGGAGCCGGTGCGCTGGAGCCTGAGCGGCGCGCCCCGGGGCATGCGCATCGGCGCATCCACCGGCGTGGTCAGCTGGCAGCGACCACGCGTCGGGACCTACCGCGTCCAGGCCATCGCCACGGATCCACGCACCAGCCTGCGCGCAAGCGCCATGCTCCGGCTGCGCATAGCCAGCTCCAGGGCCTTGACCATCGCGTCGGCAGGCGCGTCGGCCCTGGATTGACCACGCATGAACGGCCCATGCCAGGAGTTCTCACCATGCAGCGATTCGCCTCAGGTTCAGACTCCCGCGCGCGGCCCTGGCTCGCGCGATTCCCGGCCCGCCGCGCCGCGGCGCGCCTGGGGTCGATCGCGGCCCTCGCCGCGCTGGCCGCCTGCGGGGGCGGCAGCAGCTCGACCAGCACCTCGGCCACCGCGCTGTGCCAGGCCAGCGCCGCCACCGGCACGGTGATCAGCCTGTCGATGTCCCTGCCGGCCGCCAGCGTGCTGCACATGCTGTCCGAGGCCAGCGTGGCGCCCGCGGCTTTCAGCCTGGCGCGTGCCTTCGCCGCGCTCTCCCTGCCCGCGAGCACCTCCAGTCCCACCAGCTGGGTGGCGGACTACACCCCCCAGCAGATTCGCGACGCCTACGGGCTGACCCCGCTGCCGACCGTCTGGACCAGTCTGAGCTCGGCGCAGCAGGCGCAGCTGGGCGCCGGACAGACCCTCTACATCATCGACCCCTACGACGACTCCGAACTCAGCGCCGAGCTGGCGGCGTTCGACAGCCAGTACAACCTTCCTTCCTGCGCCGCGATGGCGATTTCCACCAGCGCATCGCTGCCGCTGGCGGCCGCCTCGACGAGCGCGGGCTGCACCCTGTCCATGGTGTACACCACGTCCGCCGGAGCGATGAGCGCGAACGCCCCGAGCTACGACAGTTACTGGGCGGGGCAGACCGCGATCCAGGCCGAATGGGCCCACGCCATCGCTCCGCTGGCGCGCCTGATCGTCGTGGAGACGCCCGGCCCCACGTCCACGCTGGGCCCTGCCGTCAGCCTGGTCGACAGCATGGGCGCGGGGGTCGTTTCCATGGCCTGGGGCTGGACGGAAACCGCGGGCCAGTCCGACAGCATGTTCACGACCGCCGACATGAGCTATGTCTCCGGAACCGGCACCGGCGGCGCGGGCCAGGTGCAGTGGCCGGCGGTGGCCCCGCAGGTGCTGGCGGTAGGCGGCACCTCGCTGATTTCCTATGCATCGGCGCCGCGCGACGAAGTCGCCTGGACCTCCACCGGCTCCGGCTCCAGCCTGTACACCGCGCTGCCCTCCTACCAGAGCGGGGTCTCCGGCCTCGGCGCCTATCGTTCGGTGGCCGACGTGGCGATGGACGCCGACGGCAATACGGGGCAGATCTACTTTGCCATCTCCCCTTCGACGCCGGGCACCTCGACGGGCTATGTGGCCAGCGGGACCGGAATCGGATCCGCGGAATGGGCAGGCCTGATCGCGGTGGCCGATGCGCTGCGCGCATTCAACGGCGAGGGCCCCCTGGGCAGCGTGCCGCCGTGGCTGTATCCGCTGCTGTCCAACCCCACGCAATACGCGCTGGCCTTCCACGACATCATCGCCGGCAACGACGGCAGCTGCACGGGCTGCTCGGCCGCCGCAGGCTACGACCAGCCCACGGGCCTGGGCACCCCGAAAATGGCCGGGCTGCTGGCCTATCTGACCGCCGGCACGGGCGTCACGCCGCCGAAGGTGGGGGCCGTCGGCATCACCAGCGCGAGCAACAAGACCCTGCAATTCTCCCTGGCCGCCACCAGTTCCAGCCCGGTCTCGTGGAGCCTGGCGGACGAACCCTCCGGCATGACCATCGGCGCGTCCAGCGGAACCGTCACCTGGTACCAGCCGGTGGTCGGCTCCTACTCGGTGGAGGCCGTTGCCGCCGACCCCACCACCGGCCTCGTGGGCAGCGCGACGGCGGCCCTGAGCATCGTGCAGGCGGCCAGCGCGCCCACCGTGCAGGCGGCCACCCTCAGCGCCACCCCCGGCCAGGCGCTGTACTACGGACTTCAGACCACGGCTCCCAACCAGGATGCCCTGGGCTACGCACTGTCGGGGGCGCCATCCGGAATGGCCCTGAGCTCCTCGGGCATGCTGTCCTGGGCCGCGCCGGCGGCGGGAACGTACACGCCGACCGTCACCGTCACCGATGCGGTGACCGGCTTGTCGGCCAGCGCGGTCATCACCGTGAAGGCCTCGGCCACCGCGGGGCCTGTGCTCACCGGCGCCTCGCTGAGCACCACCGCGGGCACGGCGCTGAGCGGGGTGATCGCCGTGCTGAGCGACAGCGGCGCCACGCAGGCGCAGATCTCCATCCAGGGCGCCGCCACGGGCATGAGCTTCCAGGTCAGCGGGCAGGAGCTGCTGCTGAGCTGGCCGCAGCCGAGCTGCGGCGTCTACAACCTCAGCATCACCGCCACCGACTCGGCGGGCCTGAGCACCCAGACCCAGGTGTCCGTGCAGGCCACGGGCTGAGCGCATCGCCAGCGGGCTCCAGGGCCCGGCGTGTGTTTGTACACTGGGCATGCCCAGCTCCCGCGCCATGCCCAGACTCCCCCGCCCGCTGCAGACCGTGTTGACCCACCCGCGCCTGAGCGCGTCCACGCTGCTCGCGCTGGTGCTGGCCAGCGCGCTGCAGGCGCGCCTGGGCCCGGCACGCGCGCTGCTGCTGTCCTTCGACCTGGCCAGCGCCGTGTACCTGGGCACCATCGGGTGGATGATGGGCCACAGCGCCCCGCAGGCGCTGGCACGCCGCGCCGAGCGGCAATTGCAGGGGCGCTGGGGGGTGCTGGTGTTCTCGCTGCTGTGCTCCGGCGTGGTGCTGCTGGCGCTGCGCCTGGAGTTGCGCTCGGGGCACGGCGGGCATCCCGGAGACCTGCCGCTGGCCGCGGCCAGCATCGTGCTGTCCTGGCTGTTCTTCAGCGTGGTGTTCGCCCAGGCCTATGCGCACGCGGATCACCTGGAGCGCAGCCACGGACACCCCGCGCTGCGCTTTCCCGACGATGTCGTGCCGGACTACTGGGACTACCTGTATTTCTCCGTGGTGCTGAGCATGACCTTCCAGACTTCCGACGTGAACATCGCCGGAAGAAACGTGCGGCACATCGTGCTGCTGCACAGCGTGGCGGCCTTCTTTTTCAATGTGTTCATCCTGGCCCTGACGGTCAACGTGGTCGCGGGCGCCTTGTAGCACCGCGGCGCGGCGCCGGCCTCGGGCCCCCTGCCCGCGACCCGCATGCTGACGTGGGTCAAGGACGCCCGGGCCGCCGCTTCCTAGGCTTCATGCAGGCGCTCGCCGGGCGCCGCGCAGGAGCTGCAGCCATGTCCGAACCCCGATTCGCCGATCGCCGCGACGCGGGCCGGGCGCTGGCCGGCGCGCTGGGCGCGCTGGCCGGCACCCCCGACCTGCTGGTGCTGGGCCTGCCGCGCGGCGGCGTGCCCGTG
>JAKBBK010000006.1 GCA_021808525.1 Pseudomonadota bacterium
TCGGGATGGGCCGCGGCCGGCTTGGGTGGTGCCGAGGCGGTGTGCAGCGGCGCACTGGCCGGGCTGGTCTGGCTGCCCGGGGCGGCTGGCGCCGAGGCCGCGGCGCGCGCCGCGCCCGAGGCCGGGGCGGAAGCGCTGGGGCGCGCGGGCACCGAAGCCGCCGCGGCCGCGGCCGATGCGTGGGCCGCGGCCTGTGGCGCCGAGGCCGCGGGTGCGACGCCCGGCTGCATCGAGCGAGCCGCGGCGCTGGCGCTGGCCGCCAGCTTGGCCAGCGCGGCCACGTCGGCCTTCGCCGCAGCCAGCTTGGCCGCCAGGGCTTCGGCCTGCTTCTGCGCGGCGATCCAGTTCGCCTCCGCGGTCTGTCCCGGGGCCGCAACCCCGGCCTGGCTCAGGCGCAGCTGGGACTGAGGTCCCGAGGCGCCAGAGCCGGGTTCCTGCACGCGCGCCTGCACGCTGCCGTGCATGCGGCGCGCCGGGCCGCCGGCCTGGGTCGGGCTGAGCTCGGCCAGGCGCCTGCGATAGGCGGCGAAATCCCCGCTGTGGGCGACGATGATCTGGTGGGCCTGGCCGGCGCTGATGGCGTCGGCCTGGCCGGCCGAAGGCACCTTCAGCACGGCCCCCGCACGCAGTCGGTTGATGTCGCCGTCGATGAAGGCCCCCTGGTTGGCGCTGTACAGCGCCGCCAGCATCTGGTCCAGCGACACCTCGCCGCCGGCATAGGAGCGAGCGATCGAGAACAGGGTATCCCCGCGCTGCACGGTGTAGCCCGAACGCGAAGCCGGGCTCCGGGGCGCCGCCGGCAGGGTGCGCTGCACGGCGTGGGCCAGGGGAGCCGGCGCCTGCGGCACGATGGGCGCCACGCCGGGTTCGCGAAAGCCCGGGGGATCCAGCAGCAGGGTGTAGTTGCGGGTGATCTCCCCGCTGGACCAGTCGGCGCGCAGCAACAGGTCGACGAAGGGCTCGTGCACGGGGCGCGTGCCGCTCAGGTGCAGGTAGGGATGCCCGGCGGCATCCTGGCGCAGCAGGACGGTCGCCCCCTGCAGCGCGTCGCTGTAGTTCAGGTGGCGCGCCTCGTACATCGAATCCGGCGCGACCCCGACCCGCAAGGACTGCGCCTCGTCGGGGGTGATCTGGGTGATTTCGATGTTCGCGCTCAGCGGCTGGCCGAGCGTGGACAGCACCACCACATGCCCGAGGCCGAAGGCCCCGGCCAGCGGTACGGCTCCCGGCAGTGCCGCCAGACAAGCCACACCCATTGCTTGACGCCATTTGGCCACGTTGCTTCCCCTGATCTGCATGGTTGCCCGGCTACGCGTGCGAATCCGCCCGCAGGCTCATCCATCGCTTCAATGCACGCCCCCATCCCCTTGATTGCAAACTGCGTTGCAGGGGTTTCGCATGCGATAGTAACCAATCGTCCCCCGGAAACCGGCAGGAATTGGCGTTGCGCCCCGAATCGGCGTGGCGCGCATGCAAACCGGCGGCCCCAAAAGACCGCCGGATGGAACGCTGCTCAAGCCTGCAAAAGAATGCGCAACATCCGGCGCAACGGCTCCGCTGCCCCCCACAACAACTGGTCGCCCACGGTAAATGCACTCAGGTACTCCGGACCCATGGCCATCTTGCGCAGGCGCCCGACCGGGATCCCCAGCGTGCCGGTGACCGCCACCGGGGTGAGCTCGCGCATGCTCGCCTCACGGGTGTTCGGAACCACCTTGACCCACTCGTTATCCGCGGCAATCATGGCCTCGATCTCGGTCAACGGCACGTCCCGGCGCAACTTGAAGGTCAGCGCCTGGCTGTGGCAGCGCATGGCGCCGACGCGCACGCACAGCCCGTCCACCGGCACGGGCTGGGCCTGGCCCAGGATCTTGTTGGTCTCGGCGCCGGCCTTCCATTCCTCGCGCGACACGCCCTTGCCCAGGTCCTTGTCGATCCAGGGAATCAGGCTGCCTCCCAGCGGAACCTCGAAATGACGCATGTCCGCTTCGGGCAGGGCGCGCTGGGTCTCGATGACGCCACGGTCGATGTCCAGGATGGCCGAGGCGGGGTCGTCCAGCAGCCCGCGCACCGCCGCGTTCAGGGTGCCGAACTGGGTGAGCAGCTCGCGCATGTGCTGCGCGCCGCCCCCCGAGGCGGCCTGGTAGGTCATGGAGCTCATCCACTCGACCAGGCCCGCCTTGAACAGCGCGCCCACGCCCATCAACATGCAGCTGACCGTGCAATTGCCGCCGATCCAGTTGCGCCCGCCACGCGCCAGCGCGGCGTCGATCACCGGCCGGTTCACCGGGTCCAGCACGATCACCGCGTCCTCGCGCATGCGCAGCGTGGAGGCCGCGTCGATCCAGTGCCCCTTCCAGCCGGTGGCGCGCAGGGGCTCGAACACGGCGCTGGTGTAGTCGCCGCCCTGCGCGGTCAGGACGATGTCGCAGGCGCGCAGCGCCTGCAGGTCGGAGGCGTCCTGCAGCGCCGAACCGTCGGGGGCCCGGCCCCCGGCGTTGCTGGTCGAGAAGTACACCGCCTCGATGAGATCGAGGTCCCCCTCGGCGCGCATGCGTTGCATGAGCACCGAACCCACCATCCCTCGCCAGCCCACCAGGCCGACACGCTGCTTTGCCATGTTCTTGACTTCCTAGGATTTCCGAATTCGGGGGCCCGTCTCAGCCCAGCGCCGCGACCACCGCGTCGCCCATGCCGGCCGTGCCCACGCTGGCCTGCCCGGGCTCGGCGATGTCGGCGGTGCGCAGGCCCTGGCGCAGCACCTCGCGCACGGCCTTTTCCACGCGCTGCGCGGCCTGCGGCTGGCCCAGGGAGTAGCGCAGCATCATGGCCGCGCTGAGGATGGTGGCCAGGGGGTTGGCCAGGCCTCGCCCGGCAATGTCGGGGGCGGAGCCGTGCGAGGGCTCGTACAGGCCGCGACCTTGCTCGTTCAGCGAGGCCGAGGGCAGCATGCCGATGGAGCCGGTGAGCATCGCGGCCTCGTCGGACAGGATGTCGCCGAACATGTTGCCCGTGACCACCACGTCGAATTTCTTGGGCGCGCGCACCAGTTGCATGGCCGCGTTGTCCACGTACATATGTTCCAGCTCGATGTCCGGATACTGTGCATGGACCTCGGTGACCACGTCCTTCCAGAACTGGAAGGTCTCCAGCACGTTGGCCTTGTCCACGCTGGTCACGCGCCCGGCATGCCCGGCTGCCTTGCGGGTGCGCGCGGCCTGGAAGGCCACGTGGGCGATGCGCTCGATCTCCGGGCGGCTGTAGCGCATGGTGTCGAAGGCTTCCGGCTGGCCCGCGAAGGCACCGTCGGGGGCATCGCGGCGCCCGCGGGGCTGGCCGAAGTAGATGTCGCCCGTGAGTTCACGCACGATGAGGATGTCCAGGCCGGACACGACCTCCGCCTTGAGCGAGGAGGCCTGCGCGAGCTCGGGGTACAGGATGGCCGGGCGCAGGTTGGCGAACAGGCCCAGGTTCTTGCGCAGGCCCAGGATGGCCTGCTCCGGGCGCAACGCGCGCTCGAGCCGGTCGAAACGCGGATCCCCGACGGCCCCGAACAACACCGCGTCGGCCCGCTGCGCGAGCGCCAGCGTGGCGGCGGGAAGGGGGTGCCCGTGGCGCTCGTAGGCCGTGCCGCCGACGTCGGCGAACTCGAATTCGAGCTTCAGGCCGTCGGCGCGCAGGCGCTGGAGCACGCGCATGGCCTGCTCGATGATTTCAGGGCCGATGCCGTCGCCGGGCAGGACTGCGATGTTCATGCGATTCGCTTTCTGGAAGGAGGGCCGGGGAATCAGAGGATGCGGTGCGCCAGCCAGGGCATGCGCGCGATGCGCTCCGCCTCGAAGGCGCGCACCTTGTCCGCCTTGCGCAGGGTCAGGCCGATCTCGTCGAGACCGCCCACCAGGCAGTGCTTGCGGAACTCGGTGATCTCGAAGGGCAGCTCGGATCCGTCGGGCTTGACCACCCGCTGGCGCGGCAGGTCCACGGTCAGCGCGTAGCCGGGGAAGGCCGCCACCTCGTCGAACATGCGGGCCACCTCGTGCTCGGGCAGCACGATGGGAAGCAGGCCCGTCTTGAAACAGTTGTTGAAGAAGATGTCGGCGAAGGAGGAACCGATCACGGCGCGGATGCCCCATTGCTCGATGGCCCAGGGCGCGTGCTCGCGCGAGGAACCGCAGCCGAAATTCTTGCGCGCCAGCATGATGCTGGCGCCCTGGTAGCGCGGCTGGTTGAGCACGAAGTCCGGATTCGGCTTGCGCGACGCCGGATCCTGCCCCGGCTCCCCATGGTCCAGGTAGCGCCATTCGTCGAACAGGTTGGGGCCGAAGCCGGTGCGACGAATGGACTTGAGGAACTGCTTGGGGATGATCGCGTCGGTGTCGACGTTTTCACGGTCGATGGGCACCACCACGCCCTGGTGCACGGTGAAGGCTTGCATGGCTACTGGCTTCCTGGTTGGCAAGGGCCCGGGCCGCTCGGCTCAGGCCCCTCGCACGTCGACGAAATGGCCGGCCACGGCCGCGGCCGCGGCCATCGCCGGGCTCAGCAGGTGCGTGCGCCCGCCCTGGCCCTGGCGCCCCTCGAAATTGCGGTTCGAGGTGGAGGCGCAGCGCTCGCCAGGCTCCAGGCGATCGGCGTTCATGGCCAGGCACATGGAACAGCCCGGCTCGCGCCATTCGAAGCCCGCGGCCAGGAAGATCTTGTCCAGCCCCTCGCGCTCGGCCTGCGCCTTGACCAGCCCGGAGCCCGGCACCGCCAGCGCCAGGCGCACGTTCGGGGCGATGCGCTTGCCCGCCAGCACCTTGGCCGCCTCGCGCAGGTCCTCGATGCGCGAGTTGGTGCACGAGCCGATGAACACCTTGTCGATGCGAATGTCCGCGATCGGCTTGCCGGGCTGCAGGTTCATGTATTCCAGCGCCCGCTCCATCGCCGCGCGCTTGACCGGATCGGCCTGCTTCTCCGGATCCGGCACGCGCTCGTCGATGGCCACCACCATCTCGGGCGAGGTGCCCCAGGTGACTTGCGGGCGCACCGTGGCGGCGTCCAGTTCCACGCGCAGGTCGAAGTTCGCCTGCGCATCGGAGTGCAGGCCGCGCCAGTAGCGCACGGCCTGCTCCCACTCGACCCCGGTGGGCGCATAGGGACGACCCTGGATGTAGCGCAGCGTGGTCTCGTCCACGGCCACCAGGCCGGCGCGCGCGCCGGCCTCGATGGCCATGTTGCACAGGGTCATGCGCCCTTCCATGCTCAGCGCACGCACCGCCGGACCCGCGAACTCGATGGTGCAGCCGGTGCCGCCCGCGGTGCCGATGCGGCCGATCACGGCCAGCGCCAGGTCCTTCGCGGTACACCCCGGGCCCAGGCTGCCGCCGACCCACACCAGCATGTTCTTCATCTTGCGCGCCAGCAGGGTCTGCGTGGCCAGCACATGCTCGACCTCGCTGGTGCCGATGCCGAAGGCCAGCGCGCCGAAGGCGCCGTGGGTGCTGGTGTGCGAATCCCCGCAGACCACCGTCATGCCCGGCAGCGTCGCGCCCTGCTCGGGGCCGATGACGTGCACGATGCCCTGGCGGCGGTCGTTCATCTTGAACTGGGTGATGCCCTGGGCGTCGCAATTGCGGTCGAGGGTCTCCACCTGCAGGCGCGACACCGCATCGGCGATGCCCTCGGCCCGGTTGGTGGTCGGCACGTTGTGATCCGACACGGCCAGGTTGGCGCTGATGCGCCACACCTTGCGCCCGGCCAGTTCCAGGCCCTCGAAGGCCTGCGGGCTGGTCACCTCGTGCACCAGGTGGCGGTCGATGTACAGCAACGCGGTGCCGTCGGAATCGACGTCCACCACGTGCTCGTCCCAGAGTTTGTCGTAAAGCGTGCGTGCCATCGCGGTCGGGCCGGCTTGCGGCGCAGGAGAAACGAAAAGGGTCCGCCGCGCATCACCGCGCGGGCAAGACCCTTGATTTTAGCGGGGTTATCGCGTTTCCAGGGCCCGGCCCGCAAGCCGGCGCCTGGGCGCGAACACCCGCTGTCGGGTGTCGGCCTGCTTAACGACGCTGGGCCAGAGGCACCACGGCCCGGGTGGCCGAGCCGGTGAACAGCTGGCGCGGACGTCCGATCTTGTACTCGGGGTCGGAGATCATCTCGTTGAGCTGGGCGATCCAGCCCACGGTACGCGCCAGCGCGAAAATCGCCGTGAACAGCGACACCGGCACGCCGATGGCCTTTTGCACGATGCCCGAGTAGAAGTCCACGTTCGGGTAGAGCTTGCGCTGGATGAAGTAATCGTCCTCCAGGGCGATCTTCTCCAGGGTCATGGCCAGCTTGAACAGCGGGTCGTCGTGCAGGCCCAGCGCGTCCAGCACCTCGTGGCAGGTCTCGCGCATCAGCTTGGCGCGCGGGTCGTAGTTCTTGTACACCCGGTGGCCGAAGCCCATCAGGCGCACCGAGGAGTTCTTGTCCTTGACCTTCTCGATGAACTCGCCGATCCTGGCCACGCCGCCGTTGGCCTGGATGTCGTAGAGCATGTTCAGGCAGGCCTCGTTGGCCCCGCCATGCGCCGGGCCCCACAGGCAGGCCACGCCGGCGGCGATGGCCGCGAAGGGGTTGGTGCCGCTGGAGGCGCACAGGCGCACGGTGGAGGTGGAGGCGTTCTGCTCGTGGTCGGCGTGCAGGATGAAGATGCGGTCCAGCGCGCGCTCGATCACCGGACTGGGCACGTAGTCCTCGCAGGGCGTGGCCCACATCATGCGCATGAAATTCCCGGCGTAGCTCAGGTTGTTCTGCGGGTACATGTACGGCTGGCCCATGTTGTACTTGTAGGCCATGGCCACCAGCGTGGGCATCTTGGCGATCAGGCGGATCGCCGAGATGTCGCGCTGCGCCGCGTCGTTCAGGTTGATGGAGTCGGGGTAGAAGGCCGACATGGCGCCGACCAGGCCGGTCAGCACGGCCATCGGGTGGGCGTCGCGACGGAAGCCGCGCAGGAAGAACTGCATCTGCTCGTTGACCATCGTGTGCTGGGTCACGCGGCGCACGAAATCGGCCTTCTGCTCGACGTTGGGCAGCTCGCCGTACAGGATCAGGTAGCAGGTCTCCATGTAGTCGCATTCGACCGCCAGCTGCTCGATCGGGTAGCCGCGATACAGCAGTTCGCCCTTGTCGCCGTCGATGTAGGTGATGGCGGAATTGCAGGAAGCGGTGGACAGGAAGCCGGGGTCGTAGGTGAACTTGCCGGTCTGTCCGTACAGCTTGCGGATGTCGATCACGTCCGGACCGACCGAGCCCTTGTAGATCGGCAGTTCGATGCTGGGCGCGCCGTCGGAGAAGGACAGCGTGGCTTTGACGTCGGAAGGCTTCATGGGGGGCTCCGGGGGTTGGGGGTGACGGCCGCGCTTCTGCGCGACGCGGCTCAGTCGCGCAGCATGTCGAGCAGGCCCAGGCGCTGCGCCGCCTGCGCCTGCGCCGGCGGCTCGATGTGCCCGAGCAGCAGCGCCAGCAGCGTGTTGTCGTCAAGTTCGAGCAATTCGCCCAGGGCCGCCGCGCGGGCGGGGTCCAGGCAATCGCCGTGACGGGCGAAAAACCGCGTGAACATCAGATCGTTCTCCAGCAGTCCGCGGCGCGCGCGCCAGCGCAGTCTGCGCAAGGCGGCGGCGTGCTCCTCGGAAGGTTCCGGGCTGCCGGAGGCGGGACTCATGACGATCTCAGACCGCGCGACGCAGCAACATGTCCTTGATGTTGCCGATGGCCCGCGTCGGGTTGAGCTCCTTCGGGCAAACGTCGACGCAGTTCATGATGGTGTGGCAGCGGAACAGGCGGTACGGATCCTCGAGATCGTCCAGACGCGCGCCGGTGGCCTCGTCGCGGCTGTCCGCGATGAAGCGGTAGGCCTGCAGCAGCCCGGCCGGGCCGACGAACTTGTCCGGGTTCCACCAGAAACTCGGGCAGGAGGTGGAACAACTGGCGCACAGGATGCACTCGTACAGGCCGTTGAGCACCTCGCGCTGCTCGGGGCTCTGCAGGCGTTCCTTCTCGGGCGCAGGCGTGTCGTTGATCAGGTACGGCTTGACCGAGTGGTACTGCTTGAAGAACTGGGTCATGTCGACGATCAGGTCGCGGATCACCGGCAGCCCGGGCAGCGGCTTGAGCACCACCGGCTCCTTCAGCGTGAGCAGGTTGGTGGTGCAGGTCAGGCCGTTCTTGCCATTGATGTTCATGCCGTCGGAGCCGCACACCCCTTCGCGGCAGGAGCGCCGGAAGGCCAGGGTCTCGTCGACGTCGGCCTTGATGCGCATGAGCGCATCGAGCAGCATCTTGTCGTTGTGCTGCAGCTCGACCTCGTAGTCCTGCATGTACGGCCGGGCATCGCGGTCCGGGTCGTAGCGGTAGATCGAAAACTTCATCTTGCGGGTCATCAGGGTCTCCGTGTGCTGGAGAATCAGAAAGTACGAGCCTTGGGCTTGAAGGTTTCCACGGTCAGCGGCTTCATCTGCACCTCGCGATAGGCCAGGCGGTTGCCGTCGCGGAACCACAGGGTGTGCTTGAGCCAGTTGGCGTCGTCGCGGTCCTGGAAGTCGCGGTGCGAATGCGCGCCGCGGCTTTCCTTGCGCGCCTCGGCGGACACGATGGTGGCCTTGGCCGTCTCGATCAGGTTCTCCACCTCCAGCGCCTCGACGCGCGCGGTGTTGAACACCTTGGACTTGTCCTTCAGGTGGATATGCTGCACGCGCTGCTCGATCTGCGCGATCTGCTCCACGCCTTCCTTGAGCAGCTCGGAGGTGCGGAACACGCCGCAGTGTTTCTGCATGCTGGCGCGGATCGAGTTGGCCACGTCCTGGATGGGCTCGCCGTCGCTCGAGGACTCGAGGCGGGCCAGGCGCGCCAGCGGCGCGTCGGCGCAATCGGCCGGCAGATCCTTGTGCGAGCCGCGCACGCGATCGCTCTCGGTGATGTGGCGCCCGGCCGAACGACCGAACACCACCAGGTCGAGCAGGGAGTTGGTGCCCAGTCGGTTCGCGCCGTGCACGCTGACGCAGGAGCACTCGCCGATGGCGTACAGCCCCTGCACCACCTGCTCGCTGCCGTCGGCGCCGACGGTGAGCACCTGGCTGTGGATGTTGGTCGGGATACCGCCCATCTGGTAGTGGATGGTGGGCACCACGGGGATCGGCTCCTTGGTGCAGTCCACGTTGGCGAACTTGCGCGCGATCTCGGCGATCGACGGCAGGCGCTTGTGGATGGTCTCCGCGCCCAGGTGGTCCAGCTTGAGCAGCACGTAGTCCTTGTGCGGACCCGCGCCGCGCCCTTCCTTGATCTCCTGGTCCATCGAGCGCGACACGAAGTCGCGCGGCGCCAGGTCCTTGTAGGTGGGCGCGTAGCGCTCCATGAAACGCTCGCCGTTGGCGTTGAGCAGGATGCCGCCCTCGCCACGCACGCCCTCGGTGATCAGCACCCCGGCACCGGCCACCCCGGTGGGGTGGAACTGCCAGAACTCCATGTCCTGCAGCGGAATGCCGGCGCGCGCGGCCATGCCGATGCCGTCGCCGGTGTTGATGTAGGCATTGGTCGAGGCGGCGAAGATGCGCCCGGCGCCGCCGGTGGCCAGCACCGTGGACTTGGCCCGCAGCACGCTGACCTCGCCGGTCTCCATTTCCATGGCCACCACGCCCAGCACCTCGCCTTCGGCGTCGCGGATCAGGTCCAGGGCCATCCATTCGACGAAGAAATGGGTGCGCGCGGCGACGTTCTGCTGGTACAGCGTGTGCAGCAGCGCGTGCCCCGTGCGGTCGGCGGCGGCGCAGGCGCGCTGCACGGCCTTCTCGCCCAGGTTGGCCGTGTGGCCGCCGAAGGGACGCTGATAGATGGTGCCGTCCGGATTGCGGTCGAAGGGCATGCCCATGTGCTCGAGCTCGTACACGGCGCTGGGCGCTTCGCGGCACATGAACTCGATGGCGTCCTGGTCACCCAGGTAGTCCGAACCCTTGACGGTGTCGAACATGTGCCAGTACCAGTTGTCCTCGCTCATGTTGCCCAGCGAGGCCGAAATGCCGCCCTGGGCGGCCACGGTGTGCGAGCGGGTCGGGAACACCTTGGACAGCACGGCCACGTCCAGCCCGGCGCGCGCCAGCTGCAGCGCGCAGCGCAGGCCGGAGCCCCCGGCACCGACCACGACCACGTCGAATTTGCGTTGATTCAGTTGCACGGCTCAAACCCTCCACAGAACCTGCACGGCACCACCGACGCAGGCAAGCAGCCACACGATGGTCAGCACCTGCAGGCTCAGGCGCAACCCGACGGGCTTGACGTAATCCATCCAGATGTCGCGCACGCCCACCCACACGTGGTAGAGCAGCGCGAGCAGGGCCACGAGGGTGAACAGCTTGGTCGCCTCGTTGGCGAACAGCGCCTGCCAGCGCGCGTAGTCCAGCTGGCCCGGCCAGAGCACGACCACCAGCATGAACACGGTGTACAGCGCCATCACCACGGCGGTCACGCGCTGGGCCAGCCAGTCGCGCAGCCCGTAGTGCGCGCCCACCACCAGGCGGTGGGATCCATAATCACTTGCGGACATCTCAGGCTCCCGAGAAGAGATGGATGGCGAACAGCACCGTGGCCAGCAGCGAGACCACCAGCACCGTCACGGCGCTGCGGCGTCCGGCCTGCTTGGTCACCACCTTCGGGCAGATGTCCGAGGCGAGGTGCCGGATGCCGGCGCAGAAATGGTGGGCCAGGCCCCAGAACAGCACCAGACCCAGCAGTTTCATCGGCCAGGAGCCGAGCACCGCGGCGACGTCGGCGAAGCCCTGCGCCGAGCGCAGGCTCAGGCCGAAGGCCCACAGGACGACGGGCAGGAGCAGGAACATCAGGGCGCCGCTGATGCGGTGCAGGATCGACACGATGGCCGCCAGGGGCATGCGGTATCGGACGATGTCGCCGATTCCGATGTTGCGGAACTCGGGTCTTGCGGTCTTGGGAACGGTTGGCATGGTCTTGGCCTCGCTTCGGGTTATGACGCGAGTTTATGGCTTGATGGAGTCATCGGCAGCATGCGACATGCGGCGGGCGCCCTCGCTCAGCTGAGTTCGTTGCGGTAGTAGTGATGCGTGGTGGCATACAGGCCACGGCGAAGCTCGACCGGCTGGTCGCCATAGCTGAAGGCCAGGCGCTCCACCGACAACAGGGCCTGGCCCACCGGCACGCGCAACAACTCGGCTTCCTGCGCCGAGGCGTTGACCGCCCGGATCTTTTCCTCGGCACGCACCATGCGCGTGCCGAACTCGGATTCAAACATCGCGTACAGCGGCCCGCGGTTGCGCTCCAGGCGCTCGGCCGTCAGGCCTCGAAAGGGCCCCGCGGGCAGGTAGATGTCCTCGTACACCACGGGCTCGCCGGCGATGCGCAGGATGCGCCGGATCTCCAGCACCATGTCGCCGGCGCGGATGCCCAGGGCACGCACCACCTCCGTGGGAGCGCGCACACGGTGGCATTCCAGGAACTCGCGCTCCATGCGCAGGCCCTGGCTGGTCTCGGTGTCGGGCACCAGACGCAGGAAGCGGAATTTCACCTGCGCCTCGTGGTGGGTGGACACGAAGGTGCCCCGGCCCTGGCGGCGGATCAGCAGGTTCTCCGCCGCGAGTTCGTCGATGGCCTTGCGCACCGTGCCCTGGCTGACGCCGAAACGCGAAGCCAGCTCCGCCTCGCTGGGAATCAGGTCGCCCGGCTTCCACTCCCCCTCCTGCAGCGCGCGGGTGATCAGCGCCTTGATCTGCTGGTACAGCGGGCTGAACACCGGCGCCGCCGAGGCGGCACCGGGCGCGCTGGACGGGGCTGGGACGGACGTGGCCATGCGCTGCATTGCAGCACAGCGGCGCGGAGCTGTCCAGTATGTCCTAATAGATGTCTTATATAAGACATAAGTGCGTTGACGCACCCCATCGCATTGCCTACACTGCGTCCTGCAATGCAGCATCGGGGCTGGCGCGCGAGCGATCCGCGCACCGGCGCCGCTCGCAGTTCCGGCTCCGGCCCGCGCACCCTCGGGCCGATTCGGCTTCCCAATGGCCTCAATCGGAGTTTCCCATGTCCAAAGCCCCCATGCGCGTAGCCGTGACCGGCGCCGCCGGCCAGATCGGCTACGCCCTGCTGTTCCGAATCGCCTCCGGCGAAATGCTCGGCAAGGATCAGCCGGTGATTCTGCAACTTCTGGAAATTCCCGACGAAAAGGCCCAGAAGGCGCTCAAAGGCGTGATGATGGAGCTCGATGACTGCGCGTTTCCGCTGCTTGCCGGCATGACCGGGCATTCCGACCCGAACACCGCCTTCCAGGACATCGACTGCGCCCTGCTGGTCGGCGCACGCCCCCGCGGCCCCGGCATGGAGCGTCGCGACCTGCTGTCGGCCAATGCGCAGATCTTCACCGCGCAGGGCAAGGCCCTCAACGCGGTGGCCAAGCGCAGCGTGCGCGTGCTGGTGGTCGGCAATCCCGCCAACACCAACGCCTACATCGCGATGAAGTCGGCTCCCGATCTGCCCAAGGGTCAGTTCACCGCCATGCTGCGCCTGGACCACAACCGCGGGCTGTCGCAACTGGCCACCCGCATGGGCAAGCCGGTGTCGTCCATCGAGAAATTCTGCGTCTGGGGCAACCACTCGCCGACCATGTACGCCGACTGGCGCTTCGCCACCGTGGACGGCAAGCCGGTGAAGGACATCATCGGCGACGAGGACTGGAACCGCAACACCTTCCTGCCCACGGTGGGCAAGCGCGGCGCGGCCATCATCGAGGCCCGCGGCCTGAGCTCCGCGGCCTCGGCCGCCAATGCGGCCATCGACCACATGCGCGACTGGGTGCTGGGCAGCAACGGCCGCTGGGTGACCATGGGCATCCCCTCGGACGGCTCCTATGGCATCCCCGAGGAAACCATGTTCGGCGTGCCGGTGATCTGCGAGGGCGGTCAGTACCAGCGCGTGCAGGGCCTGCCCATCGACGACTTCTCCCGCAGCTGCCTGAACAAGACCCTGGCGGAACTGCAGGAGGAGAAGGACGGGGTCAAGCACCTGCTCTGAACCCGGGCACAGCCACGGGCGGATCGAAGCCGGAACATGGCCGCAACGTTGCGTCGGGGCCAAGTCGGGGCGAAAAATCGCCACGACTTGCGCGCCAGGGGGGAAAACGGCACCGGACGGGGTATACACTCGCCGGCACCCCACGTCCCTGTCGCCATGGCCGCTGCGGTGATGCACGCATCGTCGGCCGGCGGCGCCCACCGCTGCGGAGCCCGCTGATCATGAATCCGTCCCCTTCCATCCGTCTCGCGGCCCGCCTGCTGGGGCCGGCCTGCATCGGCCTGTGCGCCGGCGTGGGCCTGCCCGCGGCCCATGCCGCGTCGCCCGCCACCAAGGCGCCCGCCGCCGTCGCCGCCACCGTGACCCCTCCGGCCCCGGTGGTCGCGCAGGCCGATCCCCTGCCCAGCTACGCCATGAAGGGCGGGCGCATGGTCTGCGGCGACCGCCTGCGCATGGACATTCGCATCGAGGGCAAGGACGACCATGCCATCGACCTGACCTGGAAGGGCCGCCATTACCTGCTGCTGCGCAAACCCACGACCACCGGCGCCTATCACTTCGATGACCAGAAGGCAGGCCTGGTGATGATCCAGATCCCGGCGAAAAGCATGTTGTTCGACAAGAAGGACATGATGCGCCTGGCCGACGACTGCAATCCCATCGCCGCCACGAAACTGGTGGCCGCCCAGTAAGGGCCTCCGTCCGCGACCCGCGGCGGCGGCCTGTCCGATGTTTCGACCGATGACCGCTGCCGCCTCGCACCAGCCTGCTTGCCCCACGATCGGGGTCGGGTACGGCCGCGCGCGCGCGGCGCACTCCCGGGCCGCCGGCTGCGCGCCGCGCCCGGCCACCCTTTTGAACAACCACCCCTGACCCCCCTCACGGAGCCTGCCATGGCCACTGCGAAACGTTCCGCCAAGAGCGCCCCCGCCCACCCCTTCGCGTCCACCTGCAAGAGTTTCAGCACGGCGAGCGGAAAAACCGGCAAGTACTACTCCCTGCCGGCGCTGGGCAAGCAACTCGGCATCGACCTGTCGCGCCTTCCGGTGTCGATCCGCATCGTGCTCGAATCGGTGCTGCGCAATTGCGACGGCAAGCGCGTCGAGGCCTCCCATGTCCAGCAACTGGCCTCCTGGAAGCCCAACGAGGCCCGCACCGCCGAGATCCCCTTCGTGCTGGCCCGCGTGGTGCTGCAGGACTTCACCGGCGTGCCGCTGCTGGCCGACCTGGCCGCCATGCGCACGGTGGCCGGACAGATGGGGCGCAACCCCAAGGCCATCGAGCCGCTGGTTCCGGTGGACCTGGTGGTCGATCACTCGGTGATGATCGACAACTATGGCAACAAGAAGGCGCTGGACCTGAACATGCAGCTGGAATTCCAGCGCAACCAGGAGCGCTACCAGTTCATGAAATGGGGCATGCAGGCCTTCGACACCTTCGGCGTCGTGCCCCCCGGCTTCGGCATCGTGCACCAGATCAACCTGGAGTACCTGGCGCGCGGCGTGCACAAGTCCCGTGACGGCGTGTACTACCCCGACACCCTGGTGGGCACCGACAGCCACACCACCATGATCAACGGCGTGGGCGTGGTCGGCTGGGGCGTGGGCGGCATCGAGGCCGAGGCCGGCATGCTGGGCCAGCCGGTGTATTTCCTCACCCCCGACGTGGTGGGCGTGGAGCTCAAGGGTCAGCTGCGCGGCGGCGTCACCGCCACCGACCTGGTGCTGACCGTCACCGAAATGCTGCGCAAGGCCAAGGTGGTGGGCAAGTTCGTCGAATTCTTCGGCGAGGGCACCGCCTCCCTGAGCGTTCCCGATCGCGCCACCATCGCCAACATGGCGCCCGAATACGGCGCCACGATGGGCTTTTTCCCGGTGGACGACAAGACCATCGACTATTTCCGCGGCACCGGGCGCAGCAAGTCCGAGATCGAGGCCCTGCAGGCCTACTTCAAGGCGCAGAAGCTCTACGGCGTGCCCCGCAGCGGCGACATCGACTACTCCACCACGCTGAGCCTGGACCTGGCCACCGTGGCGCCCTCGCTGGCCGGCCCGCGCCGCCCGCAGGACCGCATCGAGCTGGGCCAGGTCAAGCAGCGCTTCGGCGAACTGTTCGCCACCTCCATGGACCAGGGCGGCTTCAGCCAGCCGGCCGAGCGCCTGCAGCGCAGCTTCACGACCTCCGAGGGCACCGAGCTGCATGACGGGGACGTGCTGATCGCCGCCATCACCTCCTGCACCAACACCTCGAACCCCAGCGTGCTGCTGGCCGCCGGCCTGGTGGCCAAGAAGGCCGTGGAAGCCGGGCTGAAGGTGAAAAAGCACGTGAAGACCTCGCTGGCCCCCGGATCGCGCGTGGTCACGGAATACCTCGAGCGCGCCAAGCTGCTGCCCTACCTGGAGAAGCTGGGCTTCTACGTGTCCGGCTACGGCTGCACCACCTGCATCGGCAACGCCGGCCCGCTGGCCGCCGACATCGAGGCCGCGATCACCTCCAACGACCTGGTCTGCGCGGCGGTGCTTTCCGGCAACCGCAACTTCGAGGCGCGCATCCACCCGAACCTGAAGGCCAACTTCCTGGCCTCGCCGCCGCTGGTGGTCGCCTACGCCATCGCCGGTAACGTGCTGCGCGACTTGATGACCGAGCCCGTGGGCCATGGCAAGGGCGGCAAGCCCATCTACCTGGGCGACATCTGGCCGAGCACCGAGGAGGTGCAGGCGCTGCTCAAGGTGGCCCTGGATCCGAAGGCCTACAAGGCCAACTACGAACAGGTGGCCGCCAAGCCCGGCAAGCTGTGGCAGCGCGTGGACGGCGCCAAGGGCCAGGTCTACGACTGGCCGCAGAGCACCTACATCGCGCGCCCGCCCTTCTTCGACGACTTCGCCATGGCCCCGCGGGGCGGCGCCTCCACCGTGCAGGGCGCGCGTGCGCTGGCGCTGTTCGGGGACTCCATCACCACGGATCACATCTCCCCGGCCGGCTCCATCAAGGAGAACTCCCCCGCGGGCAAGTGGCTGCTGGAAAACGGCGTGGCCAAGGCCGACTTCAACTCCTACGGCTCGCGTCGGGGCAACCATGAGGTGATGATGCGCGGCACCTTCGCCAACGTGCGCATCAAGAACCTGATGATCCCGGCCAAGGCCGACGGCTCGCGCGAGGAAGGCGGGCTCACGCTGTTCCAGCCCTCCGGCGAGAAGATGTTCATCTACGACGCGGCCATGCGCTACATGGCCGAAGGCACGCCGCTGATGATTTTCGCGGGCGAGGAATACGGCACCGGCTCCAGCCGCGACTGGGCCGCCAAGGGCACGCAGCTGCTGGGCGTGAAGGCCGTGGTGGCGCGCAGCTTCGAGCGCATCCACCGCTCCAACCTGATCGGCATGGGCGTGCTGCCCCTGCAATTCCTCGGCGACGACTCCTGGCAGAGCCTGGGAATCCGCGGCGACGAAAGCTTCGAGGTGCTGCTGGGCGAGAACATCCAGCCCCAGCAGGAAGCCACGCTGCTCATCCGCCGCCCCGGCCAGGCCGACCAGAAGGTCAAGCTGCGCCTGCGCATCGACACCCCGATCGAGGTGGACTACTACCGCCACGGCGGCATCCTGCCCTTCGTGCTGCGCGATCTGCTGGCCGCCTGAGCAGGGCGGGCAGGCGGGCATCGGCGGGCTCGCGCCGCCACGGCCCGCCCGCCTCGCGACGGCCCGCTGCTCGGGCTGCCGCGGCTTTCACGGCTCCTCGCCCTGCCTGGGCGAGGAGGCCGCGGCCGAGCCTGGCCCGCCTTCGGGCGAGGCTGGGTCCCAGAACACCTGCACGCTCAGCGAGGTGGTGCCGACCCCCTGGGTGCTCTCCCATCGCAGCGTGGCCGTCTGTCGCCCCGGCTGCACCGCGCTCAGGCGGATCGCCGCATTGGCGTTGGTCCCGGGCTGATCGCTGCCGTAGTTGGGGGCGCTGCAGCTGACGCTGTCGTCGGAGTAGTTGCAGACCAGGTCCCGCGAGTCCTCCGCGGGCGTGACCCCCTGCACCTGCAGCCCGGGCGAGAAGCTCACCGTCCAGCGCGCGGGAATTCCCGGAGGCGGCGCGCCGCGGGAAGCGCCCGGCAGGGTGTGCAGGGACACGTGGTCGACCAGCACCGAATCCATGATCACGCGCGGCGGCGCGTCCAGCGACTGCTCGCCGGCCACCAGGCTGCCGCTGACCACGATGGACGCGACCGCGCCCGCCGTGCCCAGGTCGCAACGGGCCTGGAGCTGGGTGCTCAGCTGGCTGGTCGGGTAGCCCGCGCCGGCCGAGATCTGGATGGGCACGCGGACGGTGGCCCCGGGGTCGACATGGGCCCAGGCACAACTCAGGCGCCCCTGCAGGGACTCGAACCTGCAGGCCGGATCGTCGGAACTGGCCGTGATGAAGGCCGGAAACTGCTCGCTGAGCTGCACGTCGCGCGCCCCCGACGGCCCGCTTGCGCGCAGGCTCAGCTCGGTGGTTCCGGAGCGGTTCACGCCCGGCACGACCAGCGCCGGAGCCTGCGCCACGGTGATGCTGCCCTCCGTCTGGAATTCGATGGGTTGGTACAGCGGGTTGTCGACCCCGCTGACGGCGACTTCCGTGCTGCCGCGCGCATAGGGGCCTGCGTCCAGTTCGGTGCTTACCGTGGCGGATTCCCCCACCGCCAGAAGCACCGGGCAGGCCACGAACCACTGGGTGGAGGTGCATCCCACCCCATTGATGCTGGCCGACACCACGGACAGGTACCACAGCGCTTCATAGCTGAATCGCACGCTGCCCTCGCAGGTTCCCAGGGCATTCGCGCGCAGGACGGCGCCCACTCGCGCGGACATGCGGCCGGATGCCGGCCCGGATGCCGACCCGGACCCCGGCAGGGAAACACCGCGCGGCTCCTGGCCCAACGGCACGCACTGCACGGTGCCCTCCACGGACGAGCGCGTTCCGGCCGTCAGCAGCCAGGGCGTCGAGCCCAGGGTCTGGGCCGGGGCACGCCGGGCCGGCGCACGCTGGGCCGCAGCGGCGGCTCCGGCGCAGACCGACAGACATGCGAACAGCAGCCACGCGACCAGGCGGAACCCAGCCGGGCGGCCCACCGGGATGGCCGCAGCCTGGCAGCTGCTCGGGGTCGTTGTGAGCTTCATGGCACGCTCCGTGCCCCCGCGGCCGCTTCGCGCCTGGAGCCGCACCCGGCAGCATGGCGCGCAGAACAGGGCGCATTGCGCGGAACCGGCCCGGGGAGCAATGTCTGCAGATGGGTCGCCCATGGACAAAAAGGCGACTGAGGGGCATCCTAGGCCTGGCGCCGCGTCCAGGTCGGCCGGCGGCCCGAAGCCCCCCCGGCGCGTCCAGGTATGCGGGTTTGGGCTTGCCGGGCCCGTGCGCCTCGTCCGCCCCGGCCGTCCCACGGCGGGCCCTGCGAGGCCGGATCAGCGGCCGACCGGGTCTTGTGGCGCCGGACCGCGCTCCAGCACCCGCAACAGGGAACTGGTGTCGTCGCGCCCCCACCCCTCGGCGACCAGGGCCTGCAGCTGCCCATGCACCAGGCGCAGCGCCGGCAGTTCCAGCCCGGCCTCGGCGGCGGCCTGCTCCAGCAGGCCGAAGTCCTTCGCATGCAGGCGCGCCTGGATGCCGGCGGCAAAATCCCGCCCGGCCATTTTCGGGCCCATCAGGTCCAGCATGCGGCTGCCCGCGAAGCCGGCGCCCAGGGCCTGCAGCACGCGCGCAAGCGGCGCCCCCTCGGCGGCGGCCAGGCGCATGGCCTCGGCGATGCCCTGGATGTTCACCACCTGCACGAGCTGGTTGCACAGCTTGGCCACCTGCCCGCTGCCGGGCGGCCCGATGTAGGTGACCGTGGGTCCGTGCAGGCGCAGCAGCGGCAAGGCGCGCTCGAAGTCCTCCGGGCTGCCCCCGGCCATGATCGACAGGCGGCCCTCGCGCGCGCCCTGCTCGCCCCCGGACACGGGCGCATCCACGAAACCCACGCCGCGCAGGGCCAGTTCGGCGGCGATGCGCCGCGCCCCCCGAGGGGCGATGGTGCTGTGGTCGATGCACAGCAAGCCGGGGCACGCACCGTGCACGGCGCCCTGCGCGCCCAGCAGCACCTGCTCCACGTCCTCGGTGGAAGTCACGTTGGTCACCAGCACCTGCACCCGCCCCGCCAGTTCGCAAGGGCTGTCGGCGAGCGCCATCCCGGCCTGCTGCGCGCGCCCGGCGGTCTCGGAGCCGCGTGCCCAGATGGCCACGGGGTGCCCGGCGGCGCGCAATCGCGCGGCCATGGGCCAACCCATGGCGCCCAGGCCGATGAAACCGATGCTCGGCGGCGGCTCGGCGCCCTGCGTGGGATGCTGGCTTGGTTGCATGATCGAGGGTTCGACGCGCACGCGCCGCCGCCCCGGCAGGCACGCGCAGGCATAGGTTCAGGCTATGGGCGGCATTGACAGGCTGCATTAGACACCGCGACGCGGCCCGGCCTACAGTAGGTCGAGCCCTGCCGGGCGGTGCCCGCGGGACGCGACCCCATTCCCACGACACCAGGAGACGGCGATGACTGCGCTCAAAGGCTCGAAGACCGAGCAGAACCTGAAGGACGCCTTCGCGGGCGAATCGATGGCCAACCGGCGCTATCTGTACTTCGCGAACAAGGCCGACATCGAGGGACAGAACGACGTGGCCGCGCTGTTCCGCTCCACCGCCGAGGGCGAGACCGGCCACGCGCACGGGCACCTGGAATTCCTCGAGTCCGTGGGCGACCCCGCCACGGGCCTGCCCATCGGCGCCACCCGCGACAACCTGAAGGCCGCGGTGGCCGGCGAGACCCACGAGTACACGGACATGTACCCCGGCATGGCCAAGACCGCGCGCGACGAGGGTTTCGACGAGATCGCCGACTGGTTCGCCACGCTGGCCAAGGCCGAGCGCTCGCACGCCAACCGCTACCAGAAGGCGCTGGACGTTCTCGCGGATTGAAGCCCCGGGCCCCTGCCTGCCGCGAGGGGCCTCGAAAACCCATCACGCGTGCCGCGCCCGGCGGCCCGCCACGGAGGCTTGTTTGATGAGCACGCGCGAAGGCAATCTCGAGGCCCCCACCCGCCATCCGCTGGACTGGCGCGGCGAGGATTTCCACGACGAAGCCAAGTGCCTGGCCGAACTCGAGCGCGTGTTCGAGATCTGCCACGGCTGCCGGCGCTGCGTGTCGCTTTGCCAGTCCTTCCCCACCTTGTTCGACCTGATCGACGAAGGCGCCACCGGCGAATTGGACGCGGTGGACAAGGCGGACTACTGGAAGGTCGTGGACCAGTGCTACATCTGCGACCTGTGCTACATGACCAAGTGCCCCTACGTGCCACCGCATCCGTGGAACGTGGACTTCCCGCACACCATGCTGCGAGCCAAGGCGATCCAGTTCCGCCAGGGCAAGGTGCCGCTGGCCAGCCGGGCGCTCGCCGCCACCGATGTGCATGGCAAGCTGGCCGGCATTCCCATCGTCGTGCAGACGGTCAACGCCGTGAACCGGCAGCCCGCCACCCGCGCCGTGCTGGAAAAGACCCTGGGCGTGGACCGCAAGGCCTGGCTTCCCGAGCTGGCCGAGCGCACCCTGCGCCGCAGCGCCCCGCGTTCGGGCGTGGACCAGCCGGTGGACGGCGAGCACGCGCCGGGGCGCGTGGCGCTGTTCTCCACCTGCTACATCAACTACAACGAGCCCGGCATCGGCCTGGACCTGCTCAAGGTGCTGGAGCACAACGGCATCGCCTACGAACTGGTGCGCAAGGACCGGTGCTGCGGCATGCCCCAGCTCGAACTGGGTGACCTCCAGGGTGTGGAGCGTGCCATGCGCGCCAACATCCCGCTGCTGCTGCGTTACGCCCGCGAAGGCTGGGCCATCCTCGCCGGCGTGCCCTCGTGCACGCTGATGTTCAAGCAGGAACTGCCCCTGATGTTCCCCGACGATGCCGATGTGCTGGCGGTACGCGACGCCATGTGGGACCCCTTCGAGTACCTGATGGCCCGCCACCGCGACGGCCTGCTCAAGACGGACTTCCGGCATTCCCTGGGGCGCGTGGCCTACCAGATCCCCTGCCACGGACGGGTGCAGAACATCGGCCGCAAGACCGAGGAGATGTTCCGCCTGGTGGGCAAGAGCACGCAGCTGGAGTTCACCACCATCGAGCGCTGTTCCGGGCACGCCGGCACCTACGGCGTGAAAAAGGCCCACCACGCCGACGCCATGAAAATCGGCAGGCCGGTGTTCAAGGCCATGGCCGCGGCCCATCCCGACTACATCGGCTCGGACTGCCCGCTGGGCGGACACCACATCGCGCAGGGGGTCGCCGAGCTCGGCGGCGATTCGCAGCCCCGCCTGGCCCACCCGCTGACCCTGCTGCGCATGGCCTACGGCCTCTGAGCCGGCGCGTATCCGCAACGCCGCGCCCCCCCGAGGAACCCATGAGGAACGCATGAGCAAACCCACCCCCGAGAGCCTGCTGGGCCTGGAGGCCTATGCACGCGAACGCGCGCGCCTGCGCGCCGAGATCATTCCCCATCGCAAGCTGCGCACCCTGCAGCTGGGCGGGCACCTGAGCCTGCAGTTCGAGGACGAGCGCACCATCCGCTACCAGATCCAGGAAATGCTGCGTATCGAGAAGATCTTCGAGCCGCAGGGCATCCAGGACGAGATCGACGCCTATGCGCCGCTGATTCCGGACGGGAGCAATTGGAAGGCCACCATGCTGCTCGAATACCCGGAAGTCGAGCAGCGCAGGCGCGAACTGGCGCGCCTGGTCGGCATCGAGGACCACCTGTACGTCGATGTGCAGGGCTGCCCCCGCACCCCGGCGGTGGCCGACGAGGACCTGGAGCGCGAGAGCGCCGGGAAAACCTCGGCGGTGCACTTCCTGCGCTTCGAGTTCAGCGCCGCGGCCATCGAGGCCATGCGTGGCGGCGCCGCCGTGCAGGTGGGCTGCGACCACCCCCACTACACTGCCAGCCAGGCCCTGAGCGGCCCCTTGCGCGAGGCGCTGCTGCGCGACTTCGCAGTCCACTGATTCCCGACCCGAGGTCCTCCCGATGCTGCTGGCCCTGTCTCCGGCCAAGACCCTGGACATGGACAGCGCGACCCCGCCGCTGCCCACCACGCTTCCCCGTTTCATCCCCGATTCCGCGCGCCTGATCGAGATCCTGCGCCAGCTCTCGCCCGCGCAGCTGGGCAGCCTGATGGGCATCTCCGACAAGCTGGCGCTGCTCAATGCCCAGCGCTACGCCGCATGGTCGCGGGATTTCGACGCCGACAACAGCCGCCCGGCCCTGCTCGCCTTCGCCGGTGACGTCTACGCCGGGCTGGATGCCGCGCACCTGACGCCCGCCCAGCTGCGCTGGGCGCAGGACCACGTGGTGATGCTCAGCGGCCTGTACGGCGTGCTGCGCCCGCTGGACCTGATGCAGGCCTACCGGCTGGAAATGGGCACGCGCCTGGCCAACCCCGCCGGGCGCGACCTCTACGCCTTCTGGGGCAGGCGCATCGCCGAGGCGCTGCGCGAGCAGCTGGACTCCCATCGCAGCAAGCTGCTGCTGAACCTGGCCTCCGAGGAATACTTCCGCGCCGTCGACACCTCCGCGCTGGGCCATCCGGTGGTCGACGTGGTGTTCCAGGAAGGCGACGCCAGGGGCTGGCGCGTGATCGGCGTGCACGCCAAACGCGCTCGGGGCCTGATGACCCGCTGGATCATCGAACACCGCGCCGACCGTCCCGAGGCCATCCTGGACTTCGATGCCGAGGGCTACGCCTATGCCGCCGAGGCCTCCAGCGAAACCCGACGCGTGTTCCGGCGCCGGCACGACTGAATCGCGGGCGGGCCCCCTTGAGCTCGCGCGGGGCTTTTGCACCCTGCGCGCCATGGTGTATGATGGATGTTTCGCGGGGGGGTAGCTCAGCTGGGAGAGCGTCGCGTTCGCAATGCGAAGGTCGGGAGTTCGATCCTCCTCCTCTCCACCAAATCACAAATGAGTTGTTGATTTAGCTGAATAAAATCAGCTTATCCACAGCTTGTTCGGCAGATTTCCGTAGGTTTTACTGTACAGACTGCTCGAACCCAAGAAGCTCCGCGGCGTTGTTCTTCAACGTCCCGGAGCTTTTTTCATGCCCGGCTTCCATCGAGAAATGCAAACCCGCAGGGGCGCATCACGCGCCTAGCAGCTCCTGCGCCCAGCGAGCGAATTCCTCGAGGTCCGCGAGTAACCGGCCGGCTTCATCGCGCTGGGCTTGGCGGGCGCCGTACTGCACCTCGTCCTTGAAACTCAGGATGCGACGATAGCGACGCTCGTGACCATCGGGCAGCAGATTGCCCAGAACGTCCCGGAGGAGGCGGGGGGCCTGGGAATGGTCCTGCTGGGCGGCTTCGAGGTACGCCTGCGCCACGCGCAAGCGGCCCTGCCAATACAGCGCGTCGACCTTCCTGCGCGGACTCTTGCCTGTCATCCCGACTGCGCCGCCTCGGCGCACCGAACTGCTTCCCTGGCGGGTGACACTCCCTTCAGCACTTTCGCGTCCCGGCTCAGCTCCGACCACCAGGGGTCACTGGGTGATCCTGCAGGTGCCGCCAGTGCTGGCGCTCCGCTTCGAAAAGCTGCGCCAGCGCTGATACCAGCGGCTGGTTCAGTGCCGGTGCGAAGAGCCTGGAGCTGGCCGGACCCAGCACCTTGACGGCACCCTGCGCAACCAGAGCATCGAGCGTGTTGCGCACGCCCCGCGACGTCATGGCGCAGTCCGAGGCCAATTGCGCTGCACTCTGGGCACCGCCGTGACTGAGCAGCGCGCGGAGAACGCGGACATGCCCGCCGCTGGCCAGCAAGCGGGTCAGCGGGAAACGCAGGAAGCTCTGGACGGACGAAGGCTGCATGGAGCGCATGCATAAAGCGCCACCGGAAGGAATTCAAGTTCCCTCTCATAAACTACATTTGCTCAAGTGGAAGTCTAGGTTCGCGGCGCCCGCCGGCCCGGACGAGCAGGAAATAGCCCGCCCCGGGGGGGCGGCAAATCCACAATGAATGAAGGGAAATAGTGCCGGATTCTCGGCGGGGCATGCGAATCACTAGCATTCACGGCTTCACTTCCCCCACCCCCGGAGACTCGAACCATGGCCCAGATCACCCTGCGCGGCAACCCCGTCGAAGTTCGCGGCACGCTGCCCAAGCGCGGCGACAAGGCGCCGGCGATGCGACTCACCGACAAGAGCCTGGCCGAGGTGGGGCTGGACGCCTGGAGCGGCAAGCGCAAGGTGCTCAACATCGTGCCCTCGCTGGACACGCCGACCTGCGCGCAGTCGACCCGGCATTTCAACCAGGAGGCCTCGGCCCTGGACAACACCGTGGTGCTGGTGGTTTCGGCGGACCTGCCTTTCGGCGCCAACCGCTTCTGCACCGTCGAGGGCCTGAACAACGTGCTGCCCCTGTCGACCTTCCGCAACCCGGAATTCCTCGACGCCTGGGGCGTGAACATGGTCAGCGGGCCGCTGCGCGGCCTGACCGCGCGCGCGGTCGTGGTGCTGGACGAGAGCGATCGCGTGCTGCACAGCGAGCTGGTGCCCGAAATCGCCCAGGAACCCGATTACTCCGCCGCGCTCACCGCGCTGCGCTGAGCAGCGCGTCGCCGCGCCCGCGGCCGCGGGCCGGCGCGCGGGCCCGGAGGGCCGCAGGCGCTACAGTGACGGCTGATTCCTGCCTCCCCAGCCCTGCCCCCATGTCCAGCCTGATCTGCGGTTCGCTCGCCTTCGACACCATCGCCCTGTTCGAGGGGCGCTTCGCCGAGCACATCCTGCCCGAGAAGGTCCACGTGCTCAACGTGTCCTTCCTGGTGCCCGAACTGCGACGCGATTTCGGCGGCTGCGCCGGCAACATCGCCTACACCATGCGACTGCTGGGCGGGCAACCCGTGGTGCTGGCCACGCTGGGCGAGGACGGCGCCGCCTACGAACAGCGCCTGGACAGCCTGGGCATCGGGCGCGAGCATGTGCGCGTGGTGCCCAACACCCACACCGCGCAGGCGCACATCGTCACCGACCGCGACGACAACCAGATCACCTCCTTCCACCCCGGGGCCATGCAGTTCGCCCACACCCAGCCGGTGCCGGCGCTGCCCGGGCTGCGCCTGGGCATCCTCGCGCCCGACGGGCGCCAGGCCATGATCGAGCACGCGGCGCAGATGGCCGCGGCCGGCCTGCCCTTCGTGTTCGACCCGGGCCAGGGCCTGCCCATGTTCGACGGCCCGGCGCTGCGCGATTTCGTCGGGCAGGCCGACTGGGTGGTGGTCAACGACTACGAAGCGGCCATGCTGGCCGAGCGCACCGGCTGGAGCCTGGAGCAGCTTGCCGGACGATTGCGCGGCCTGGTGGTCACGCGTGGCGCCCAGGGCTGCGAGGTGTTCGAGGCGGGGGCCTGCACCCGCGTGCCGGGCCTGGCGGCCCAGCGCGTGGTGGACCCCACCGGCTGCGGCGACGCCTTCCGGGGCGCCTTGCTGTGGGCGCTGGAAGCCGGCTGGCCGCTGGTCGATGCCTGCCGCCTGGGCAATGTGCTGGGCGCACGCAAGGTCGCCTGCAGCGGTCCGCAGAACCACAGCCCCGACCTGGCGCAGGCCCTGCAGGACTTCCGCTCGGCCTACGGCGAGCCTCCGGCGACGGCGCGCGCGGCCTGAACGCACCCGGCACCGGGCCGCGCCCTGCCGCGGGCGCCCGCAAGTCCTGGCCAGGAGCACAGGCGCCACGGGCAGGAAAACCCTGATCGGCGTACAGTGACTGTTTCGCGCCGCGGCCGCGCCCGCGGCGCAAGGCACGATCCCGCACACCCCGTACGCCCCAGCATGTCCCAGCCCGACACCGCGGCCGGCGCCCCGCAACGCACGCACTATTCCGTGCTCGGCGCCATCAGCCTGTCCCATCTGCTCAACGACATGATGCAGTCGTTGATGCTGGCCATCTATCCGCTGCTCAAGGGCAATCTGCACCTGAGTTTCGCGCAGATCGGCCTGATCACCCTGACCTACCAGATCACCGCGTCGATCCTGCAGCCGCTGGTGGGCCTGTTCGCCGACCGCAAGCCCAGGCCCTATTCCCTTTCGGTTGGAATGGGCTTTACCTTCGTCGGGCTGCTGCTGCTGTCGCGCGCCGACAGCTTCCCGCACGTGCTGATGGCGGCGGCCTGCGTGGGCATGGGCTCGTCGATCTTCCACCCCGAATCCTCGCGCGTGGCACGCATGGCCTCGGGCGGCCAGCACGGACTGGCGCAGTCCATCTTCCAGGTGGGCGGAAACGCCGGCAGCGCCCTCGGCCCGCTGCTGGCCGCGGCGATCATCGTCAGCCACGGCCAGCATTCCATCGCCTGGTTCTCGGCCGCCGCGCTGCTGGGCATGGTGGTGCTGGCGCTGGTGGGCCGCTGGGCGCGCCATCACCTGAGCCTGGTGCGCAAGCGCGCCGCCGCGAAACCGGTGCAGGCGCACGACCCCGGGGTCGTGCGCCGCACCATGGCGGTGCTGCTGGCCCTGGTGTTCTCGAAGTTCTTCTATCTGGCTTCGATCAACACCTACCTGATCTTCTTCCTGCAAAAGCGCTTCGACGTCAGCGTGCGCGATGCGCAGCTGCACCTGTTCGTGTTTCTCGCCGCGGTGGCCGCCGGCACCCTGCTGGGCGGGCCCATCGGCGACCGCATCGGGCGCAAGCGCGTGATCTGGGTGTCCATTCTCGGCGTGGCCCCCTTCACCCTCGCCCTGCCCTACGCGGGCCTGGGCAGCTCGGCGGTGCTGACCGCCATCATCGGCTTCGTGCTGGCCTCCGCCTTCCCGGCCATGGTGGTCTACGCGCAGGAGCTGATGCCCGGTCGGGTGGGTGCCGTCTCGGGCCTGTTCTTCGGCCTGGCCTTCGGGCTCGGGGGCATCGGGGCCGCGGCCCTGGGCCAGCTGGCCGACCTGATCGGCATCGTCGGCGTGTACAAGGTGTGCTCCTTCCTGCCCCTCATCGGCCTGCTGGCGGCGCTGCTGCCCGACCTGCACCAACCCAGGGCCCGTGCGCAGGGGGCCGCCGCCGCGGGTGCGGGAGCGGCCTGAGCCCGAGCCGCAGGCGCGCATACCTGCGGCAACCCTTCGCGCGCCACGAGGGCGCCAGGCCAGGGCCTGCCCTCGGCGCGGCCTCAGTGCAGCAACTGCACGCTGCCGCTGACGCTGACACTGAGTTCGCGCCTCCCCGGCTCCACGGCCAGCGCCGGCTGCGCGGCGCGCGCGGCCAGCATGCCCTGCTGGAACACCATGGGCCGCGGCTGCGGCTCCACACCCTGCAGCTCGCTGAGCTGGGCCTCTCGCAGGGTGTAGCCGGCGTAGCCGAAATCGCGCGCGGCGGCCTGCGCGCGTGCCCGGAACGCCGCGATGGCTCGCGCGCCCAGGGTGTCGAGTTCGTGCTGGCGCTGCGCCGCCGACATCTCGCCACGCACCGACTGCAGCTGCAGCTGCGCGCCCAGTTGCCCCAGCAGCGCACCCAGCACCTTCGGGTCGGCGGCGCGCAGGGTCAGCACGGCCCGGACGGTCCAGCCGTCCTGCTGCACCGTGCCGCTGGTGTCGCGATAGCGCGGCTGGGTGGAGACCTCGCCGGTGGAGGCCTGCACGCCCTGCGTGGCCCGTGCGGTGCGCAGCGCGTCGTCCAGGCGCCGCGCCACCTGCGCATTCAAGGCGGCGAGATCCTCGCCCTGCGCGACGGCGGCCAGGCTCGCCACGCTGCGGTCAGGCACCACCTCGGCGCTGGCCTGCGCCTGCAATTGCAGGACCCCGGAGGGAGCCGGCTGCTCGGCCCAGGCCGGCGCGGCCAGGGTACTCAGCGCCAGCACCAGGCCGGCAAGCACCCGTCGCGGGGAACCAGGAAGCGGGGTCGGGCGCATCGGCATCGTGAACTCCTCGTGAGGATGGTGGACGGGATCGGCCGGCCGGAGGCGCGGCAAGGCCCGGACAAGCCCAGGGTAACGCTCGGCAAACACGCAGAACATGGCATCGCGCGCACCATGCTGGGCAAACCCTACTCCCTTGCGGGCCCTTGCTTCAAGCCTTCACGCAGGTTCCGTGGGGTCGTGCAACCCAGGCGTGGCGGCCCCGGCGGCCCCTTCTCCCACCTTAAGCCCGCCCTAAGCGCGCAAGCGCAAACTCCCATCGTGCCGGATTGAAATCACCTGGATTGCACATCAGGAGCTACGCCACCATGAAAAACACCAGACTTCTCGCCGCGGTCGCGGCCTCGATCGCCGTCACCCTCGGCGGCCTCACGCTGTGGCAGGTCAGCTACGCGGGCAGCGCGCCCTCGGTGAAGCTCAACCACCAGAGCCTTCCGCTGTTCAACAACCCGCCGGCCTCGGTCGGGCAGGCGGTGCCCGTGGGCGGCCCGAACTTCGCCTCCATCGTCAAGCGCTTCGGCCCCACGGTGGTTCATATCAACGTGCGCGGCGAGACCACCACCACCGGCGGCGCCGACATGTCGCAGGTTCCCCCGCAACTGCGCAACTCGCCCTTTTTCCAGTTCTTCCAGCAATTCCAGAACCAGGGCCCGCGCGAGGTGCCGACCGAAGGGCTGGGCTCGGGCTTCATCATCAGTTCCGACGGCCTCGTGCTGACCAACGCCCACGTGGTCAAGGGCGCCAAGTCGGTCACCGTCACGCTCACCGACCAGCGCAGCTACAAGGCCAAGGTCCTGGGCAGTGACGCCAAGACCGACATCGCCGTGCTGAAGATCGACGCCACCGGGCTGCCCACGGTGCGCGTGGGCGACCCGTCCAAGCTCGAACCGGGCGACTGGGTGCTGGCCATCGGCTCGCCCTACGGCTTCTACAACACCGTCACCGCGGGCATCGTCAGCGCCAAGAGCCGCGCCCTGCCCGACGACAGCATGGTGCCCTTCATCCAGACCGACGTCGCGGTGAACCCCGGAAACTCCGGCGGTCCGCTGTTCAACACCCAGGGCGACGTGGTGGGCATCAATTCGCAGATCTTCACCCAGACCGGCGCCTTCGAGGGCCTGTCCTTCGCCATCCCGATCAACGTGGCCGAGGCCGTGGCCCGCCAGATCATCGAGCACGGCCAGGTGCAGCATGGCAAGCTGGGAATCGCCGTGCAGACGGTCACGCAGCAACTCGCCAACTCCTTCGGCCTGCGTGATCCGCGCGGCGCGCTGGTGGCGCAGGTCTCCGACGGCAGCCCGGCGGCCAAGGCCGGCCTGAAGGCCGGGGACATCATCCTCAGTGTCAACGGCCAGCCGGTGAACGACTCGACGGACCTGCCGATGATGATCGGCATGATGCAGCCCGGCCAGAAGGTCAAGCTGGGGGTGTGGAGCAATCACCATCAGTCCACGCTGGAAGCCACGCTCGGCAGCTTCAGCGACGGCACCCTGGTGGCCGACGCCGGCAGCAGCGCCAGCGGCCACGGGCTGGGCCTGCAGGTACGCCCGCTCAACGCCGCCGAACAGGCGCAGGCGCAGGTGCACAACGGGCTGCTGGTGCAAGGGGTCTCGGGCCCCGCCGAACAGGCGGGGGTGCAGCCCGGCGACATCCTGCTGGCCATCGACGGCAAGCCGGTGAGCAACGTGGCGCAGGTGCGCTCGATCCTCAAGTCCGCCGGCAACACCGTGGCGCTGCTGGTGCAGCGCGGTCACGCCCGCATCTTCGTACCGGTGGACCTGGGTTGAACCCGGCCCCCCGGCACATGCCCGCCCTGGCGGGCCCCAACCCCCGGACGGCGCCGCAAGCGCCGCCCGGGACCTCCTGACCGGGTGGCACCGGCCAGGCCTCAAGCGAGCGGCAAGCGATTGCGGCGGGGCGCGTCCCCGCCGCCTTTTTTTGGGCGCCGGCGCATTACCATGGAGCCCCCGCGCCCACGATCCCATGCTCGAATTCGACCCCGCCACGCGCAGCATGCGCACGCAGCGCATGCTGCTGCGCCCCTTGCAGGCCACGGACGCGGCCGGGCTGCTGGGCATCTACAGCCAGCCCGAGGTGACGCGCTACTACGAGCTGGACACGCTGTCCGACCTGCTGCAGGCGCAGCGCGTGCTGGACTTCTTTCTCAAGCATCACGACCGTTTCGCGATGCTCGAGCCCGACAGCCTGCGCATGATCGGCACCTGCGGGCTGTTCTTCTGGGACAAGACCACCAACATGGCGTCCTTCGGCTACGACATGGCCAGCCAGTACTGGGGGCGCGGCCTGATGCGCGAAGCCGCCGGCGCGGTGCTGGCCTACGGTTTCTCCACCATGCGCCTGAACCGGGTCAATGCGCTGACGGCCCTGGACAACCAGGCTTCCATCAAGGTGCTCGAGGCCCTGGGCTTCGAGCAGGAGGCGGTGCTGCGTCAGTTTGCCTACTGGAAGGGCGCCTACCACGACATGCGCATGTTCGCGCTGCTGCGCGAGCAACTCGGCGACGGGCCTGTCGCCCAGGCCATGGCCGCGTTCTGAGACCAGCCCGGGCGGCGCGGCCGCTTGCGCTACAGTGCCCGCATGGCGGCCCGCCCCGCGCGGCCTGCCCCCCACTCCATCCCGCATCTTCGCGAATCCATCCATGGCGCAATACGTTTTCACGATGAACCGCGTCGGCAAGGTCGTCCCGCCGAAGCGCCACATCCTGAAGGACATTTCCCTGTCCTTTTTCCCCGGAGCCAAGATCGGCGTGCTCGGGCTCAACGGCTCGGGCAAGTCCACGCTGCTGAAGATCATGGCCGGCGTGGACCAGGACTTCGAGGGCGAAGCGGTGCCCCTGGCCGGCACGCGCATCGGCTACCTTCCGCAGGAACCCCAGCTGGATCCGGAACTGAGCGTGCGCGAGGCCGTCGAGCAGGGCCTGGGCGGGGTGCTGGCGGCCAAGAAACGCCTGGAGGAGGTGTACGCCGCCTATGCCGAGCCGGACGCCGACTTCGACAAGCTGGCCGAGGAACAGGCGCAGCTGGAAGCGGTGATCGCCGCCGGCGAAGGCCAGAACACCGACCTGCAACTGGAAATCGCCGCCGATGCCCTGCGCCTGCCCCCATGGGATGCGCGCATCGGCCCGCTGTCCGGGGGCGAGAAGCGCCGCGTGGCGCTGTGCCGCCTGCTGCTGTCCAAGCCGGACATGCTGCTGCTCGACGAGCCCACCAACCACCTGGATGCCGAGAGCGTCGAATGGCTGGAGCAGTTCCTGGCGCGCTTTCCCGGCACCGTGGTGGCGGTCACGCACGACCGCTACTTCCTGGACAACGCCGCGCAATGGATTCTCGAGCTCGACCGCGGCCACGGCCTGCCCTTCAAGGGCAACTACAGCTCCTGGCTGGAGCAGAAGGAGCAGCGTCTGGAGCATGAGGCCCGCGCCGAAGCCGCGCACCTCAAGACCATGAAGCAGGAACTCGAATGGGTGCGCCAGAACCCCAAGGGCCGTCAGGCCAAGAGCAAGGCGCGCATGGCCCGCTTCGAGGAGCTCGCCGCGGTCGAGTACCAGAAGCGCAACGAGACCAACGAGATTTTCATTCCCGTGGCCGAGCGCCTGGGCAACGAGGTGATCGAGCTGCGCTCGGTCAGCAAGGCGCACGGCGATCGCCTGCTCATCGACAACCTGAGCCTGCAGATTCCGCCCGGTGCCATCGTCGGCGTGATCGGGCCCAACGGCGCCGGCAAATCCACCCTGTTTCGCATGATCGCGGGCCAGGACACGCCGGACTCCGGGGAAATCGTCGTCGGCCCCACGGTGCGCATGGTCTACGAGGACCAGAGCCGTGGCTCCCTGCCGGATGACAAGACGGTGTGGGAGGCCCTGTCCGACGGGCAGGACATCCTCACGGTGGGCAAGTTCCAGGTCGCTTCGCGCGCCTACTGCGGGCGCTTCAACTTCAAGGGCTCGGACCAGCAGAAGATCGTGGGCCAGCTCTCCGGCGGCGAGCGCGGTCGCCTGCACCTGGCCAAGACCCTGGTGTCCGGCGGCAACCTGCTGATGCTCGACGAGCCGTCCAACGACCTCGACGTGGAAACCCTGCGGGCCCTCGAGGACGCCTTGCTGGAGTTCGCCGGTTGCGTGCTGGTGAGCAGCCACGACCGCTGGTTCCTGGACCGTATCGCCACCCATATCCTGGCGGCCGAAGGCGATTCCCAATGGACCTTCTTCTCCGGCAATTACCAGGAATACGAGGCGGACAAGAAGCGCCGCCTGGGCGACGAAGGCGCGCGCCCGAAGCGCCTGCGCTTCAAGCCCTTGCGCTGAGGCCGTGATGGTGGCCGCGGGCATGCCCGGGACGCAGGCCGGCGACTGGATCGTCGCCTGCCTGTGCGCGCAGTGGTGCGGCATCTGCCGCGGCTGGCGCGAGGCCTTCCGCGACCTGGCCCTGCAATCCCAGCACGTGCTGCCGGCCTCGCGCTGGCTGTGGGTGGACGTGGAATCCCAGGCCGACGCCCTGGGCGACTTCGAGCCGGAGAATTTCCCCGTGCTGGCCGTGCAGCGGGGCTCGCACCTGCTGTACTGCGCCGCGCTGCCCCAGCAGGCCGGCAACTGGCGCCGCATGGTGCAATCGCTGGGAGCGCTGGACGAGCAGCAGGCGCAGCGCTGGGCCGCCCAGCTGCAGGCCCTGGGCCTGGACTTGCGCCGCCTGCACGACGAGGCGGACTGACCGCGGGCACCTTCGAACGGGCGAGGGCCGCGCGACAGGCGCGGCGGGATCTCAGGGCCCGGCCCGCCTGGGGCGCTCGCCGAACAGGGCGCTTCCCACGCGCACGATGGTGGCGCCCTCGAGCACCGCCGCCTCCAGGTCGGCGCTCATGCCCATGGACAGGGTGTCCAGTGCCAGGCCCTGGTGGGCGACCAGTTGGTCGCGCAACTCGCGCAGGCGCGCGAAGGGCTCGCGCTGCGCCGCCAGTTCGACCGCGGGGGCCGGGATGGCCATGAGCCCGCGCAGGCGCAGCCCGGGCAGGCGCGCGACCTCCCGGGCCAGCCCGGGCAGTTCCTCCGGGCTCACCCCGCTCTTGCTGGCCTCGCCGCTCACATTGACCTGCAGGCACACCTGCAGCGGCGCCCCGGCGACGCCTCCCGCGGGCGCGCCGCGCTGGGCCGACAGGCGCTGCGCCACCGACAAGCGGTCGATGCTGTGCACCCAGTCGAATCCCGCGGCAACGTCGCGGGTCTTGTTGCTCTGCAGCGGGCCGATGAAATGCCAGCACAGCGCCGGCCAACCGGCGCGCAGGGCGGCCATCTTGGCCACGCCCTCCTGCACGTAGTTCTCGCCGAATTCGATCTGGCCGCAGCGCGCCAGGGCCGCCACCGCCTCGGCGCCGAAGGTCTTGGACACGGCGAGCAGGCGCACCTCGGCGGCGTCGCGCCCGGCCGCTCGCGCCGCCTGCTCGATGCGCAGGCGCACGCGCCGCAGGCGATCGGCGGGGCCGCCGGCCATGTCGTCAGGATCTGGAATCACGGAAAGTCTTGCGGAAAATGCGCCCAGGAGCCTGAGTCGGCCCCTGGCACGGACGTATGGACGAAACAACAAGCCTCGGGCATGCTTCGGCCAAAGAGCCGTGGCCCCAGGCCCTGCCCTTACTATAGAGCCACCAAGGGCGAGCTGCGTCCAGTCTGCCCGGGTGGAAACAAAGGAAAATCTGGGCGGGCCGGATTCGCTCGAAACCATGTCCGGGCTTGCCGGAAATCCAGGGGGATTGCAGTGGATATCACGCAGCTGCTGGCGTTCAGCGTGAAGAACAACGCATCGGATCTTCATCTTTCGGCCGGACTACCGCCGATGATCCGGGTTCACGGCGATGTGCGCCGCATCAACGTCGAACCCCTGGATCACAAGATGGTGCACGCGATGGTCTACGACATCATGAGCGATGTCCAGCGCAAGCACTACGAGGAATATTTCGAGGTCGACTTTTCCTTCGAGATCAACGGCCTGGCTCGATTCCGGGTCAATGCCTTCAACCAGCAGCGCGGCGCCAGCGCGGTGTTCCGCACCATCCCGAGCAAGATCCTCTCGCTCGACGACCTCAACGCCCCGAAGATCTTCGGCGACCTGGCGCTCAAGCCACGCGGCCTGGTGCTCGTGACGGGGCCCACCGGCTCGGGCAAGTCGACCACGCTGGCGGCGATGGTCAACCACCTGAACGAGAACGAGTACGGCCACATCCTCACCATCGAGGATCCGATCGAATTCGTGCACGAATCCAAGAAGTGCCTGATCAACCAGCGTGAGGTCGGGCCGCATACCCTGAGCTTCTCCAACGCCCTGCGCTCGGCGCTGCGCGAGGACCCGGACTCGATCCTGGTGGGTGAAATGCGTGACCTGGAGACCATCCGCCTGGCGCTGACGGCCTCCGAGACGGGCCACCTGGTGTTCGCCACCCTGCACACCTCCTCGGCCCCGAAGACCATCGACCGCATCATCGACGTGTTCCCCGCGGCCGAGAAGGACATGGTGCGGGCGATGCTGTCGGAAGCCCTGATCGCGGTGGTTTCCCAGACCCTGTGCAAGCTCAAGGACGGCAGCGGTCGCGTGGCGGCGCACGAGATCATGATCGGCACCCCGGCCATCCGCAACCTGATCCGCGAGAACAAGGTCGCGCAGATGTACTCCATGATCCAGACCAGCCAGGCGCACGGCATGCAGACCCTGGACCAGAATCTTTCCGACCTGGTGCGCCGCAGCCTGATCTCGCCGGCCGAGGCGCGCAGCAAGGCCAAGCAACCGGAGAATTTCCCCGGCGGCTGAGGCCCGGGCAGTCGCACGCCGGGCCGCGCCCCCGCGGCCGATGCCTCCACCGCCTCCATCGGATGCCATGAAAAAAGTCCTGGATTTCCTGCGACCCCAACGCCCCAGCGGCGACGCCCCGGCCGAGCGCGAAGGTTTTCGCGAATCCCAGTTCTTCACCACCGGTTTCCACGATCCCTCGGGGGCCTCGAGCGCCCTGCTCGGATGGGGAGAGCGCGCCCGCGCTCTGGGCGCGCGGCGCCTGCCGCAGGAACCGGGGGCCAGGCGCCTGCGCGAATTGTGGGCCCAGGACCGTTTCATGACCGGGCTGTCGGCCCCGGACCTGGACAAATGCGCCCGCCACTTCGAGTTCTGGGCCGTCGACGCGGACCGCGACATCATCGAGCAGAACGAACACGGCAGTTTCATGTTCGTCGTGCTGCACGGCGTGATCGCGGTGGACCGCCAGCAGCCCTGGGGGGAGCGTGTGCGCCTGACCGAATCGCGCGCCGGCAGCGTGCTGGGCGAGATGTCGCTGCTGGACGCCGGCCCGCGTGCTTCCTACTGCACCACCCTGCGCCCCTCGGAAATCGCGGTGCTGGAGGCACGCGTGCTCGACCAGCTCATCGAGCGCGACCCGGCCTCGGCGGTGCGCATCGTGGGCTCGCTGGCGCGACGCCTTTCGCTGCGCCTGCGCAAGCTCGGCGCCCCGACGGTGGGCAGCTCGGCGTGACTCGGAACCAGGGAACCCGCTCATGGAACGCGACCAGGCTTCGAAATTCGTCCAGGACCTGCTGCGCAGCCTGGTGCAGCGCGGCGGATCGGATCTGTTCCTGACCGCCGATTTCCCGCCGGCGATGAAAATCGACGGCGAGGTGCACCGCGTGTCGGCACAGTCGCTGAGCGCGCAGCACACGCAGGCGCTCGCGCGCTCGTTGATGAGCGATCGCCAGGCGGCCGATTTCGAACGCACCAAGGAATGCAACTTCGCCGTCGCGCCGCCGGGGATCGGGCGATTCCGGGTCAACGCCTTCGTGCAGCAAGGGCGCGTCGGCCTGGTGCTGCGGGTGATCCCGCAGCAGCTTCCGTCCATCCAGTCCCTGGGGTTGCCACGGGTGCTCGAGGAACTGGCGATGAGCAAGCGCGGGCTGATGGTGCTCGTGGGAGCCACGGGCAGCGGCAAGAGCACCTCCATGGCGGCGCTGCTGGACTGGCGCAACGAGAACAGCCGCGGGCACATCGTGACCATCGAGGACCCGATCGAGTTCGTGCACGCGCACAAGAATTGCATCGTCACCCAGCGCGAGGTCGGCTTCGACACCGACAGCTGGGAGGCCGCGTTGAAAAACAGCATGCGCCAGGCCCCGGACGTGATCCTGATGGGCGAGATCCGCGATCGCGACACCATGGACCACGCGGTGGCCTTCGCGGAGACCGGGCACCTGGTGCTGGCCACGCTGCATGCGAACAGCGCCAACCAGGCGCTGGACCGCATGATCAATTTCTTCCCCGAGGAGCGCCGCTCGCAGTTGCTCATGGATCTGTCGCTGAACCTGCGCGCCATGATCTCGCAGCGCCTGGTGCCGCGCCAGGACGGTCGCGGCCGGGTGGCGGCGGTGGAGGTGATGATCAACTCCCCGCTGATCGCGGACCACATCTTCAAGGGCGAGGTCGGCGAGATCAAGGAGGTCATGCGGCGCTCCCGCGAACTGGGCATGCAGACTTTCGACCAGGCCCTGTTCGACCTCCACGAGCAGGGCACCATCGCCTACGAGGACGCGCTGCGCAATGCCGATTCGGTCAACGACCTGCGCCTGCGCATCAAACTCGACAGCAAGCGCGATCAGGCCGACCCGGCCAGCGGAACCGAGTACCTGGCCATCGTCTGACCGGCCGCGTCAGCGGGATCCGAAGAACCAGTAGCACACCGCGATCGAGGCCAGCACCCCGGCCAGGTCGGCCAGCAGCGCGCAGGCCACGGCGTGGCGCACGCGCCGGATGCCCACGGCCCCGAAATACACCGCCAGCACGTAGAAGGTGGTCTCGGTGCTGCCCTGCATGGTGGCGGCGGTCAGCGCGGGAAAGCTGTCGACCCCGTCGTGGCGCATGGTCTCGATCAGCATGGCGCGCGCCGCGCTGCCCGAGAAGGGCTTGACCAGGGCGGTGGGCAGCGCATCGACGAAGCGCGTGTCCAGGCCCAGGTGCTGCACCGCCCAGCGCACCGCCTGCAGCGCCATGTCGAGGGCGCCCGAGGCTCGCAGCACCCCCACCGCGCACAGCATGGCCACGAGGTAGGGCAGCAGTTCGCGCGCCACCTCGAAGCCCTGGCGCGCGCCGTCGATGAAGGCTTCGTACACCGGCACGCGGCGCCAGGCGCCCGCCAGCAGGAAGGCGATGATCACCCCGAACAGCATGAGGTTGCCGGCCAGATCCGACACACGCGCCAGCGCGACGGCGGACAGCGAGGCCAGGCCGGCCAGCGCCGCCGCGTACACCAGCAGGCCCGCGGCCATCCAGCCCAGCGCGCGCGCGTCGCGCAGGGGCAGGCGCTGCACCAGCGCCACGCTGAGCAGGCCCACCAGCGTGGAAGCGCTGGTGGCCAGCAGGATGGGCAGGAACACCACGGTCGGATCGCTGGCGCCCTGCTGCGCGCGGTACATGAAGATACTCACGGGCAACAGGGTCAGCGACGAGGCGTTGAGCACCAGAAACAGGATCTGCGCGTTGCTCGCCGTGTCGCTACTGGGGTTGAGGCCCTGCAACTCGCGCATGGCCTTCAGGCCGATCGGCGTGGCCGCGTTGTCCAGCCCCAGCATGTTGGCCGCCATGTTCAGGGTGATCAGCCCCAGCGCCGGATGGCCGCGGGGCACCTCGGGCATCAGCCGGGAGAACAGCGGACCCAGCGCGCGCGCCATCGCCTGTACCAGCTGGGCGCGTTCGGCGATGGCCAGCAGCCCCAGCCACAGGGTCAGGGTGCCGAACAACAGCACCATCACGTCCACCGACAGCCTGGCCATGGCGAACAGGCTGGCCACGATGGCGGCGAACACCCCGGCATCGCCGCCGATCAGCCAGCGCCCCGCGGCCGCCGCGGCGGCGACCAGGAACAGGCCGAGCCACAGGCGGTTGAGCATGCTGCCCGCGCGGACCTCGCCTCAGCGTTCGTGCTTGCGCCTGGGCGCCGGGGCCTTCGCGCGCGGTGCGGCGGCACGCGCGGGGGCCCTTGCCGCGGCACCCGTGCGCGCCGGGGCGCGGTCGCGCGGCGCGGCGGAGCGCGGCGCCGGCGCGGCGCCCTCGTCCGCCGGCGCCAGCTGCAAGGGTCGACCCAGCACGCGCAGGCGTTGCAGCATGCGCAGCACCTCGCGCGGCATGTCGGCCGGCAGTTCCACCAGGCTGTAGTCGCGGCGGATCGCGATGTTGCCGATGCGGCTGTTGTCGAGCCCGGTCTCGTTGGCGATGGCGCCCACCAGGTTGCGCACTTCCACGCCGTGCTCGCGCCCGATCTCCACGCGGTAGGTGCTCAGCGCGCCCGGGGTCGCACGCCTGCGTCGCGGCTGCTCGTCGTCCTCGTGCGCGGCGCGCGATTGCTCGAAGTCCGACAAGGCCTGCTCGGCCAGCTGTTCCAGGCTGCGCGGCGCGCCGGCCGGCGCGGGCCGGGACGGCCGGGGCCGGGGCGTCTCGCCCGCGGCGCGGGCCTCGCGCACGGCGCGGCTCTGGTAGGGCTCGCGCACCGTCTGCGCGCGCGCCGCCTGCTCCTCGGCTCCCAGCAGCAGCGGCTTGCCGCCCTGCAGCAGGCTGGCCAGGGCAGCGGCGATTTCCAGTGCCGGCACGTCGTGCTCGCGCTCGTAGCGCTCGACCAGGGCGAGGTAGGGGCGCAGGGCCTCGTCCTGCTCGCGCGCCTCGCTGATGCGCTCGAAAAAGCGCGCGGTACGCCGGTCGTTCACCGCCTCGACACTGGGCAGCTGCATCGGCTCGATGCGCTGGCGCGTAGCGCGCTCGATGGCCTGCAGCAGGTAGCGCTCGCGCGGCGTGACGAACAGGATGGCCTGCCCGCTGCGCCCGGCACGCCCGGTGCGCCCGATGCGGTGCACGTAGGACTCGGTGTCGGTGGGAATGTCGTAGTTCACCACATGGCTGATGCGATCGACGTCCAGGCCGCGCGCCGCCACGTCGGTGGCCACGAGGATGTCCACCTGACCGTCCTTCAGGCGCTGCACGGTGCGCTCGCGCTGCACCTGCTGGATGTCGCCATTCAGCGCGGCGGTGGCGAAGCCGCGCGCCGCCAGTTTCTCGGCCAGCTCCTCGGTGGCCACCTTGGTGCGCGCGAACACGATCATCGCCTCGAAGGTCTCGACCTCCAGGATGCGGGTCAGCGCATCGAGCTTGTGCATGCCGCTGACCATCCAGTAGCGCTGCTGCACCCCGGAAGCCGTGCGCGTGCGTGCCTTGATGGTGATCTGCGCCGGCTCGCGCAGGTGGCGCTGGGCGATGGCGCGGATGGCGCTGGGCATGGTCGCCGAGAACAGCGCCACCTGGCGCTGCGGGGGCGTGCTGGCGAGAATGCGCTCGACATCGTCGATGAAGCCCATGCGCAGCATCTCGTCGGCCTCGTCGAGCACCAGATGACGCAGGGAATCGAGCTTGAGGGTGCCTCGATCCAGATGATCGATGATGCGCCCCGGCGTGCCCACCACGACCTGGGCGCCCCGGCGCAGGGCCGCCAGCTGCGGCGTGTAGCTCTGGCCTCCGTAGACGGGCAGCACATGAAAGCCGCCCAGGTGCGAGGCGTAGCGCGAGAAGGCCTCGGCCACCTGGATGGCCAGCTCGCGCGTGGGCGCCAGCACCAGGGCCTGGGTCTCGCGGCGCGCCGGGTCCACCCGCGCCAGGATGGGCAGCGCGAAAGCCGCCGTCTTGCCGGTGCCGGTCTGCGCCTGGCCCAGCACGTCGCGCCCCTCCAGCAGGGGCGGGATGGTCGCCGCCTGGATGGGCGAGGGGCTTTCGTAGCCCACGTCGCGCAGCGCACGGAGCAAGGCCTCGGGAAGGCCGAGATCGGCAAAACCCACGCTGGGCTCGGAGGGCGGACCGTCGGGGACGGAGGACTGGGGTTCGACGTCGGGCATGGCTAGGAAGCTGGGACTTGGCTCGACATTGTGCGCCACGCGCTGGCGCCGTGGGCCGAAGGCCTGCGCGGCGGGCAAAAAAATGCCAAGCACGCGGCTTGGCCAAGGGGGGATCGGAAGCCCTGGGGTGTCTGCGCACCCCCGGGCGATGTTCGTGGCGGGATCAGTGCATGCCGTCGCCCGCGGCCGCCGCGCCCTGTGCCTGGGAGCCGTGGGCCGCCTCGTGCTCGTGCCCCGCGCCCGCATGGGTCTGGACGCTGGCCTGGACCGGCGCGGCGGCCGCCTGGGCCTCGAGCTGGCTGGCCGCCGCGGCGGACTCCGGGGGCATGCCGGCCGCCTGCGCACCCGCCCACGCACAGCAGCCTGCCAGTGCGATGGTCAAGGTCTTCGAGCGGAACTGGATCATGGTCGGAACTCCCTGCGGTAGCGGACCTTGCCGGGGCACGGGCCTGTGGACGGGTCTGCCGTACAGCTGAAGCAACCGGCATGCCAGGTGAAATTTCCACCGTGAATTCGGGCACTTGGCGCATCTCCACCCACGCGCACCGGATTCCGGGGCCGCGCCCCTGGGGGATGGGGCAGGGTTTTTGTCGCCTGGCGCCGACGCTTTGGAGCCCCAGAGGCCAAATCGGCGCCGATCCAGGCCTTTTTTGTCGCCGTGGAGCGACAGGGCGCACCGGCCCCGAGTCTTCCCGGCGACTGCGGCGCCGAATCACTCGGGCTGCTTGAACAGCGCGGGGGAAAGCTCGTGCTTTTGCAGCAGTCTGTAGAACTCGGTGCGGTTGCGCTGCGCCAGGCGCGCGGCCTCGGATACCTGGCCGGCGGTGAGTTTCATCAGCTGGATCAGGTAATCGCGCTCGAAGCGGTCCTTGGCCTCGGCGTAGCTCAGGATCTCCACCGGTTTGTTGCGCAAGGCGCGCGAAACCAGCGCGGCCGGGATGCGCACCGTCGTGCACAGGGCGCAGCATTGCTCGACCACGTTCATCAGCTGGCGCACGTTGCCGGGCCAGTCGAAGCGCATCAGGGCCTCCATGGCGTCGGGCGCGAAGCCGACCACATGGCGCCCATGCTTGGCCGCCAGGGTGCTGACGAAGTGCTGCGCCAGCGCGGCGATGTCCTCGCGACGCTCGCGCAGCGGAGGAATGTGCAGGTTGACCACGTTGAGCCGGTAGTACAGGTCCTCGCGGAAACTCTGCTCGGCGATCAGGGATTCCAGGTCGCGGTGGGTGGCGGACACGATGCGCACGTCCACCGGTACCGCCTGCTGGCTGCCCAGGGGGCGCACCTCGCGCTCCTGCAGCACGCGCAGCAGCTTGGCCTGCAGGGCCACCGGCATGTCGCCGATCTCGTCGAGAAACACCGTGCCCCCCGCCGCGCTCTGGAACAGGCCCTTGCGGGCGACGTCGGCGCCGGTGAAGGCGCCCTTGACGTGACCGAACAACTCCGACTCCAGCAGCGCCTCGGGAATCGCCGCGCAGTTGATGGCCACGAAAGGCCCGCCACGCCGCTGGCTGGCCTCGTGCACGGCCCGTGCCAGCATCTCCTTGCCGGTGCCCGACTCGCCCTGGATCAGCACGCTGGCCTGACTGGCCCCCACCAGCGCCACCTCGTCGAGCAGCGCCGCCATCAGCGGGCTGGCGGTCACGATGCCGGCCAGGCGCGGCTTGCCGGAGGAGGGCTGGCCCGCGGCGCCCTCGCCCACCGCCCGGCGCAGCAGGTCCAGCAGCTCGGTGGCCTCGAAGGGCTTGGTGAGGTAGCCGAACACCCCACGCTGAGCCGCCGCGACGGCGTCGGGGATCGTGCCGTGGGCGGTGAGAATGATCACCGGCAGCGAGGGGTCGGCGCCATGGATGCGCTCGAACAGGGCCTGGCCGTCCATGCCCGGCATGCGCAGATCGGTGATCACCGCGCGCGGGCGCGCCACGGCCAGGCGTGCCAGCGCCTGCTCGCCACTGCCCGCGAGCACCGGTCGGAAGCCGGCCGAGCGCAGACGCATGTCGAGCAGGCGCAACAAATCGGCGTCGTCGTCGACCACGAGCACGCTGGCGGACGATTCGCTCATCGGACGGCCCCCTTCGGCGGCACGGGCTTCGGGGCGCGCTCCTGGCTACGGTTCTGCAATTGCACCTCCAGGTTCTTGATCTGGCCGATCTTGTCCTCCAGGTCGCCGACCTTGCGGTTCGCCTTGGCGAGATCGGCGCGTGCCTGCGCCAGCTCCACGGTCTGCAGGCTCAGGCGCTGCAGCACGCGGATGAACTGGCGACTGGCGCGGTCCTCGGTCTGGAAGTCCAGACCTTCTAGCAATTCGTGTGCCTGCGTCGCCTCCTCGCTGGTCGGCGCGGCCCGCGCGATCAGCAGATAGGCCAGCTCCAGGCGCTGCTCCGGGCGGCGGCGCGGGCCCAGGGCCTGCAGTTGCTGCTGGCGCAGATTGGCGGCCGCCTGGGTCATGGCCGAGACCTCGCGCAGCATGTCGGCGATGGCCTGCATGCGCAGGGGGCCGGTTCCGGGACGCAATTCGACGCTGTCAGGCGACAGGGGCGCCGCCGGGGAACCGGCCGGAGCCTGGAGATCCGCGCCGCCGCGTTGCACGGCAACCGGACTCTGCGCGCTGGATGCCTGCATCGGCTCGGCCCCATGGGCGCCCGGTCGCGGCGCGGCGCAGGCGCCGAGGCAGGCGGCCAGCACCAGGGGCAAGGCCCGCACAAGCGGGCGCGAGCCGCGCGAGGAAGACGCTGGAAGGGTCATGGTCGGGAAGGCGTGGAGTTCCGGGTCGGGGCCGCGAAAGCCGCCGGGACGGGGTCGTGCAGGTGCGGCAGGCGCACGCAGAAGCAGGCGCCGCTGGATTCGGATTTTTCACACAGCCGGATCTGTCCGCCGTGAAGCGCCGCGTATTCCTGCGCGATGGCCAGGCCGAGCCCGTTGCCTGGCGCCGCGCCCGCGGGCTGGCGCATGCCCTGGAAAAAAGGCTCGAACAGGTGCTCCCGGTCCTGCTCGGCCACGCCGGGGCCGTCGTCGCTGACACTGACCGTGACGGCCTCGCCATCGTCGCGCAGGCGAATGCGCACGATGCCCGCGGCCGGACTGAAGCGCATGGCGTTGATCAGCAGATTCTCGAACAGGGTGTCGAGCTTGCCCTGGTCCGCCTGCAAGGCGGTGGCCTCGCCGTCGATCTGCACGGCGACGTGCTTGGCCCGCAGCGCCAGCTCGTTGCGGCGAACCAGCGAGGCCAGCAATTCGTTCAGGTTCACCCCGGCCGATACCAGGGGATCCAGGCGGCGTTGCGCGCGGCTGTAGTCGATGAGGTTCTCGATGCGCTGCTGGAGATCGCGGGCGTTGCCGCGCATGATGGTTCCGATCTCGCGCTGCTGCGTGCCCAGGGGCCCCGCCACGCCGTCGAGCAGCAGCTCGACGCCCTCGCGCAGGGAAGCCAGCGGGGTCTTCAGCTCATGCGACACATGCCGGAGGAAGCGCTGCTTCTGCTCGTCGGTCTCGCGCAGGCGCCTGCGCAGCCAATCCAGTTGATGGCCCAGTTGCACCAGGTCGCGCGGACCGCGCACCTGCGGCTGGGGCTGCAGGTCGCCGGCGCCGAGCTTGCGGATGGCCTGATCGATCTGGCGCAGCGGGCGCGTGAGCACCCAGGACAGCAGGGCCGCGATCAGCGCCGACAGCAGCAGGGCCGCCCCGGCCTGCAGCAACAGCGCCGCGCGCAGGGTGCGGGACTGACGCCCCAGTTCGCCGACCTGGCGGTCCACCAGCAGGTTGCCGGCATTCAGGATGCGGTCGATGCTGGAAGCCAGCGCGGCGAAACGAGGCGCGAAGGCATCGAAGCGCGGAAGATCCGCGGGGCCCGCGCCGCCGAGCTCCTCGTACAGCGCGGCCTCCGCGGCGCCGATGCGCTGCAGCCGGGCCTGTTCCAGCGCGTCGAAGGGCATGGTGCGCAAGGTGCGCAAGTCGCCTTGCAGGGCCTGATGGGCATCGCGCATGCCCACGCGCAACTGCGGGTCCTGCAGCACGTAGTACTGGCCCGCGGCGCGCTGCAGGGCCGACAGATCCTCCGAGGCCTGGCGCGTGGCGCGGGTGACGTCGACGGTGATGCGAATCGCCTCGCGGGTCTGCAGCGCCAGGCGCTGCTGCGCGTAGGCGGTGTAGAGCATGCCCACGACCAGCGGCAGCATGACCAGCGCGAAGGCGGCCAGCAGCAAGGCGTGGAAGGAACGTGGATAAGGCGGAGACGGAGACTTCAGCGACATGGGCGACGGCGAACCGGGCGCGGCGCGCCCCCGGGGCGCGCTCGAGGCCATTATCCCCGGCTTCAGGGCGTATGCGCGTCCAGCACGAAGCGCCCCGCCCCCTCCTGCCCCAGGGCCTCGGCCAGCCAGGGCCCGGCCTCGCGCAGCGCCTGTGGCAGCCCGAAAGGGGGATTCAGCACGAACATGCCGCTGCCCATCAAGCCGAAGCCGTCGGCGCGCGGCGGCGCGGTCCAGAGTTGCGCATCCATCCATGCACCCGGCGCCAGCGCCCGCAGGCGCCGGGAAAGGCGCTGGGACTCCAGGCTTTGCAGCATCGGGTACCACACCAGGTACACGCCGGTGGCGAAACGCTCCAGCGCGTCGCGCAAGGTCGCTAGCAGGCGCGTGTAGTCGGCGTCGAGCTCGTAGGAAGGGTCGATGAGCACCAGCGCACGGCGCGAGGGGGGTGGCAGCACCGACCTGAGCTCAGCGAAGCCGTCCGCCTGACGCACCGTGGTCTGGCGCCGGCGGGCGAAGGCCGACTGCAGGGCGCGGAAATCGGCGGGGTGCAGCTCGAACAGGCGCATCGGATCGTCCGCGCGCAACAGCCCCGCGGCCAGCAGCGGCGAGCCCGGCGCGACGCGCAAGGCCCCGTCGGGATTGAGGCCCAGCACCGCGCGCAAGTAATCGAGTACGGCCTCGGGCAGCTGGCCGGAGGCGCCGTCCACCAGCGCGTGCTGCACGTCCTCGCGCTGCCACAGACGACCCACACCTTCCATGTACTCCGCCAGGCGCTGGCTCATGCGCTCGCCCAGCTGGTAGCTGCCGGCCCCGGCATGGGTGTCCACGTAGCTCAGCGGCTTGGGCTTGGCCAGCAGCAGGTGCAGCGCGCGCAGCAACACCACGTGCTTGAGTACGTCGGCCGGATTGCCGGCATGGAAGGCGTGGCGGTAGGCGAGCATCGGATCGGCGCAGGGCGGGCAAGGCGCAACTGTAGCGCCGTCACGCTCCGCTCCGACAAGAGGCTGGCCCAGCAAGGCCTTGCGATCTACCGGGTCGGGGCCAGGGAGCAATGGCCGGCATCCGCGGCCGGGCCGTTGCCCAGGGCCAGGGGCATGGGCTCGTCGAAGCGACGGTGCGGCGTGCTGGCGTGCCAGTCCAGGGCCAGCAAGACCAGTACCACGGCCCACAGCAGCCAGGCACGCCAGGCCGCGCGCAGCCTGCGCAGGGCGGAGCAGGACGCAGAGGACGGGCGCTCGTGTCGCATGCTCAGACTCCCACGCCCAGACGCTCGCGCAGGCGAACCCCGAGCAGGCTGCCGGCGAAGGCGCAGGCGAACCAGACCCACCCGTGCAGGGAACCGGTCGCGATGCCCGAGAAATAGGCCCCCACGTTGCATCCGAAGGCCAGGCGCGAGCTGTAGCCCATCAGCAGCCCGGCCGCGATCGAGGCCACCCAGGCCCTGGGCGGCACGCGCAGCCTGGGGCACAGGCGGCCGCCGCGTTGCGCGGCCAGCAAGGCGCCGAACAGCATGCCCAGGTCGGTGATGCTGGTGTTGTCGGCCAGCACGCTGGCATGCAACTGGGCCTGCTGCACCGGCAGGCCGTAGAAGGCGTTGTGCGAAAGGTTCACGCCGAGAGCCTGCACGATCTTCGCGCCCCACAGGCCCAGGCCGTAGACGATGCCCCAGGGCTGCCCGGCCACGACCAGGTTGAGCGCGCCCAGCACGCCCAGAGCGACCGCGGCGATCCAGACCGCCGAGCCCTTCCAACGCCGCGGCGAGCCGGGGCGCCGCAGGCGCCACAGCAGCGCCGCCAGCAGGGCCAGCACGCCGAGCTGCAGCGCCAGGGTTCCCGCCGCGCCCAGGCGATGCACCAGGGAGACCGGCGGCAGCGCGCCCAGGCTCAGCCAGGCCGGCAGTTGCGCCGACCCGGCGAAACTGCCGAACACGAAGGCCGGCAGCACGGCCAGGCTCACCGGATGCCCGAGCCCCGCCTTGTACAAGGTGCCCGAACCACAGCCGTCGGCGATCTGCATGGAGGCGCCGAACACGAAGGAGCCGATCAGCAGGCTCCAGGACAAGGGCCCGTCGGCTCCCTGCAGTTCGGGATGCGCGGCCAGCAGGGGCACGCTCAGCACCATGCACACGGCGATGGCCAGGAACTGGGCCAGCAGGCCCGTGGGGTCGCGATGGGTGATCCACACCCGCCATCCGGTCGTGAACCCGAAGCTGCCGGCGGCCAGCGCCACGCCCAGTCCCACGCCGATGCACCAGAGCAGGCCCTGGCGCCAACCCACCAGCCAGGTGGTGGCGAGGAAGCCGACGGCCGCCAGGGCGAGCAGCAGCGCCTGGGTGGAACGCGCGCCCGGGCTGCGTGCCGCGCTCAGCGGGAATGCCAGGTCTGCTTGAGTTGCGCCCATAGTTGATCGCTGCGGGAAGGAACGTGGGTCATCGGCTCGTCGTGACGCGACCAGTCGACCATGGAGCCGGGGTACAGGCGCACCCCCGGCCGGTGCAGGAGTTCGGACAGGACGAACCAGTTGGTGGCCGCCCAGTGCCCGGTGTTGCAGAAGGAGATGGTCTGCCGGGCCTGTTGCTCCTGCGCCGGCAGGCCGCTGGCGATGGCGCGCAGCACGGCGGGTGCGGGAAGCGCGCCGCCGCCTTGGGGGAACCAGCGCAGGTTGTTGAAGTCCACCGAGCCGGCGATGGTACCCGGCGCCACGGCCGCCGGAGCCTTGGCCTTGCCTTGCCAGAAGGCGACGGGGCGCGCGTCGAGCAGCACCCGCGAGGCCTCGGGCGCGCGCGTGGCCTGCAGCACCTGCGCGCGCGTGGCCAGCAGCGCGGCGTCCGGATGCGCCACGAAATGCGAGGGCACGATCCGCGGCGTCGCGGTCTGCAGCCCGCCCAGTCCGGCGTCCTTCCAGGACTGCATGCCGCCGTTGAGTATCGACAAATGACCCATGCCCAGCCATTTCAGGGTCCAGTACACGCGGGCCGGAGCGCCGAAATCGCTGGGATTGTCCCCGGCGGACACCAGCACCACCTGGTCCGTGTCGCGCAGGCCGAGGCTGCGCACGAGTCGCACGAAACCCTCCACGGGCAGCAGCTTGCCGGGGTTGTCGGCGCCCGAGCGCCAGCGCGCGTAGGGGGCGTTCACCGCGCCGGGCAGGTGGCCGGCGGCATAGGCGTCGGGGTCGCGCAGGTCGACGATGCGCAGCGCAGCACCCTGCCGCAGCAGGGCCTGCAGCTGCGCCGGCTGCAGCAGCGGGCCCGGCGCCTGGGCCTGCGTGGATACGCCAGCCCGGGCGCCCGGGTCCGCGGGAGCCGCGCCGGAGGGCTGGCTCAAGGCCCAGGAGGCCATCGCGACCGCCGTCGCGAGCAGGCGCCACAGGCGACGGCGGGATTCGCCGGGGGATGTTCGAAGGGCAGATCCGCGAGGAGAAGACGCGCGAGAGGAGGACGCAAACAGGTTCATCGCGACATTCTGATACACGCCTGCGCGTGAACGAAGGACACTTTTCGCATTCGCTTATGACCCGTGGAAATAAGCGAACCCGGCCCCGGGGTCTTCAGTACCGACCGGTCCCCCCAGCCAGGGCGATGAACAGGCGCGCGACGACCCCGACCAGGGGGCGGGTCCACCACGCCACGCGCTGGCGCAGACGGGCATGGTCGATGGGCAGGGACCAGTGCAATTGCTCGTGGACATGGCGCGCCAGGACGGCGGCGAATCCGGCGTCCCGCACCACCACGTTGGCTTCGCGGTTCACCAGCAGCGACAGCGGATCGATGTTGGAACTTCCCACCGTGGCCCAGGCCTCGTCGATCACGGCCACCTTGCCGTGCAGGTAGGCACGCTGGTATTCATGGATGCGCACGCCGGCGTCGATCAGCTCGCGGTACAAGGCCTGCGCGGCCCAGGCCGCGGCCCGGTAGTCCACCCGACCCTGCAGCAGCAGGGTCACCCGGACGCCGCGCAGCGCGGCCGCCTTCAGGCTTTCGCGAAAAGCCTGCCCGGGGTAGAAGTACGGACACACGAGCAGCACGGATTGCCGGGCCTCGTCGATGGCCTGGATGTAGCAGTGCTCGATGGAGCGACGGCGCAGCAGGTTGTCGCGCAGCACCAGGGCGGCGCGCTGCGATGCGGCCCCGCCGGCGCAGGATGACACCGCGGCCGGCACCGCCGCCGCCACGCGGGCGGCGCGACGCCCGCGCAGACCCGGAAACACGCCGGCGGCCCGCAGCTCTTCCAGGTAGCGGCGGCGCTGTTCCTGCGAGCCCAGCAGCCGCGGGCCGGGCGCACGACGCAGGCCGCGCTGCACGCTGCCCGTGGCCACCGTACGCAGCCACAGCCGGCGCATGCTGCGCAGCACCTGAGCCACCACCGGCCCCTGCACGCGCACCGCGTAGTCCAGGCGCGGCTGTTCGCTCCAGCCGTGATGGATGTCGTAGCGGTCGTCGATGAGGTTGATGCCGCCGACAAAGGCCACGCGCGAGTCGACCACGCACATCTTGCGGTGCAGGCGCCTCCAGTGACCGCGTTGCAGCAGGTCGATCCAGCGCCGCCACGGCCGGTACACCATGAATTCCACGCCCGCCGCCTCGAAACGATGGCGCAGCGTGGGAATGGATCGATTCGAGCCCAGCCCGTCGACCAGCACCCGCACCTGTACCCCGCGACGCGCCGCCGCGATCAGGGCCTCGGCCAGCTCCAGGCCCGTCGAGTCGTCGTGAAAGATGTAGGTCTCCACCCAGATGCTGCTGCGCGCCTCGCTCCAAGCCTGGCGCAGCGCCGGGAACAGGCTTTGGCCCAGGGGCAGCAGCTCGATGCAATTGCCGTCGCGCCAGGGCGTGCGCAGCGGCGCTCCCTCGGCGCCGCTGCCTTCGCGCAGCGCGCGCAGATTGCGCCGCCACCACGCGCGCAGCCGTCTGCGCCGCGTGCTGCTGCTAGCCATGGGCGGCGCGCAGCGCCGCGCCCCTGCCCAGCACGCGAGGCGCGTCCTGCGGCAGCGCGGTCAGGTCGACCAGCAGCGGCGCATGGTCGGAAAGCCGCGCCCAGTCGGCGCCCCAGCCCAGGCCCAGGCCGTGGGCGGCGAAGCCGCGCACGTAGATGCGGTCCAGCGGCATCAGGGGCAGCCACGCGGGAAAGGTCCGCGTGCGATGGTGCCAGCGCGGACGGCGCGCGTCGACGCTCGCCGAGGCGCGGGCCGACACGTCGAGCAGCCCGGAGGCCGCGAGTTCGGCGCCGAGCTCGCCGCGCCAGTCGTTGAAGTCGCCGCCCACGATCACCGGCTCCTGCGCCGGCACCTGGCGCGCGAGATATTCGGCCAGGCGCTCGATCTGGCGCTTGCGCCCTCCGCGGAACAGGCCGAAATGCACCACCACGCAATGCAGCACCTGCGGCTGCGCCACGCCCGCGCTGCCCTGCGGCAGGGCCAGGCGCACGTGCAGCAGTCCGCGTTGCTCGAAGCGGTGGTCCGACACGTCCTCGTGCGACACGCCCAGGATCGGGAACCGCGACAGCAGCGCGTTGCCATGCTCGCCATGCCGGGTGCGCGCGTTGGTGTGATAGGCGGCGAACATGCCCAGGCCCTGGCCCAGCAGTTCGTGCTGCGGCTGCTCGGGCCATCCGGCCAGGCGCAGCGCGTGGCGCCGGTGCTCGAACTGCACCTCCTGCAGCAGCACGAGGTCGGCGTCCAGGCTGCGCAGTCCTTCCTGCAGGGCGTGGATGCGCAGGCGCTTGGCCGGCCCCATGCCCAGCACACCCTTGTGGATGTTGTAGGAGGCCACGCGCAGCGCCTGCGGCCATGGGCGTACGGGAGTGCGCGCGTGCATCAGCCCGGCCCCCGTCGCAGGCGCCGCGGCAACTGCTCGATGGCCTGCGCGTTCGAGGCGGAAAAGCAGCGCGCCGCGGCCTCGCGCCAGGGCAGCCATTGCCAGGCGCGATGTTCGCGCTCGGCCAGGCGCACCGGGGTGCCCTCGGGCACCTCCAGGCTGAACACATGCTCGACGTTCTTCCACACCCCGGGGGCGTAGCGATGGCGCCAGCGGGGGTAGATCTCGTACTCGTTGGCCAGATGCCAGTCGCGCAGCCCGTGGCCGGCGAGGATGCCGGTCTCCTCGGCCACCTCGCGCGCCGCCGCCTCGGCCAGGGGCTCGTCGGCGAAATCCACGCTGCCCGTGACGCTTTGCCAGAACCCGGGCTGCGCCGCGCGCTCGATCAACAGCACGTGCAGCCGCGGGTCGTGGATCACCACGAGCACCGACACCGGCAGCTTGGGCGCCGGCACGGCCTCAGCCCCCTCCTCGCCGCGCGCGCACGCAGGCGGCGAGATCGTGCAACAGGGCCAGGGAATCCTCCCAGCCCAGGCAGGCGTCGGTGATCGAGACTCCTTCGCGCAGCGCCTGTCCGGCACGCAGCTCCTGGCGGCCTTCGTGCAGGTGGCTCTCCACCATCACGCCGACGATGCGCCGCTCGCCCGAGGCGATGCGACGCCCGATGTCGGCGGCCACCTCGATCTGGCGCCGCGGCTGCTTGGACGAGTTGGCATGCGAGCAGTCGATCATCACCTGCTCGCGCAGCCCGGCGCGGCGCAGCACCTCGCAGGCCGCGTCGACCGCCGCGGCGTCGTAATTGGGCTGGCGTCCGCCGCGCAGGATGACGTGGCAATCGGCGTTGCCGCGGGTCTCGAAGATCGCGGCCACGCCCATCTTGGTCATGCCCATGAAGGCATGCGGGGCGCCGGCGGCCACCACCGCGTCGGAGGCCACCTGCACGCCGCCGTCGGTACCGTTCTTGAAGCCCACCGGGCAGGACAGCCCCGAGGCCAGCTGCCGGTGGCTCTGGCTCTCCGTGGTGCGCGCGCCGATGGCGCCCCAGGCGATGAGGTCGCTGAAGTACTGCGGCGACAGCAGGTCGAGGAATTCGGTGCCGGCGGGCAGCCCCATCTCGCCGATCTGCAGCAACAGTTCGCGCGCGCGGCGCAGGCCCTCGTTGATGCGAAAGCTGCCGTCCAGGCGCGGATCGTTGATGAAGCCCTTCCAGCCCACCGTGGTGCGGGGCTTCTCGAAGTACACCCGCATCACCGGCAGCAGCGCGTCCTCCAGACCGGCGCGCGCTTCGCGCAGGCGCGCCGCGTACTCCAGGGCCTGCGCGGAATCGTGAATGGAACAGGGCCCGATGACCACGATCAGGCGGTCGTCGTCGCCACGCAGCACGCGCGCGATGTCGGTGCGCGCCTGCTCCACCAGTTGTTCCACCGCCGGTGTCACCGCCAGTTCCTCCAGCAGCACCGCCGGGGACACCAGCGCGCGCACGGCGGCGATGCGGGTATCGTCGATGCGCGTGGTGTCCAGCGTGGCCTCGGCCCGGCCTGCCTCGCTGTCGTGCCGGGGGTCGTCGATGCGGGTCATGGCGGGGGTGCGGGGTTCAGGCCGGGGTGCTCTGGCGCAGGCGGATGTGCAATTCGCGCAGCTGGCGCTCGTCCACCGGGCTCGGGGCGTCGGTGAGCAGGCACTGCGCGCGCTGGGTCTTCGGGAAGGCGATGACGTCGCGGATGCTGGCGGCGCCGGTCATCATGGTGACGATGCGGTCCAGCCCGAAGGCGATGCCGCCATGCGGCGGCGCCCCGTACTGCAGCGCGTCGAGCAGGAAGCCGAACTTGGCCCGCGCCTCCTCCTCGCCGATGCCCAGCGCGGTGAACACCTTGCGCTGCATCTCGGCGCGGTGGATGCGCACCGAACCGCCGCCGATCTCCCAGCCGTTGAGCACCATGTCGTAGGCCTTCGCCAGGCAGCGTCCGGGATCGCTGGCCAGGTAGTCGACATGCTCGTCCTTGGGAGCGGTGAAGGGATGATGGCAGGCCACCCAACGCTGCTCGTCGTCGTCGAATTCGAACATCGGGAAGTCCACCACCCACAGCGGCTTCCAGGCATCCTCGAACAGCCCGCCGGCGCGCCCGAAGTCGCTGTGGCCGATTTTCACGCGCAAGGCCCCCAGCGCGGCGTTGACCACCTTGGCGCGGTCGGCTCCGAACAGCAGCAGGTCGCCGTCGCGCGCGCCGCTGCGTTCCAGCAGCGCCGCGATCGCCGCGTCGTGCAGGTTCTTCACGATCGGCGACTGCAGGCCGTCACGCCCGCGGGCGATCTCGTTGACCTTGATCCATGCCAGGCCCTTGGCGCCGTAGATCTTCACGAAATCGGTGTACGCGTCGATGTCGCTGCGGCTGATCTGGCTGCCGCCGGGCACGCGCAGGGCCACCACGCGCCCGTCGGCCAGCGCGGCCGCCGAGCTGAACACCTTGAACTCGACGTCGCGCATGACATCGGTCAGTTCGGTGAACTCCAGGCGCACCCGCAGGTCGGGCTTGTCCGAGCCGAAGCGCGCCATCGCCTCCGAGTAGGGCATCACCGGGAAGGGATCGGCCAGGCGCACTCCCAGCACGTCGGCGAACACGCCGCGGATCATCGGCTCGAACAGGCCGCGGATCTCGTTCTCGTCCAGGAAGGAGGTCTCGCAGTCGATCTGCGTGAACTCGGGCTGGCGGTCGGCGCGCAGGTCCTCGTCGCGGAAGCACTTGGTGATCTGGTAGTAGCGATCGAAGCCCGACACCATGAGCATCTGCTTGAACAGCTGGGGCGACTGCGGCAGGGCGAAGAACTGGCCGGCGTTGACCCGGCTGGGCACCAGATAGTCGCGCGCGCCTTCCGGCGTGCTCTTGGTGAGCATCGGAGTCTCGATGTCGATGAAACCCTGCGCGTCCAGGTAGCGGCGCACCGCCATCGACACGTTGTAGCGCAGCTTGAGGTTGTGCTGCATCTGGGGGCGCCGCAGATCCAGCACCCGATGGGTCAGGCGCGTGGTCTCGGACAGGTTGTCGTCATCGAGCTGGAAGGGCAGCGCCGCCGAGGGGTTGAGCACCTGCAGCTCATGACACAGCACCTCGACCTTGCCCGAGCCCAGCGAAGCGTTCTCGGTGCCCTGCGGGCGGGCACGCACCAGGCCGCGCACCTGCACGCAGTACTCGTTGCGCACGCCCTCGGCCACGGCGAACATGTCGGCCCGGTCGGGGTCGCAGACCACCTGCACCAGACCCTCGCGATCGCGCAGGTCGATGAATATCACACCGCCATGGTCGCGGCGCCGCTGCACCCAGCCGCACAGGCTGATGGTTTGTCCGAGCAGGGCTTCGGTGACGGCGCCCAGGGTATGGCTGCGTAGGGTCATGATCGGGAAGGAAGACTTTGGCGATGCCGAAAGGAATGTCGGGAGACTTGCGGGGCGCGAGAACGCCGGGATGGCGGCTCAGCGCGACGGGGCCTGCGCGGAGGGGGGCGGCGCGACCACTCCCATGGAGATCACGTATTTGAGCGCTTCGTCGACACTCATCGACAACTCCACCACTTCGGCCTTGGGCACCATGAGGAAAAAGCCCGAGGTCGGATTGGGCGTGGTGGGCACGTACACGCTGATGTGCTCGCCTGGAAGCTGCTGCGCGACCTCGCCGCCGGGAACCCCGGTGACGAAGGCGATGGTCCAGCTGCCCGCGCGGGGGTACTGCACCATCACCGCCTGACGGAAGGCGTTGCCGGTGCTCGAGAACAGGGTGTCGGAAACCTGCTTGACGCTGCTGTAGATGCTCTTGACGATGGGAATGCGCGCGATCACCGCATCCCATTGGCGCAGCCACCATTGCCCGACGATGTTGGCCACCAGCAGGCCGGTGAGCAGGATGGCCGCGATCACCACGATCACGCCCAGCCCCGGGGTGCTCGCCAGCTTGTCCAGCAAGGGCTGCAGCGGCGGCGCGACGGCATCCAGCGCGCCGACCACGGCGCGGAAGATGCCGTCGAACACCGACAGCAGCTGCCACAACACCCAGATGGTGATGGTCAGCGGCAGCCAGACCAGCAATCCGGCGACGAACAGGTTTTTCAGGCGCATGCGCAGCTTTCGCGCGACAACGGCGGTTGGAGGCGGCGGCGCGCGCCGATCGGGAGGATCAGTGGCAGGCGCAGGAGGCACCGCAGGACGCGGCGGGAGCGGACTCGCTCGCCGTCGTCGCGGCGGCCGCGCCCGCGCCGGCCGCGGCCTTGCCGGCGGTGGAACTGCCGGAGCCTCCCTTGAAGTCGGTCGCGTACCAGCCGGAGCCCTTGAGCTGGAAGCCCGCGGCGGTGACCTGCTTGTGCAGGGCGGCGGCGCCGCAGGCAGGGCAATCGCGCAGCGGCGCGTCCGAAACCTTCTGCAGAGCGTCCAGGCTGTGTCCGCAGGACTCGCAGCGGTATGCGTAGATGGGCATGACGAACTCCTGATGCGAAATACGCTCGCCCGACGGCATCGCGGGCTGGGGCCGACCTTGTATATGGAGGGGATTCGCGCGGGCTTCAAGACCGTGCGAGCACCGCCGCGCCTCGCGGCCGGCGGTGCAAGATTCGTGCCGATTATAGGGAAAACACTGCGGGCCAGCGAGGTTCCGGACCCCCGTGCCCCCCACGGCCCGGCCGCGACCCCGTCAGCGCGGCGGCGGAGCTTCGCGCACCAGGCGCTTGCCGCTGCCCTGCGGGAAATCCGCGAAGGCCGCCGCGGCGAGCTGGCGAGCCACCGGGGCGATGCGCTGATCGTAGCCGCCGATCACCGAGCTGCTGCGCCACACCAGCGCCCCGCTGGAGGCGTCGCGGATCTCGATCTCGAACACCCTTTCGTACCACGGCGGGGGCCAGGACCAGCCCTGGTACCACCAGGGATAGCCGTTGTAGATCCACGCGCCATCCGGCAGCAGGATCGGGGGCCCGGGAGGCGGCCAGGCGCTGGGGAAGCTGGCCTCGAAGTCGGCGTAGCTGTGGAAGGCGTAGCGCGCGGTGTAAGGGGCCGGGCTGCCCAGCAGCGGCACCATGCCGGCATGGGTCATGGCGTCCAGCACGGCCGTGCGCAAGGCCTCGGCCCCCGGCCCCTCGGAGTCGGCGGGCGCCGCCTGCAGCTGCACGTGGGCGCCGACCAGCGCCTGGGGTGCCGGCCTGGGGGTGTCGACATGGTAGGCGTTGACATTCAGCGACGCGCAACCACCGAGCAGGCCGAACAGCACCAGCGCGCCACCCAGCAGGCCGGCACGCAGGGTGCCCGAGGCGCGACGGGCCAGGGGAAGCTTCGACAGGTCAGACATCATGGCTCGGACCGCGCGGGATCGAAGGCCCGCGGCGGTGCTGAGTACTTTACTCCGCCCGCGGGCGGGGCGCCTCGCCCTGGCGGCGGGGCTCAACCCACGCTGTCCAGCCAGGCCAGCGGGCGCCGCGCCGGGGCGGGAGGCTCGCAGGGTTCGGGATCGAAAGCCTTGTCGCCGTCGGGGTCGGGAAGCCCCCGCGCGCGCAGATCGGCGAAGCCGAAGGCCTCGCGGTCGAGCAGATGGGAAGGCACGACCCGGCCCAGCGCGCCGAACATCGACTCCAGGCGTCCGGGGTACTGGCGCTCCCAGTCCCGCAGCAAGGCGGCGACCTGCTTGCGCTGCAACTGTTCCTGGCTGCCGCACAGCGTGCAGGGAATGATGGGGAAACCCCGATGCTCGGCCCAGCGGGCCAGGTCGGCCTCCTCGACGTAGGCCAGGGGACGGATGACCACGTGGCGCCCGTCGTCGCTCACCAGCTTCGGCGGCATGGCCTTGAGCTTGCCGCCGAAGAACAGGTTGAGCAGGAAGGTCTGCAGGATGTCGTCGCGGTGATGCCCCAGCGCGATGCGGGTCGCGCCCAGTTCGCTGGCCACGCGGTACAGGATGCCGCGCCGCAGGCGCGAGCACAGGCTGCACAGGGTGGCGCCCTCCGGAACCACCCGCTTGACCACCGAATAGGTGTCCTGCTGCTCGATGTGAAAGGGCACGCCGCGGCCGGCCAGGTACTCGGGAAGCACGTGCTCGGGAAAGCCGGGCTGCTTCTGATCCAGGTTGACGGCGACGATGTCGAAGTCCACCGGTGCGCGCTCGCGCAGGCTGAGCAGCAGGTCGAGCAGCACGTGGCTGTCCTTGCCGCCGGACATGCACACCATGACCTTGTCGCCGTCCTGGATCATGCCGAAATCGCCGATGGCCTGACCGACCAGGCGATGCAGGCGCTTGGAAAGCTTGTTGATCTCGTGTTCGTGCTTGCGCGGATCCATCGCGGCGCTCCGGTGACTCATGGGTTGCGCACGCGGTCCTGGGACACCTCGATGCCCACGCCGTCGCAATCGGGAAAGATGTTCGGCTTGTCCACGCGCACCCGCACGCGGCGCACGCCCTCGAGGCCCAGCACCCGCTGCGCGATGCGCCCGGCCAGGGTCTCCAGCATGTTCACGTGGCCGTGGCCGACCTCCTCCAGCGCGATCGAGCGCAGCAGCCGGTAGTCCAGCACGTGGGCCACGTCGTCGGCGACCGGCAGGGAGGGCGCGTCGGGCAGTTCCGCGGCGATGGACACCAGCAGAAGCTGGCGCGAGCGCAGTTCGTGTTCGAGGATCCCCACGCTGGCCTGCACACGCAGGCGTTCGAGGTACAAGGTACGCATGGTCAGAAGGAGAAATCGCGAGACCGCGCCTGCGGGTGCTGGCCGGCGTCCACCAGGAGTTCACAGCCGCTCATCGCGGGATTGCGCAGCGCGAACAGCACGGCATCGGCGATGTCCTCGGCACGCGTCCCCTGGCCCATGCCGGGAGCCACCGCCACCACGCGCAACTGGGGTGCCAGCGCCTGCGCCAGCAGGGTATGGGCCTCGCGCAGGGCCGCCTTGCTCAGGGTGCAGGAAAAATGCCCGGGATCGGGGTTCCCAGGCTCGTGGTCCAGCAGGTTGACCACGCAACCTCGCCGCCTCCGGGCCAGCAGTTCGGCATGCAAGGCCTGTGCCAGCAGCACCGGCGCGATGGTGTTGACGCGGTAGTGCAGCAGCGCGCAATCGCCCCCGAAACCGGCGGCCGAGTCGTATTCGAGCAGGCAGGCGTTGTTCACCACCGCGTCCACCCGGCCGAGCAGGCGCGCCACGCTCGGCACCAGCTCGCGGGCGGAAGCTTCGTCGGCGAGATCGGCGCGCAGGCCTTCGGCGCGCGCACCCAGCTCGCGCAGTTGCGCGCACAGCGCCTCGACCTCGTCGGGCGAGCCGTGGTCATGCACCGCGACATCCCAGCCCGCCTCGGCCAGCCGGGTCGCCACGGCCCGGCCGATGCGCCGCCCCGCGCCGGTGACCAGGGCCACGGCCCGCTGCGCGGCCGGCTCGCCGGCTGCGCCTGCGCGGCGGGATGGAACTTCGGGCATGGGCGGCGAACCTACAATCGCATCAATGGATCCAAGGCGTAGTCTACCCCGCGAACCCGCGGCGGCGCCGGCCGCACAGGCCGCGCGCGCTGCCGAGCTGATGGCTGTGCTGCGCCGCGAGATCGCGGCAGCCGGAGGCTGGATCGGCTTCGATCGCTACATGCATCTGGCGCTGTACCACCCCGGCCTGGGCTACTACGCGGCTTCCCCCGGCGTGCTCGGGGCCTGGGGCGGCGCCAGCGACTTCATCACCGCCCCCGAACTCTCGCCCTTGTTCGCGGCCACGCTGGCGCGCCAGCTGGCCGGGCTCGGGGCCTCGATGCGCGTGGACCGCGTGGTCGAGTTCGGCGCGGGCAGCGCGGCACTGGCCTGCGCGCTGCTGCGCGAGCTGGCCGATGCCGGCGCCTGGCTGCCCGAGGAATACGCCATCGTCGAGGTCTCCGCGGCGATGCGCGAGCGCCAGCGCGCGGCGGTGGCCGAGCTGCCCGGGGAATTGGCCCGACGCGTGCGCTGGTGGGAACGCCTTCCCGAGCGTTTCGACGCCCTCGTGCTGGGCAATGAAGTGCTGGACGCGATGCCGGTACGCCTGCTGCGCCGCGAGCAGGCCGGCTGGGTGGAGCGAGGCGTGGGAGTGGACGCCGAGGGCCGGCTGTGCTGGAGCGATCGCCCCTTGCCCCCCGGCTGCACCCTGCGCCCGAGCCTGCGACAGCTGGCGGTGGGCAGCGTGACCGAATGGCACGAGGCGGCCGAAGGCTTCCTGCGCAGCCTGGGCGCGCACCTGGGGCGGGGCGTGGCACTGCTGTTCGACTACGGTTTCCCGGCCCGCGAATACGACCATCCGCAACGCTCGGGGGGCACCCTGCGCTGCCATCGCGCGCACCGGGCCCACGACGACCCGCTGTGGGAGCCGGGACTTTCGGACATCACCGCCCATGTCGACTTCAGTGCCATGGCGCGCGCGGCGCGCGAAGCGGGGATGGACCTGCTGGGCTACACCAGCCAGGCACGCTTCCTGCTCAACGCCGGACTGCTGGACCTGCTGGGCCCGCGCATGGCCGCCGGGGATGCGGCCTCGCTGCGCCTGGCAGCCGGCGTGCAGAAGCTGCTGGGCGAGCACGAGATGGGCGAGCTGTTCAAGGTGCTGGCGGTGGGCCGCGGCCTGGAGCAGCCGCTGGCGGCTTTCGCGCAGGGCGACCGCAGCGCGGCGCTGGAGGACGCGCCGGACGGGGCGTCGCCATGGGCTTGATGGGATTCCTGCTCGGCAGCCTGGTGCTCAGCGCCCTGCTGCCCTGGCTGAGCAAGTTCGGCTTCGGCCGCATGCCCCTGGACCTGCGCTGGCGCATGTTCGGCAAGCCCTGGCTGCTGCCGCTGGGCTCGCTAAGCCTGCTGTGGCTGGGGCTTTGGCTGGTGGACCGCCTGCTGCGCTGACTCGGCGCGCGCCGGCCAGATGCGCAGCGCCGCCACGGCGATGAGCACCTGCACCAGGATGACCAGCCCCACGCAGCCCGGCCAGCCGGCGCGAAGCCACACCGCGCTGGGGGCGAAGGCGCCCACGCTGCCCCCGATGTAGTAGCACATCACGTACAGGCCCACGGCACTGGAGCGCGCCTGGCGCGCGAACATCGGGACCTGCGAGGTAGCCATGCTTTGCGCGATGAAGACCCCGGCCGAGCTCAGGGTCAGGCCGATCACGATCAGCGCCAGGCTCGGGGCCAGGCTCAGCGCGATGCCCAGGATCGAGCAGGAAACGGCCGCGAAAAACACCCTGCGCTGCCCGAAACGCCAGGCCAGGCGCCCCGCCAGGGGCGTGACCACCATGCCCACCAGGTACACGGTGAACAGCAGGCTGAGCTGGCGCAGGCTCAGATCGTAGGGAGCCGCCGCCAGGTGAAAGCTCACATAGGTGAAACTGCAGACCTGGGAGAACAGGATGCCGAAGCCGATGGCGTAGCTGCCCAGCAACAAGGGGTTGCGCAGGTGCATCGGAAGCCCGGCCAGGGACTCGCGCAGGCTGGCCGAGGGGCGAAAGCGTGTCGAGGCCGGAAGCCATGCGGCGATCACCACGGCGATGCCCGCGTTGATCAGGCCCAGCAGCACGAAGGCAGCCTGCCAGTCCCAGCGCGCCGTGGCCAGGCCCGCGATGAAACGTCCGAGAAACCCCCCGGCCACCGAGCCGGAGATGTACAGCGCGGTCACCGACGGGACCTGTCCCGCGGGCCACTCCTCGCCGATGTAGGCCACGGTGGCGGTGAAGATGCCGGGGATGCACAGCCCCTCCAGCAGGCGCCAGAACAGCAGGCCGTGCAGGGAGCGCGCGGTGCCCGCCAGCAGGGTGCTCAGCGCAAGGGCGGCCACCGACACCAGCAGTACCCGCCGGCGTCCGAAGCGGTCGGACACGCTGCCCGAGAAGGGAGCGGCCAGCGCCACCGCCAGGGTGGTGAAGGTGATGGTCAGGCTGAGCTCCGCGACCCCGGCGTGAAACACGCCTTGCAGCGAGGGCAGCAGGCCCTGGGTGACGTACATGGTGAAAAAAGCGCTCATGCCGGCGGCGACGACGGCGACGCGCGCGCGCCACGAAGGCGTGGCGACGGCGGGGAGGCGAATCGGGGTGACGGACATGCGCGCTGCCGGCGCGGCGGGCGCACGGCGGGAACTCAAGCAGGGATTCCCAGCATAGTCCCGCCTGTTTCATATGGAAAATCGATTTTTCGTCTACTTTGATACGATATTCATATGGATATCCAGGATCTGCGGGCCTTCCTGGCCGTCGCCGAGGAACGTCATTTCTCGCGCGCCGCGCAGCGCCTGCACATTTCCCAGCCTCCGCTGTCCCAGCGCATCGGCGCGCTGGAACGCAAGCTCGGCGTGCGCCTGTTCGAGCGCGGGCGCGGCGGTGTGTCCCTGACCGCGGCGGGCGCGGCCCTGCTCCCCCAGGCGCGCGTGGTGTTGCAGCAACTGGCTCGCGCCCAGGAACTGGCGCAGCGCGCCGGGCGCGGCGAAAGCGGGGAGCTGTCCATCGGCTTCGCCGGCTCCATGCCCTTTTCCGAGCTGCTGCCCAGGCTGCTGCGCGACTTCCGCGCAGCCTGGCCCGAGGTTCGCCTGCAACTGCGCCAGCTTTCCTCCAACGAGCAACTGCGCCAGTTGCAGGAGCATGGGCTGGACCTGGGTTTCATTCGCAGCACCAGCCAGGCCGACGAGCAGGCGCTGCAGCTGCGCGTGCTGCAGCGCGAGCCCCTGTACGCCGCCGTGCACGCCGGGCATGCCCTGGCCGGGCTGGGGCGCGTGCCCCTGAGCCGCCTGCGTGACGACCCCTTCATCCTGTACAGCCGCGAGTTCGGCTCGGGCTTGCGCGAACAGATCGTCGCCCTGTGCCTGGACGCCGGCTTCAGCCCGCGCGTGGTGCAGGAGGTGCATGAAATGCCCACGCTGATCAGCCTGGTCTCGGCGGGCATCGGCGTGGGCCTGGTCGCGGCATCGATGCAACGTGCCTCGGTGCCCCAGGTGCATTACCTGGAACTGGATGATCCCGGCGCGAGCACGGACATCGTGCTGGCCTGGCGGCGCGGCGACGCCTCGCCGGTGCTGGGCAATTTCCTCGACCTGGCCTTCGCGCCGTCTGGCGCGGCGCAAGCGCCGCGCCAGGGCTGAGGCCTCGGGGCCCCTGGGCCCCTGGGCCCGCTGGCGCGCCGGGTACCCGCCCGGGCTTCCCCCTCGCGCCGGCCCGGGCTCGCTCAGAGCGCCGGCCGAGCGCCCAGGGCCTGCTCGATGGCCTGCTCGCGCGCGCGCGCCACCGCCAGCGCGATGGCCTGCGCCGGGCCCTGCGCTTCGCCCTGCGCTTCGCCCTGCGCTTCGCCCTGCGCTTCGCCCTGCGCCTCGCCCTGCCCCTCGCCCTGCCCCTCGGCCCGCGCACCGGGGCCACGCTGCAGGGCCTGGCGCGCCACCGCGCCGGCGTCCACCTCCAGCGCCGCGGCCTGCGCGGCCAGCAGGCGTGGCTCCTGGGGATAGGGACGCGCGGGCCAGTCGCCTCCGCGGCCCAGATGGTCGGCGCGACAGGCCTGCAGCACCAGCTCGAAACGCCGCGGGCGGCGCAGCGCGTCGCAACGCTGCAAAAGGCGCAGCGTGGCCGCGGCGCCGAACTCCAGGCTTCGATGCACGTTGCCATGCTCGGCGCACACCACCGCCGCCAGCTCGGCGCATTCGGAGGGAACGCGCAGGCGCTCGGCCACGGCCGCGGCCAGGCGCACGCTGCGCGCCTCGTGCCCGATGTGGCGCGGCAACAGCTCCGCGGGGGTCCGCGCCTTGCCCAGGTCGTGCATCAGGCAGGCCCAGCGCACCGCCAGCGGCGCCCGCGCGGCGGCGGCGGCCTGCAGCACCAGCATCTGGTGTTCCCCGCAATCGATTTCCGGGTGGGCGTCGGCGCGCTGGGGCACGCCCCACAAGGCATCGAGCTCGGGCAGGACCCGCGCCAGCGCGCCGCAGTCGCGCAGCACCTCGAACATGCGCCGCGGCGCGTCCTCCATCAGGCCGCGGGCCATTTCCTGCCACACGCGCTCGGGCACCAGCGCGTCGACCTCGCCGGCGATCACCATGTCGCGCATGAGTTGCAGCGTGTCGGGATGCAGCCGGAATCGCGGCAGCCGCGCGGCGAAGCGGGCCACGCGAAGAATGCGTACCGGGTCCTCGGCGAAGGCGGGCCCCACGTGGCGCAGCAGGCCTTGCTCCAGGTCGCGGCGCCCGCCCCAGGGATCGACGATGTTCCCCTGCTCGTCCTGCGCCATGGCGTTGATGGTGAGGTCGCGGCGCTGCAGATCCTGCTCCAGGGTGACGCCGGGGTCCGCATGCACGGCGAAACCCCGGTAGCCCGCGGCGGTCTTGCGCTCGGTGCGCGCGAGTGCGTACTCGGCGCCGCTGAGCGGGTGCAGGAACACCGGGAAGTCCCGCCCCACCGGACGGAAACCGGCCTCGATCATCTGCTGCGCGGTGGCGCCGACCACCACCCAGTCGCGGTCGTGCACCGGGCGACCGAGCAGCGCGTCGCGCACGGCTCCACCGACGATGTAGGCGCGACCGGGAACCCGCGGGGAAGTCATGGCGACGGGGACCCCTCGCTCAGGGGCGCGCGGCCTGGCGCTGCACCATCTGCTCGCGCAGCGAACGGCGCAGGATCTTGCCCACCGAGGTCTTGGGCAGCTCGTCGCGGAACTCGATGCGCCGCGGCCGCTTGTAGCCGGTCAGTCGCTCGGCCAGCCAGGCGCGCAGGCTGGCCTCGTCCAGCGAGGGGTCGGAACGCACGACGAACAACAGCACGGATTCCCCGGAATCGGGATCGGGCACGCCCACCGCGGCGGCCTCCAGCACCCCGGGGTGGGACACCGCGACGTCCTCGATCTCGTTGGGGTAGACGTTGAAACCCGACACCAGGATCATGTCCTTTTTCCGATCCACGATGCGCACGTAACCCTGCGCGTCGATGATGCCCACGTCCCCGGTCTTGAAGTACCCCTGGGAGGTGAAGGCGCGCGCGGTATCGTCGGGGCGCCCCCAGTAGCCCTGCATGACCTGCGGGCCGCGCACCGCGACCTCCCCGCGCTCGCCGGCCGGCAGCAACTGGCCGTCGTCGTCCACCACCACCATCTCGGTGGACGGCAGCGGCAGGCCGATGGTCCCGCTGAAGTGATCGGTGTCGGTGGGGTTGCAGCATACCGAGGGCGAGGTTTCCGAAAGGCCGTAGCCCTCGCAGATGGGGCAGCCCGTGCGCTCCAGCCATTGCCGTGCCACCGCCTCCTGCACCGCCATGCCCCCGCCCACCGAAAGCATCAGCTTGCGGGTGTCCAGGCGCCCGAAGTCCGGGTGGTGCAGCAAGGCGTTGAACAGGGTGTTCACCGCCGGGAAGCAGTGCAGCTCGTAGCGGCTGAGCTCCTCGATGGTGGCCTTCAGGTCGCGCGGGTTGGGAATGAGCACGATCATGCCGCCCTGGTAGGCCGACAGGAACATCACCACCGTGAAGGCGAAGATGTGATAGAGCGGAAGCGCGCACACCGTGTTCATCTGGGCCAGCTCGGGATGCCTGCGCAGGGCCGGCTGGTTCCAGGCGTCGCTTTGCAGCACGTTGGCGATCAGGTTGCGGTGGCTCAGCGCCGCGCCCTTGGACACCCCGGTGGTGCCGCCCGTGTACTGCAGCACCGCCACATCCTCGGGCCGGGCGTCGACCGGGGTGAAGGCCATGGCCCGTCCGCGGGCCAGGGCCCGCGGGAAGCGATGGTGGCCGGGCAGCGAAAACCTCGGAACCAGGTGCTTGAGGTGCCGCACGACCAGGTTGACCACGCTGCCCTTGAGTCCTCCCAGCATGTCGCCCATGCTGGCCACCAGCACCACGCGCAGCCCCGCGCGCTCCCCCACCTGCTCGAGGGTGTGGGCGAAGTTCTCCAGGATGACGATGGCGCTGGCCCCGCTGTCGAGCAGCTGGTGCTCCAGCTCGCGCGCCGTGTACAGGGGATTCACGTTGACCACCACCAGCCCGGCGCGCAGCGCCGCGGCCACGGCGATGGGGTACTGCGGCACGTTGGGCATCATCAGCGCGATGCGCTCGCCCGCGCGCAGGCCCTGGGCCTGCAGCCACGCCGCCAGGGCCGCCGAGTCGCGCTCCCACTGGGCATAGCTGGTGCGCTTGCCCATGAAGGCGAAGGCCGGCCGCTCGGCGAACTGCTGGAAACTGCGCTGCAACAGCGCGGGCAGGGACCGGAACGCGCCGGGGTCTATTTCGGCGGGTACGCCTTGCGGGTACTGCGCGAGCCAGGGTCGGTCCATCGGGATCTCCTCGTTGGGAAACCGCCCTTCTGCGGGGCGGAAAAACGAACGATCGTTCGTATGTCCGCGAAGCATAACCCGCAGCACCCCGACTTGCCCAGTCCATCCTCACGGCAAGCGGGGTCTGGACCGCCCGGCTCAGGTATCCACCACCTTGATGCTGGGAAAGCGGGCGGAATAATCGCGCGCGCGCTGGGCCACGCGGGCGCCCAGGCGCCGGGCGATGGCCAGGTATTCGGTGGCGGCCGCCCCCTGCGGCTCGGCCGCCACGCTGGGGGTACCGCTGTCGGCCTGCTCGCGGATGCGCAGGTCCAGCGGCAGCGAGCCCAGCAGCTCCACGCCGTACTCCTCGGCCATGCGCTGGCCCCCTCCGCTGCCGAAAATGGCTTCCACGTGGCCGCAGTTCGAACATACGTGGGTGGCCATGTTCTCGACGATGCCCAACACCGGAACCTGGACTTTCTCGAACATCTTCAGGCCCTTGCGGGCATCCAGCAGGGCGATGTCCTGGGGCGTGGTGACGATCACCGCACCGGTCAGGGGCACGCGCTGGCTCAGCGTGAGCTGGATGTCGCCGGTGCCGGGAGGCATGTCCACCACCAGGTAGTCCAGGTCCTGCCAGCGGGTCTGGTGCAGCAGTTGCTCCAGCGCCTGCGTGGCCATCGGGCCGCGCCAGATCATCGGCGTGTCCGCGTCCATCAGCACGCCGATGGACATGACCTGCAGGCCATGGCCGATCAAGGGTTCCATGGTCTTGCCGTCGCTGCTCTGCGGGCGGCCCTGCAGGCCCAGCATCATCTGTTGCGACGGTCCGTAGATGTCGGCGTCGAGCAGCCCGACCTTCGCCCCCTCGGCGGCCAGCGCCAGCGCCAGGTTGGCCGCCGTGGTGCTCTTGCCCACGCCGCCCTTGCCCGAGGCCACCGCGATCACGTTGCGCACACCCTCGAGGGTGCGCACGCCGCGCTGCACCGAGTGCGCCTCGATGCGCGTGGAAATGTCCACCTGCACGTCGACGTCCGCCGCCCCGGGCAGGGCGCGCACGGCCTTGCGCACGGCCTCGCGCACGGCCTCGTGCTGGCTGCGCGCCGGATAGCCGAACTGGAGCTGCACCCGCAGGCCGGAGCCGGCCGGCTCCACCTTGCGCAGCACGCGCGCGGCACGCAGCCCCTGGCCGCTGCCGGGGTCGGCGACGGCGTCGAGGGCTTGTTCGATCTGTTCCTGGGTCGGCAGCGAGGACATGGCGGGGGTGAGCGGAGTGACAGGATTCGGCGCGCCCGGGCACGGACGCACCAGAGCCCGCAAGTCTAGCCCCGCCTGGCACAAGGCTGCGCGGCGCCTGCCTACAATGACGCATTCGGCGCGCCCCGCGCCGCCTCGCCGGCCCGCGCCGGCCCAGCCGCCCCCGCCGCGCCGGCCCCCGCCGGCCGGCCCGCATTCGACCGCGCATGACCTCGCCGACGCCCACCCCCTCCAGCACCCCGCCCGCCGCGAAGCGACGCCTGTTCGTCACCACGGCGCTGCCCTACGCCAACGGCGCCTTCCACATCGGCCACATGATGGAATACATCCAGGCCGACATCTGGGTGCGCCTGCAGCGCATGCAGGGCCATGAGGTGCACTTCGTCTGCGCCGACGACGCGCACGGCGCGCCCATCATGATCGCCGCCGAGAAGGCGGGCAAGACCCCGCAGCAGTTCGTCGCCGACATCGCCGCCGGGCGCCAGGCCTACCTCGACGGCTTTCTCATCCGCTTCGACAACTGGCACAGCACCGACGGCCCCGAGAACCACCGGCTGGCGCAGGACATCTACCGCGCGCTGCGCCGGGCCGGCCTGATCTACGCGCGCTCGATCGAGCAGTTCTACGACCCCGTCAAGGGCATGTTCCTGCCCGACCGCTACATCAAGGGCCACTGTCCGAAGTGCGATTCCGCCGACCAGTACGGCGATTCCTGCGAGGTCTGCGGCGCGGTCTACGGGCCCACGGAGCTGCGCAAGCCCTACTCGGTGCTGTCCGGCGCCACGCCGGAGCTGCGCAGCAGCGAGCATTACTTTTTCCAGCTGTCCTCGCCTCGCTGCGCGGAGTTCCTGCGCGACTGGACCCAGGGCAGCGGCGCGCACGGCATGCCGCGCCTGCAGGCCGAGGTGCTCAACAAGGTGCGCGAGTGGTTCGCCGTCGACGAGCACGGCCATGGCGGGCTGGCCGACTGGGACATCTCCCGCGACGCGCCGTATTTCGGCATCGAGATCCCCGATGCGCCGGGCAAGTACTTCTACGTCTGGCTGGACGCGCCCATCGGCTACCTGGCGAGCCTGAAGAACCATTTCGACAAGGGCCAGGCGGCCGCGCACTGGCACGAGCCCTCGCGCACCACGCAGGGTTTCGACGAATTCCTCGCCGACCCCTCGGTGGAACAGGTGCATTTCATCGGGAAGGACATCGTGTATTTCCACACGCTGTTCTGGCCCGCCATGCTGCACTACTCCGGGCGCAAGACTCCGAGCCAGATCAACGTGCACGGCCACGTGACGGTCGGGGGCGAGAAGATGAGCAAGAGCCGCGGCACCGGAATCTCGCCCCTGCGCTACCTGGAGCTCAAGCTCGATCCCGAATGGCTGCGCTACTACCTGGCGGCCAAGCTGTCGGCGCGCGTGGACGACCTCGACTTCGGCGCCGAAGACTTCGTGGCCCGCGTGAACAGCGACCTGATCGGCAAGTACGTGAACATCGCCAGCCGCGCGAGTCGCTTCATCGCCCAGCATTTCGAGGGTCGCCTGGACTACCTGGGCGCCACCGACGCGATGCGCGATGCCGCCGTGGCGCTGGCGCACGACGTGCGCACCGCGCTGGACGGACGCGAGTACGCCCGCGCCCTGCGCGAGATCATGGCCCACGCCGATCGCATCAACGCCGCCTTCGACAGCGCCCAGCCCTGGGTGCTGGCCAAGGACCCGGCGCGCCGCGCCGAGTTGCAGGACGTGTGCTCGCGGGCGATGGCGGGCTTCTGGACCTTGTCGGTACTGCTGGCGCCGGTGCTGCCGGGCACCGCGTCGCGGGTGGCCCGCGAGCTGTTCGGGCTGGAGCGCGATTTCCTCTGGAGCGACTGCGCCGAGCTGCCGCGGCGGGTGGCTCCCTACCGTCACCTGATGCAGCGCGTCGACCCCGCCAGCCTGCAGCGCCTGCTGGAGCCCGAAGCGCCCGCGGTCGCTCCCGCGGCGGCCGCGGCCCCCGCGGCGCCGCGGGCGCAGGAAGGCGCCCCGGCAAGCATCGGCATCGACGATTTCGCGCGCGTGGAGCTGCGCATCGCCCGCATCCACGACGCCGCGGCGGTCGAAGGCTCGACCAAGCTGCTGCGCCTGAGCCTGGACCTGGGCGAGCGCGACGAGGCGGGGCAACCGAGGCTGCGCAACGTGTTCTCCGGCATCGCCTCGGCCTACGATCCGGCCGCGCTGGTGGGCAAGCTCACCGTGGTGGTGGCCAACCTGGCGCCGCGCAAGATGAAATTCGGGCTCAGCGAAGGCATGCTGCTTGCCGCCTCGGGGGATGACGGTACGCCAGGCATTTTCCTGCTGTCTCCCGACACGGGCGCGCGGCCCGGCATGCGGGTGAGCTGAGCCCGCAGGCGCGAGCAGCCGTCATGCCAGGCCCGATGAACCTTCCCGAGGGGCGCCGACCGGCGCAGCCCACGCCGCAGCAGGCGCTGCGCGACTTCGACGATACCGCCTACGAGCAGGGCCCCAGCCGGCACCTGGAGCATCTGGTGGAGGCCGGCTGCGTGCTGCGCTTCGCGCGCATGCCCTTCGCGCTGCACGAGGGGGAGGCCCGCTTCCTGGATCCGTGCTGGAGCAACGGGCAGGCCAAGAACATCAGCCTGCGCGGATCGGGCGAGCTGCGTGGCGCGCAGGGCGCGCAGGCCGAGCTGGCCCAGCTGCGCGCCATGATCGAGCGCTTCGCCCGGCAGTCCGCGCAGCTGGTCGATCGCCTGTTCCCGCAATACCGGGGCAAGCTGCGGGCCGGCAACGCCTCGCTGCGGCCCTTCGAGGTGGAGACCCGCCACCGATCCTGGCGCCAGGACGACTCCCGGCTGCATGTGGACGCCTTCCCCTCCAATCCGATGCGCGGGGTGCGCCTGCTGCGGGTGTTCACCAACGTGCACCCGGGCCAGCGCCCGCGCCAGTGGCGTGTGGGCGAGGCCTTCGCCGATTTCGCCGAACGCTTCGCCCCGCGCCTGCGTCCGGCCTTTCCCGGCTCGGCCCGGCTGTTGCGCCTGCTGCGCGTGACCAAGGCCCTGCGCACGCCCTACGATCAGGCCATGCTGCAACTGCACGACCTGGCCAAGGCCGACCTGGATTACCAGCGCGACGCACCGCAGGCCGCGGTGGACTTCCTCCCGGGAAGCACCTGGGTGGTGTTCTCCGACCAGGTGCTGCATGCGGTGATGAGCGGGCAGCACATGATGGAGCAGACCTTCTACCTGCACCCGGACGACCAGCTGGTGCCGTCGACGGCGCCGCTGCGCGTGCTCGAGCGGGTGCTCGGGCGCGACCTCGGCGTGCCGCCCCGCCATTCGTGAACACCCCGCCGCCGCTCGCCGGCTCCCCGCGAGCCTCGCTGCGCTGGCCGGGCCCCCGCCCGGGCCAGCCCGGGCGCGTGCTGCTGGTGCAACTCTCGGCCATGGGCGACCAGGTGCAGACCCTGCCCGCCGTCTCGGACATGCTGGCGCGCTGGCCGGGCCTGGAGCTGCACTGGGCGGTGGACCGGCGCTTCGCCGAGATCCCGCGCATGCACCCGGGCGTGCGCGAAGTGCACGCCTTGCCGCTCAAGGATGCGCAACAACGCCGCGCCGGCGCGCTGCCGGAGCTGCTGCGCCAGGTGCGCGCGCTTCGCGGCCGGGGTTTCGACCTGATCTGGGACCCCCAGAGCGTGCTCAAGAGCGCGCTGGTGGGGCGCCTGGCGCGCCTGGCGCCCGGCGGGCTGCGCGTGGGGTACCGCGCGGCGGACTGCGGCGGCGAGCCGCTGGCGGCGCGCCTGTACGACCGCCACTACGCGCGCCCCCCCGGAGTGCACGGCACCCCCGGGCGCCGCCTGTTCGCGCAGGCGGTGTTCGACACCGACACCTCGGGCCCGCCACGCTACGGCTTGCGCGAGGCCTTTGCCGTGCCCCCGCCCGGCCGGGGCGTCTCGCCCGCACCCTATGCCGTGCTCGCCCATGGCGCTTCCAAGGCGGACAAGCTCTGGCCCCAGGACCACTGGCGCGCGCTGGGCGAATGCCTGCTGGGCCAGGGCCTGCGCCTGGTGCTGCCCTGGGGCAGCGAGGAGGAGAAGGCCCGCGCCCAGGCCCTGATCGCCGCCTGGCCCCCGGGCGCGGCGAGCCTGGCTCCGCGGGGCAGCCTGACCGACATGGCATGGCTGCTCGCCGGCGCCAGGCTGGTGGTGGGCGTGGACAGCGGCTTCAGCCACCTGGCGGCCGCGCTGGCGCGCCCGCTGCTCATGCTGTTCACCAGCACCGGCCCGGAGCTGTTCAGCCCGGAACTGAGCCGCCTGAGCGTCACCCTCGGAGGCCACGGCCGGGTGCCGCCGGCGGCGCCTGCCTGCGAGGCGGCGCTGGACCTGCTGCGCGCGGCCGGGGACCCGCGGGCGCAAACCGCCTAACATTGCATATTCCCCTTTTCGCCCCATCCTCCTACCCCGGTACGACGCCCATGCCCTTCGCCGTCAAACCCTACGTGTCCGAAGCCACGCGTTTCCTGCAGGAACTGAAATCCCAGCGCCCCGAGCTCGAGTCCGAGCAGAAGGCCGGGCGCTCCCTGCTGTGGGACCGCCCGCAGGACCCCCAGCTGCGCGCCGGATTCGACGCTGCCCGCGTGCGCCAGAAGGCCTACGTGTACGGCATCGACTGAAAACCGGAGCCAACCCGGTGTCCAGCGCCTTGGTCGATCCCGGCGCGCCCGAGCAGGCGCTGGCCGCGGCCACGGACTCGCTGCCGCAGACCGTCGACGGCCTCGCGGTGGCCCGGCTGTACGGCCAGCCCCTGTTCGAGCTGCCGCAGGATCTGTACATTCCGCCCGATGCGCTGGAGGTCTTCCTCGAGGCCTTCGAGGGGCCGCTGGACCTGCTGCTCTACCTGATCCGGCGCCAGGATTTCAACATCCTGGACATTCCCCTGGCCCAGGTCACGCGCCAGTACCTGGAGTACGTGGAACAGATCCGGCGCACCAACCTGGAGCTGGCCGCCGAATACCTGCTGATGGCGGCCATGCTCATCGAGATCAAGTCGCGCATGCTGCTGCCGCGCCCCCCGGCTCCCGACGGCGCGGAACCCGAGGATCCGCGCGCCGAGCTGGTGCGGCGCCTGCTCGAGTACGAACGCATGAAGCTGGCGGCCCAGCAACTCGACGCGCTGCCGCAGGCCGGGCGTGATTTCTGGCGCGTGCAGGTGGCGGTGGAGCGCACGCCGCGCTCGCTGCTGCCCGAGCTCGGGGTCGAGGAGCTGCGCAGCGCCTGGGCCGACGTGCTGCGGCGTGCGCGCCTGAACGCCCATCACACCATCGGGCGCGAGCAGATTTCCATGCGCGAGGTGATGAGCAGCGTGCTGCGGCGCCTGCAGGACCGGCGCTGGGCCGAGTTCTCCGACCTGTTCGAGCCCACGCAAGGCGTGCTGCACGCGGTGGTCACCTTCGTGGCGCTGCTGGAGCTGGCGCGCGAGGGCCTGGTGCAGATCACCCAGGCCGAGGCCTTCGCGCCGCTGTACCTGCGCCTGGCCTACACCCCTTCCTGACCATGTCCCAACCCCCATCCCAGGGTGCCTCAGCGCCCTACGGCGGCACGGCACCTGCCGCGAGTCGCAAGCCCATGACCCTGCACAGGTTGCGGTCGATGCGCGAAGCCGGCGAGAACATCGCCATGCTCACCGCTTACGACGCGGCCAGCGCGGCGCTGCTCGAGGACTGCGGCGTCGACTGCCTGCTGGTGGGCGACTCGCTGGGCATGGTCATGCAGGGCCACGGCTCCACGCTGCCGGTGAGCCTGGAGCAGATGAGCTACCACGTGGCCTGCGTGAGCCGCGGCGCGCCCCGCTCCTGGGTGCTCGCCGACCTGCCTTTCGGCAGTTACCAGGCCGATGTCGCGCAGGCCGTGCGCAGCGCCGCGACGCTGATGCAGGCCGGCGCGCAGATGGTCAAGCTCGAGGGCGGCGGCTGGACGCCGCCGGTGGTGACCGCGCTGGTGGACCGTGGCATTCCGGTGTGCGCGCATCTGGGGCTCACGCCGCAGAGCGTGCATGCGCTGGGCGGCTACCGCATCCAGGGGCGCGACGAACAGGGCGCGCAGACCCTGCTGCGCCAGGCGCGCGAACTCGGCCAGGCCGGAGCGGCGATGCTGGTGCTCGAACTCGTGCCCTCGGATCTGGCCGCCCGGGTCAGCGCCGAGTTCCCGGGAATCACCATCGGCATCGGCGCCGGCGCGCGCACCCACGGCCAGGTGCTGGTGCTGCACGACATGCTCGACATCACGCTCGGCGCCAAGCCGCGCTTCGTGCGCAATTTCATGCTCGGCGCGGGAAGCATCCGCGCGGCCGTGCAGGCCTATGTGCGAGACGTCAAGTCCGGCGCCTTCCCCGACGAGGCGCTGCACGGCTACGCGACCTGAGGAAGCCGATCGATGCAGATCCTGCACAGCCGCGCGAGCCTGCGCGAGGCCCTGTCCTCCGGGCCCCGTCCCGTGCTGGTCCCCACCATGGGCAACCTGCACGCCGGCCATCTGGCGCTGGTGGCGCGGGCCCGCGAGCTCGGCGCGCCGGTGATCGCCAGCGTGTTCGTCAACCGCCTGCAATTCGGCCCCGGCGAGGACTTCGAGCGCTATCCCCGCACCCTGCCGCGCGACGCGCACATGCTGGAGCAGGCGGGTTGCGACATGCTGTTCGCGCCGGACGAGTCGGAGATGTACCCGGCGCCGCAGACTTTCCACGTGCTTCCCGATCCGCGACTCGCCGGCGAACTCGAGGGCGCGTCCCGCCCCGGGCATTTCGAGGGCGTGACCACCGTGGTGCTCAAGCTGCTGCAACTCGTTCAGCCCTCGGCCGCGGTGTTCGGCAAGAAGGACTACCAGCAGTGGATGCTGATCCGCGCGATGGTCGAGCAATTCGCGCTGCCGGTGCGCATCGAGGGCCTGGACACGGTGCGCGACAGCGACGGGCTGGCCCTGTCCTCGCGCAACGGCTACCTCAGCCCGGCCGAGCGAGCGAGCGCGCCGCAGTTGCAGCGCGCGCTGCGCGAACTGGCCTCGCGCGCGCCTGCCTGCGCCGACCTGGAGCAACTGCGCCAGGCGCAGGCGCAGGCCGAGCAGGGCCTGCGCGAGCTGGGCTGGGAGCCCGATTACCTCAGCGTGCGCCGCCGCGCCGACCTGCAGGCCCCGGCGCGGCCGGAGGAACTGCGCCGCGAAGCCCATCTGGTGGTGCTGGGCGCGGCCCGCCTGGGACGCACGCGCCTGATCGACAACCTCGAATTCTGAATCCACGATGGCCTCGATTTCCCCTGGTTCCGACGGCGTGCTGATCATCGGGGGCGGCCTGGCCGGGCTCAGCGCCGCGCTGCAGCTGGCCGACCGCATGCCGGTGACCGTGCTGGCCAAGCGCGAACTCGAAGTCTCCTCCAGCCAGTGGGCGCAGGGCGGCATCGCCGCCGTCCTGGGCAGCGGCGACAGCTTCGAGTCCCATGTGCACGACACGCTGGTGGCCGGGGCCATGCTCAACGACCTGCCGGCCACGCGCTTTGTGATCGAGCAGGGACCGAATGCCATCGACTGGCTGCGCGCGCAGGGCGTGCCCTTCGACACCGAGCACGGCCAGTTGCACCTGACCCGCGAGGGCGGCCACAGCCAGCGCCGCATCGCCCATGTGGCCGACGCCACCGGCGCCGCGATCCAGCGCACGCTGCTGGCGCGCGCGCGCGCCCACCCGGGCATCCGGCTGCTGGAGAACCACGTGGCGGTGGACCTGATCACCGGGCGCCATGTCGAGGACGGCCACCAGCACCGCTGCTGGGGCGCCTACGCGCTGGACCTGGGCAGCGGGCGCGTGGACACCTACGGCGCGGCGCACACCATCCTGGCCACCGGCGGCGCCGGCAAGGTCTACCGCTACACCACGAACCCCGACACCGCCAGCGGCGACGGCGTGGCCATGGCCTGGCGCGCCGGCTGCCGGGTGGCGAACATGGAATTCATCCAGTTCCATCCCACCTGCCTGTACCACCCCAAGGCCAAGAGTTTTCTCATCTCCGAGGCCGTGCGCGGCGAAGGCGGCGTGCTGCGCCTTCCCGACGGCACGCGCTTCATGCCGGCGCACGACCAGCGCGCGGAACTCGCGCCGCGCGACGTGGTCGCGCGCGCCATCGATTTCGAGATGAAGCGCCATGGCATCGACTGCGTGTACCTCGACATCACGGCCCGTGGCGAGGAGTTCATCCGGCATCATTTCCCGACCATCCATCAGCGCTGCCTGGAACTGGGCATCGACATCGCGCGCGAGCCCATTCCCGTGGTGCCCGCGGTGCACTTCACCTGCGGCGGCGTGCTCACCGACCTGGCCGGGCGCACGGACCTGCCCGGGCTGCACGCCATCGGCGAAGTCGCCTACACCGGCCTGCACGGCGCCAACCGCCTGGCCAGCAACTCCCTGCTGGAGTGCGTGGTGTTCGGCACCGCCGCGGCGCAGGCCATCGCGCAGGAGCAGGCCCCGCGCACGCCGCGCCTGCGCGACTGGGACGAGAGCCGGGTCAGCGACGCCGACGAGCTGGTGGTGATCAGCCACAACTGGGACGAACTTCGGCGCATGATGTGGAACTACGTCGGCATCGTGCGCACCGACAAGCGCCTGGAGCGCGCCGCGCACCGCATCGCCCTGCTCCAGGCCGAGGTGCAGGAGTTCTACGCCAACTTCCGGGTCAACCGAGACCTGCTGGAACTGCGCAACCTGCTGCAGGTGGCCGAGCTGATCGTGCGCTCGGCGCGCCTGCGCCATGAAAGCCGCGGCCTGCACTACAGCGCGGACTGGCCGCGCACGGCCGCGCCCGCGGCGCCGACCATCCTGGTTCCGGGCGCCCCGGCTGGCGAATCCTGAGCGCGCCCGTGCCTGGCGACGCATCGCGAGACCCTCGGACCATGTCCTTCCGGCTTCCCCTCCCCTCCGACCTCGATGCCCTCGGCGCGCTGCTGCGCGAGGCGGCGCGCGAGCATATCCTGCCGCGTGCCGCCGACCCGCGCGCGCGCCTGAAGGACGACGGCAGCTGGGTCACCGACGCCGACCTGGGCATGCAACGCCATCTGCAGGCACGACTGGCCGAGCGCTGGCCCGAGGTGCCGCTGCTGGGCGAGGAGATGAGCCCGCAGCGCCAGCTCGAACTGATGCAGGCCGAGGCGGCATCGCCCGAGGGTCCCGGGCTGTGGGTGCTCGACCCGCTGGACGGCACCAGCAATTTCGCCGCCGGCCTGCCCGCCTTCGGACCCTCGCTGGCCTGGGTGCAGGCCGGGCGGGTGCGCCTGGGGCTGGTGCTCGACGTCATGCGCGACGAATTGTTCGATGCCGCGCTGGGCCATGGCGCGCGCCTGCAGGGCCGCGCGCTGCGCTGCCCCGGCGCGCCGCCCATGCGCCGCGCCATCGCCTGCGTGGATTTCAAGCGTCTGCCGGCCGCGCTGGCCTCGCGCCTGGCCACCGCGCCGCCCTATGCCTCCCAGCGCTCCCTGGGCTCGGTGGCGCTGGACTGGTGCTGGGTGGCCGCCGGACGCTTCCACGTCTACGTGCACGGCGCCCAGGGCCTGTGGGATTTCGCCGCGGGTTGCCTGGTGCTGGACGAGGCCGGCGGCAGCTCCCAGACCCTGCGCGGCGACGCCGTGTTCGACAACTCCCTGGACAAGCGCTCGGCCCTGGCCGCGGTGGATGCCGCGCTGCTGCGCGAGTGGGCGGACTGGGTGCGCCAGGCCCAGGCCTGACGGCCCCCGGCCGCGGGCCTTGCGCCCGGATTACTGGAACGCGACCTCGTCGAAGCTGCGCAGCTTGCGGCTGTGCAGGCGCTCCATGCGCTGGCCCCGCAGGATTTCCAGCGCGCGCAGGCCGATGCGCAGGTGCTGCCCCACGCGCTCGCGGTAGAAGCGGTCGGCCATGCCCGGCAGCTTCAGGTCCCCGTGCAGCGGCTTGTCGCTGACGCACAGCAGGGTGCCGTAGGGCACGCGCAGGCGAAAGCCGTTGGCGGCGATGGTGGCGCTTTCCATGTCCAGCGCGATGGCTCGGCTCTGGGAGAAGCGCAGGCGCGGCGTGCTCAGCGGCCCGCCGAAGGGCTGCAGTTCCCAATGCCGGTTGTCGGTGGTGGCCACCGTGCCGGTGCGCATCACGCGCTTGAGCTCCAGGCCCTGCAGGCGGGTGACCTCGGCCACGGCCTGCTGCAGCGCCACCTGCACCTCGGCCAGCGCCGGAATCGGAACCCAGGGCGGCAGGTCCTCGTCGAGCACATGGTCCTCGCGCACGTAGCCATGCGCCAGCACGTAGTCGCCGAGTTGCTGGCTGCTGCGCAGGCCCGCGCAGTGCCCCAGCATCAGCCAGGTGTGGGGGCGCAGCACGGCCACGTGGTCGGTGATGGTGCGCGCGTTGGACGGCCCGACCCCGATGTTCACCAGCGTGATGCCCGAGCGATCCGCGCGAACCAGGTGGTAGGCCGGCATCTGGGGCATGCGTGCCGGCGGCATGCCGGCGTCGCCGGGCTGGGGCGCACTTCCGGCGCGGCGCGTGATCACGTTGCCCGGCTCGACCAACGCCACGTAGTCCTGCGCGTGGGCAGCCGGCTCGCGCATCATCTCATGGGCCATGCGCACGAACTCATCGACGTAGAAGCCGTAGTTCGTGAACAGCACGAAGTTCTGGAAATGCTCGGCCGAGCAGCCCGTGTAGTGGCGCAGGCGCTGCAGCGAGTAGTCCACCCGCGGCGCATTGAACAGGGCCAGCGGCCGCGCCTGCCCCGGCGCCGGCGAAAAGGTGCCGTTGGCGATGCCGTCGTCCATCGCCGAAAGATCGGGCATGTCGAAACCGGCGAGGAGTTCGCGCCGCGCCGCGGCGTCGAGTTCGGCCTCGAATCGGGTATGTTCGTCGAAGGTGAAGGGCAAGGCGATCGGCACCTCGCTGGGCCCCACCTGCAGCGGCGCGCGGTGGTTGCGCAACAGCAGTTCGAACTGTTCGCGGTAGTAATCGGCGAACAGGTCGGGCCGGGTCAGCGTGGCCTCGAACACCCCGGGGCCGGACACGAAGCCGTAGCTGGGCAGCGAATCCGCCAGGGCCTCGGGGCTGGGATGCCCCTGCGCCTCGAGCCGCACCCGCGGGTAGAAGGCGCGCACCCGCTGCGCCGGCGGCGCGCCCCGCACCGTGTCGCGCAGCGCCTCGTGCAGGCGCGCCACGCCGTCGGCGTACAGCGCCTGCACATGCGCCAGCGCCGCCTCCGCGCTGACGTGGCTGCGCTCCATCGCCTCGCCCTCCAGCGCCGGCCGCGCCACGTCACCCAGCGGCGTGGCCTCCGGCAACGCCCCGCCTCGCCCCTCGGATCCAGACCCGTGCTCGTTCATGCGCCGAGCTTAGCAGTAGAGGGGGTTGCCCCCCCCCGGGGGGGCTCACAACCTTTCGAGAACCGACAGGCTGGCCTCGGCCTGGTTCAGGGTGTACAGGTGCAGGCCCGGCGCGCCCCCCTCCAGCAGCCTGCGGCACAGCTGCGCCACCACGTCGCGTCCGAATTCCACGATGGAAGCGCGGTCATCGCCGAAGGACTGCAGGCGCAGCCGGATCCAGCGCGGCACCTCGGCGCCGCAGACATCGGAAAACCGCAGCAACTGGCTGGCGTTGGTCACCGGCATGATGCCCGGCACCACCGGAGCCTCGACGCCGGCCTTGCGCAGCTCGTCGACAAAGCGGAAGTACGCATCGGCGTTGAAAAAATACTGGGTGATGGCGGAATCGGCGCCGGCGCGCATCTTGGCCACGAAATGCTTCAGGTCGTCGGCCGGACTGCGCGCCTGGGGGTGGGTCTCCGGATACGCAGCGACCTCGATGTGGAACCAGTCCCCCGTCTGCTCCCGGATGAAGGCCACGAGATCGGCCGCGTGCGCGAACTCCCCGCCCAGGCCGTAGCCCGAGGGAAGGTCGCCGCGCAGCGCGACGATGCGCCGGATGCCCTCCGCGCGGTAGCGCTGCAGCAGCGCGCGCACGCTGTCGCGGCTGCCGCCGATGCACGACAGGTGCGGCGCGGCGCGCACCCCCTCCCCGGCGATTTCCAGCACCGTGTCCAGCGTGCCCTCCTGCGTGGAGCCGCCGGCGCCGAAGGTCACCGAACAGAACTCCGGCGCGCAGGCATACAGGCGCCGACGCGCCGCGCGCAGCTTGTCGGCGCCCTCGGGCGTCTTCGGGGGGAAGAACTCGAAACTGAGATGGTCGAGCTTCATGCCGGTCAGTACCGGTAGTGCGCCGACTTGTACGGGCCTTCCTTGGGCACGCCGATGTAGGCCGCCTGCTGGTCGCTCAGCTCGGTCAGGCGCGCGTTGAGCTTGCGCAGCTGCAGTCGCGCGACCTTCTCGTCCAGATGCTTGGGCAGCGTGTACACGCCCACCGGGTACTGCTCGGTGCGTGTGAACAGCTCGATCTGCGCGATGGTCTGGTTGGCGAAGCTCGAGCTCATCACGTAGCTGGGGTGGCCGGTGGCACAGCCCAGGTTCACCAGACGCCCCTTGGCCAGCAGGATGATGCGCCGGCCGTCGGGGAAGATGATGTGGTCGACCTGGGGCTTGATCTCCTCCCAGCGGTACTGCTCCAGCGAGGCGACGTCGATCTCGTTGTCGAAGTGACCGATGTTGCACACGATCGCCTGGTCCTTCATGCGCACCATGTGCTCATGGGTGATCACGTGGTAGTTGCCGGTGGCGGTGACGAAGATGTCGGCCTGCGAGCAGGCTTCGTCCATCGTGACCACGCGGTAGCCCTCCATGGCCGCCTGCAGCGCGCAGATGGGATCGATCTCGGTCACCCACACCTGCGCCGACAGCGCGCGCAGCGCCTGCGCGGAGCCCTTGCCGACGTCGCCGTAACCGCAGACCACGGCGATCTTGCCGGCCACCATCACGTCGGTGGCGCGCTTGATGCCGTCGACCAGGCTCTCGCGGCAGCCGTACAGGTTGTCGAACTTGCTCTTGGTGACGCTGTCGTTGACGTTGATCGCCGGGAAGCGCAGCTCGCCACGCTGGTGCATCTGGTAGAGGCGATGCACGCCGGTCGTGGTCTCCTCGGTGACCCCGCGCACATGCGCCAGGCGCGTGGAGTACCACTTCGGGTCGACCTGCAGCTGGGCGCGGATGGCCGCGAACAGCACCCGCTCCTCCTCGCTGGTGGGATGGTTCAGCACCGCGAGGTCGGCTTCGGCGCGCGCACCCAGGTGAAGCAGCAGGGTCGCGTCACCGCCATCGTCCAGGATCATGTTCGAGTAGCCGCCATCCGGCCAGTCGAAGATGCGGTGGGTATACGCCCAATACTGCTCCAGGCTCTCGCCCTTGACCGCGAACACCGGGGTGCCGCTGGCGGCGATGGCGGCCGCCGCGTGGTCCTGGGTGGAAAAGATGTTGCAGGAAGCCCAGCGCACCTGGGCGCCCAGCGCCTGCAGGGTCTCGATCAGCACCGCCGTCTGGATGGTCATGTGCAGGCTGCCGGTGATGCGGGCGCCGCGCAGCGGCTGCCGGGCCGCGAACTCGTCGCGGATGGCCATCAGGCCGGGCATCTCGGTCTCGGCGATGCGGATCTCGCGTCGGCCCCACTCGGCCAGGCCGAGGTCGGCGACCACGTGATCGGGGGGGGAAGCGTTGGAAGCCACAGCGTTCATGTCGGAATCTCCGCGAAACGTGGGCCCGCCAGGGGATGCGCACCGCATCACCGTGACGGGCACGGGTGAGGTGAGCGCGGTTGCATGGGCGGCGCGCGCACCGGGTGCGGCGCCGCCGACGTCAACGGATCCCGAGCCTGGCGACCCGCCGCGAACGCGCGTCCTGGACGCGCGTTCCACGCAGCGGGCGTTGCAACGCTCCTCGGGATCGCGAAATTGTACTCAGGCCGCGGCCACCGGCACCTCGGGGCTCAGGCCGACATCGGCGCGCAAGGCCGCCGCCTTGTCCACGGCCTCCCAGGTGAACTCCGGCTCGTCGCGACCGAAATGCCCGTAGGCCGCGCTCTTGGCGTAGATCGGACGCTGCAGGTCGAGCATGCGGATGATGCCGCGCGGGCGCAGGTCGAAGTGCTGGCGCACCAGTTGCTCCAGGCGCGCGTCGTCGACCACGCCGGTGCCCTGGGTGGTCACCATGATGCTGGTCGGCTCGGCCACGCCGATGGCGTAGGACACCTGCACCAGGCAGCGCCTGGCCAGGCCCGCGGCCACGATGTTCTTGGCCACGTAGCGCGCCGCGTAGGCGGCCGAGCGGTCCACCTTGCTCGGGTCCTTGCCCGAGAAGGCCCCGCCGCCGTGCGGCGCCGCGCCGCCGTAGGTGTCGACGATGATCTTGCGCCCGGTCAGGCCGCAATCGCCCTGCGGGCCGCCGATGACAAAGCGCCCGGTCGGGTTGATCAGGTATTTCACCGGGTGGCGCATCCAGTGCGCGGGCAGCACGGGCTTGATGATCTCCTCGATCACCGCCTCGCGCAGCTGCCCCATCTCGATGTCGGGCGCGTGCTGGGTGGACAGCACCACGGTGTCGATGCCCACGGGCAGTCCGCCTTCGTAGCGGAAGGTGATCTGGCTCTTGGCGTCGGGGCGCAGCCAGGGCAGGCGCCCGTCGCGGCGCACCTGGCTCTGGCGCTCGACCAGGCGGTGGGCGTAGTAGATCGGCGCCGGCATCAGCTCCGGGGTTTCGTCGCAGGCGTAGCCGAACATCAGGCCCTGGTCGCCGGCGCCCTGGCCGAGGTCGTCGTCCTGGGCGCGGTCCACGCCGCGCGCGATGTCGGGGCTCTGCTTGTCGTAGGCCACCAGCACCGCGCAGCTCTTGTGGTCGATGCCGAAATCGGCGTCGTCGTAGCCGATGCGCTGCAGGGTGTTTCGCGCCACCTGGATGTAGTCCACCACCGCGCGGGTGGTGATCTCGCCGGCCAGCACGATCAGGCCGGTGTTGGCCAGGGTCTCGGCGGCCACGCGCGATTGCGGGTCCTGCTCGAGCAGCGCGTCCAGGATCGCGTCGGAGATCTGGTCCGCCACCTTGTCGGGGTGGCCCTCCGAAACCGATTCGGAGGTAAACAGGTGCGAGGAAGTGGGTTGATCGGCCATGCGCGAGCTCCGGAAAGGGGATGCGGTGGGGGAACCGCCTCGGATCTGCTGCATGCCGACGCTTTAGCGGTTCCCACGGCCGGCGGACCCTGGGCCTGCCGGCTTGTCGCCCCGCAAGTTGTCATTAACTCGGCGACAGTGCGCATTATAGGCCGGCTGCCCGGGCGTCGCTAACATGCTCGCCTTGCCCCGCCCGCCTTGCACGCATTCCCCGAGCCGCCGTCCACCATGCTGCGCCTGTTCCGCATTCTGTCGCTGCTGCCGCTGGGCCTGCTGCAGGCTGCCGGCACCGTGACCGGGCTGCTGGTCTACGCCGCATCGCCGCGCTACCGGCGGGTGTTGCGCGCCAACCTCGCGCAGGCCGGCTTCAGCTCGCGCCGGCTGGCGCTGCGGGCGGCCATGGACGCCGGGCGCATGGCCGCGGAATTGCCCTTCGTATGGCTGCGCCGCGGCCCGGGCGCCGCCGTGCACCGGGTGCAGGTGTTCGGACGCGAGGCGGTCGAGCAGGCGCGGCGCGAAGGCCGCGGCGTCTTGTACCTCACGCCGCACCTCGGCTGCTTCGAGGTCTCGGCCCAGGTGGCCGCGCAGTGGGGCCCGATCACCGTGCTGTACCGCCCGCCGCACAAGACCTGGCTGCAGGCGCTGGCCGGCGCGCGCCTGCGCGAGAACCTGCGCACCGCGCCGGCCAGCGTGGCGGGCATGCGCCCGCTGCTGCGCGCGCTGCGCAATGGCGAGGCCGTGGGCATGCTGCCCGATCAGGCTCCCTCGGCCGGCGAGGGGGTGTGGGCGCCGTTTTTCGGGCGGCCCGCCTACACCATGACCCTGCCGGCGCGCCTGGTCCAGCTCACCGGCGCGCGCATCGTGTTCGCCGTCGCCGAGCGCCTGGCCTGCGGCAGGGGCTACCGGCTGAGCCTGCGGGCACTGCAGCAGCCGCTGCCCGAGGATGCGCGGCAGGCGGCGGCGCTG